>NZ_JACHYV010000007.1:0-232882 GCF_014193135.1 Rhizobium sp. BK049
CGCCCGAAAACTCATCGTTCTCGCCAACACAATCCTCTTTCGCAAGACCGAATGGACGCCACAACACCGCAAGAATTAAACATGGTTGCTCCCCGTAAACGGGGCGAAGGGACATGCCGCACCGGCCTCCTCCATCTCAACGTCGCGCCTGGCACGTCCCCTCGCCCCGTTTTACGGGGCGAGGGTTAGGGTGAGGGGCAGCTACTGGGCGTTGGAAAATTCTCAGAACTCTTCCCAGCTCTGCTCGGCTGCAGCCGCACTGCCGCCGAAGGCGCGGGCGACTTTGGCGATCGCGCGGCGGGCGGGTGAGGCGACCGGCTGCCTGTGCGGCTCGTTGCGCACAAGCGCCACGGGCGCCACCGCATCCGAAAGCTTGAAGCGGGCAATGAGGTGCACCAGCCCGTTGGCTTCGGCTGAAAGCCGGTGCGTGGCGGCAGAGGTTTCTTCCACCATTGCAGCATTCTGCTGGGTCACCTGATCCATCTGGTTGACGGCCGTATTGACCTCCTTGAGACCGGTCGACTGTTCGACCGCGGCCGTGGCGATCGAATGGATATGGTCGTTGATGGCGATGACGCGGGCGCCGATTTCCGACAGCGCCTCACCGGTCGCCTGGACGAGTTTGACGCCGACCTGCACCTCATCGCCCGATTTGGTGATCAGTGCCTTGATGTCCTTGGCAGCGGTCGCCGAACGCTGGGCGAGTTCACGCACTTCCTGCGCGACCACCGCGAAGCCCTTGCCGGCCTCGCCGGCGCGGGCGGCCTCGACCCCGGCGTTCAACGCCAGGAGGTTGGTCTGGAAGGCGATCTCATCGATAACGTTGATAATCTGGCTGATTTCGCGCGAGGCCTGCTCGATGCGGCCCATGGCCTCGACGGCGTTGCGGACGACGACGCCGGAGCGGCCGGCATTTTCTTTGGCTTCTGAGACCATGACGGTCGCTTCATGCGCCCGCTCGGTGGAGTTCTGGACGACGGCTGTGATCTCGTCGAGCGCCGCGGAGGTCTGTTCGAGGGCCGCCGCCTGCTGCTCAGTGCGCTTCGACAGGTCGTCGCTGGCATTGCGCAGCTCTGATGTGTTGCCGTTCATCGCTTCGGTCGTCTCGCGCACTTCGCGCATCGTCGCCTGCAGCGTTACGAAGCTGTTGTTGACGTTCTGCTGCAGCTCGGCGAAGGCGCCCTGGAAATTGCCGTTCATCGTCTGGGTCAGATCGCCTTCGGCAAGGCTTGCGATGACGCGGCGGGTCTCGCCGATCCCGGCATCGACGCTCGACAGCAGCGTGTTGATATTGCCGGCGAACTGGTTGAGGTTCTCGTCCTGATAGTCCTTGTCGATGCGATGGCTGAAATCGCCGGCCGCAGCCGCGGCCACGACGACCGACATGCTCGACTGCAGATCGTCGCTCTTGGCGCGCATCGCCGCCTCCTGAGCGTTCAGGCGCTTGACGGCAAGGCCGTTCTCCTTGAAGACCGCGACCGCGGCGGCCATCTCGCCGATTTCGTCCTTGCGGCCGGCAAAGGGAACCTCGGCGTCGAAATTGCCGTTGGCGACCTCCTTGATCGCGTGGGTGACACGCTTGATCGGGCGGCTCAGATGGCTGGTGCCGATATAAAAGCCCATGCCGATGCCGACCGCGATGCCGATGCCGGTAATGCTGAGCACGAGCGTCAGGACCCAGGAGCGGAAACTTTCGATATCGGCGTTGACGGCTTCGAGAGCTGCCTTGTCGGTAGCGACGACCGCGTCGATTTCAGCCTGGAAGGCCTTGCGATTGGCGCGATTGGCCTCGTTGTTGCCCTGCTGGCTGGCGGCCTCGGGCCCGACTTCGGTGCCGAGGCGGGCCGTTTCCGTGCGGAAGGTGCGGAATTCGGCGGCGCGAGAGACGAGCTTGGCGAAGTTGGCCTTCTCGCTTTCGGGAACGAGCGGCGCCCAGCCGGCGATGACCTTGTCGATCTCATCGAGAGCGGCCGTGATGCCCTTGGCGAAGTTCGGCGTATCCTTGATCGTCTTCGCCGCATAGATGCCGCGCGACTCCATGACGACAGCGGTGACGAAACGGTTGAGGCGCTCGCCGGCATAGGCGCGGGCGGCGGCCTGCTCGTAAGCAGTGAGGTTGCGGCTGTATTCGCGCATGGCGGACAATGCCGTTGCGCCGATCAGAAGGGCGACGGCGCCCATTACGCAAACCAGCAGATTAATCTTGCCGCGGATCTTCAATGCAATGCCTCCTAGCTCCCATCACTGCCTGGAAAGCCAGTTCCCGGCTGATGGTGCGAATATCCGCGAAATTCCTTAAAGTTACATTTCTAATGTTTACGATTATGGCCCCAGAATATTAGCCATGCCGGCGTCCGCCCCAGGCGCAAGTCGCTGAAAAGCATGACTTTCCGTCGCGGCGGCGACCAAGCACAACCTTCTGGAGCAAAACAAACTTATTAACACTTACATGCGAAAACCACGCGCAGGCCAGCATTACCGGTGAAATGATCTGTTATAAATTGACTTTGGCAGGCTTCATCCGTATAAGCCGCCGCACGTCCGGTCACCTAAGGCCTTCATGGCTCGCCCGTTCGAAAAACAACGCTCCTTGCATCATGCAAATTCAAGAAGGGCCGCACTCCGCGGTGTTTAAATAAATGAAGCGTACTTACCAACCATCCAAGCTTGTTCGCAAGCGTCGCCACGGCTTCCGTGCGCGCATGTCCACGAATGGTGGCCGCAAGGTCATCGCTGCCCGCCGCGCGCAGGGCCGCAAGCGTCTCTCGGCTTAAGGCCGGGTTGCCCGATAAGAGATGGCGGGCGAATTGACGACCAGTGAGAAAAAACACGCTGTCGGGCGGCTGAAGAGCCGCCCGCAGTTTCTTGCCGTGCGCGAGGGCGAAAAACGCCGGGGAGGACTCTTCCTTCTCGAAGTGCTCGACCGGAAGGAACCCGACAGCCAGGCGCGTGTCGGTTTCACAGTCACCAAAAAACATGGCAATGCCGTAGAGCGAAACCGCATGCGCCGCCGCCTGAAAGAGGCGGTGCGGCTTCATGCGGGGTTTGCAATGAAGCCCGGACACGACTATGTGGTTGTCGCGCGCAGGGACGTGCTCGACGCGTCCTTCCAGGAATTGGCCGCGGAATTGAAATCCCGCGTGGAAACCAGGCCGAAACACCGGCGCCCAGGAAACGGACGCCCCAGGAACCTATGATGGAAAACAACCGCAATTATTTCATTGCGATCGCTCTCTCGGTGCTGATCGTCCTCGGCTGGCAGTTTCTCTATATGAATCCGCGCATCGAGGCCCAGCGCAAGACGCAGGAAGCCCAGAAGGCGCAACAGCAGACCGAGCAGACGCAGCAGCCGGCTGCTGCCGGCGGAGCACCGGCGCAAACGACCGGCGCGGCCCCGACCGGCCAGGCAGCCGCGACGGCGACGCGCGAGCAGGCGCTCGAAAAGACCCCGCGCATCGTCATCGACACCCCTGCCCTTTCCGGCTCGATCAACCTTGCCGGCGCCCGGCTCGACGACCTGAAGCTCAAGGGCTATCACGAGACCGTCGACGACTCGAGCCCGACCATCACGCTGTTCAGCCCGGCCGAAACCAAGGATGGTTACTTCACCGAGCTCGGCTATATCGGCAGCGACGCAACGGGTGCGGTCCCCGGTCCCTCGACGCTGTGGACGGCGCCGGAGGGCGCCAAGCTCACCGAGAAGACACCGGTGACGCTCTCCTATACCAATGACAAGGGCCTGACCTTCACTCGCACGATTTCCGTCGACGACCGCTACATGTTCACCGTCGCCGACAAGGTTCAGAATTCGAGCCAGGCTCCTGCCTCGCTTTCCTCCTACGGCCGCGTGACGCGTTACAACAAGCCGACGACCCCCTCCGTCTACGTGCTGCACGAAGGGTTTATCGGCGTCATCGGCGACGACGGCCTGATCGAAAGCAAATATAGCGCGGTGGAGAAGGAAGCCGTGGCCCCGGCGAAATCCACCGGCGGCTGGCTCGGCATTACCGACAAATACTGGGCGGCGACGATCGTACCGCCGCAGACGTCAGCCTATGAGGCACACTTCTCGTATTTTTCCGACGGTCAGCCGCGCTATCAGGCCGACTATAAGGACGATGCCTTCACCGTTGCGCCGGGCCAGTCGGTTGAGCTCAAGAACCTCGTCTTTGCCGGCGCCAAGGAAGTGCCCGTCATCGACGGCTACGAGGCCTCCTATTCGATCCCGAAGTTCGACCGGCTGATCGACTGGGGCTGGTTCTATTTCATCACCAAGCCGATGTTCAAGCTGATGGACTTCTTCTATCGCTTCTTCGGCAATTTCGGCGTGGCGATCCTCTGCACCACGATCGTCGTCAAGGCGCTGTTCTTTCCGCTCGCCAGCAAGCAGTACGCCTCCATGGCGAACATGAAGCGCATGCAGCCGAAGATGGAGGAGCTGAAGGCGAAATTCGGCGACGACCGCATGGCGCTGCAGCAGGCGACGATGCAGCTCTACAAGGACGAGAAGATCAACCCGATCGCCGGCTGCTGGCCGGTGGCGCTGCAGATCCCGATCTTCTTTTCGCTCTACAAGGTGATCTATATCACCATCGAGATGCGGCACGCCCCGTTCTTCGGCTGGATCAAGGACCTTTCGGCGCCCGATCCGACGACGATCATCAACCTGTTCGGCCTGCTGCCCTTTGAGGCGCCGACCTTCCTGCATCTCGGCGTGTGGCCGCTGATCATGGGCGTCACCATGTTCCTGCAGATGCGCATGAACCCGACGCCGCCCGACCCGACGCAGGCGATGATCTTCAACTGGATGCCGCTGGTGTTCATGTTCATGCTGGCAAGCTTCCCGGCCGGCCTCGTCATCTACTGGGCCTGGAACAACACGCTCTCGGTGATCCAGCAGTCGGTGATCATGAAGCGCCACGGCGTCAAGGTCGAACTCTTCGACAATCTGAAGGGCCTGTTCCGACGAAAGACGGCACCGTCGAAATGATGCTTTCAAGCCCCGCTTCGGCGGGGCTTTTCATTTCCGGCCAGCTTGTGAAGCAAGACGCTGCCCGCCTGAAAGCTTGACATCCGCCGCCAAAACCACGAAGCCGACAGAAGACTGAACCCGGAGATTGCCGAGCCCGCATGCCCGAAAACGAAAAGCCACTCTTCGGCCACCCATGGATTTTTATCCGCGGCGTCCCGTCGCTCAACTTCCTGCCGCCGGAAGGACCGCCGGAAGTGGCCTTTGCCGGACGCTCGAATGTCGGAAAATCGTCTCTCATCAATGCGCTGGTCGGCCAGAAGGGCCTGGCGCGCACCTCGAACACGCCGGGGCGCACGCAGGAACTCAACTACTTCGTGCCGGACGGATATTCCGGCGAAGCGGGCGACCTGCCGCCGACGGCGATCGTCGACATGCCGGGTTATGGCTATGCGCAGGCGCCGAAGGAACAGGTCGACAAGTGGACGAAGCTCGTCTTCGATTACCTGCGCGGCCGCGCGACGCTGAAGCGCGTCTACGTGCTGATCGACAGCCGCCATGGCATCAAGAAGAACGACGAGGAGGTTCTGACCCTGCTCGACAAGGCGGCCGTCTCGTACCAGGTGGTGCTGACCAAGACCGACAAGATCAAGGCGCCGGCCGTGCCGAAACTTCTGGCCGACACGGCGGAAAAGATCCGCAAGCGCCCGGCCGCCTATCCCTACGTGCTGTCCACCTCGTCCGAAAAAGGCGACGGGCTCGATGACCTGCGCCAGGCGATCGCCGAAACCGTCGGCATTGCAGGTTGGAAATAAAAGCGGCGCTCCGCAGAGCCCCCGATGCCTCTGCCGATACGGATAGTTTTACATCGTCGGCAACAGCACCTTATCGACGACGTGGACGACGCCTTCGTCCTTGTCCTTGTCCTTGATTATCTTGGCGACGGGCCTGGCCATCGCATCGCGCGAGGCATCGTTATGGCCGGTGCACCTTACCGCTCGCAATGACCGGACCGCTCACCTGTCCGCTCGGCGAGCCGCCGAAAGGCTCTAGGCTGACGGCAAGGGTTGCGCCATCGGCGACGTTATTGCGCAGATCGGCGGGAATGACGAGTTCGCCGCTTTCGCCGGGCTGAAAGATGCCGAGCGATTTCGGCGCGCCGCTGCCCGGCACCAGCCAGAGTTCGAGCGATTTCTCCTCCGGCGTGCCGGCGGCGACCGGCACGATCTTCAGCCGGCCGCTCTGGATCTCATAGGAGGCGCGGAGATTGATCGCGTTGTTTTGGCCCGAAAGTTCGGCCGCCAGCGGTGCCGGCCCCTGCGGCTGCGGCACAAGGCCGGAGGCGAAGATGACGGCACTGACGGCGACGACGATGCAGGCGAACGCCAATGAGCGCCAGAAGACCGCCGAATTCCACAGCCCCTGCGAAAAGGATGCGGGTTTTCCGGCCTCGCCGAACAGCCGGGACTCGATCTGCTTGAAGGTTTCCCGGCTCGGCGCGACGCCGTCATATTCGTCGTTGAAGGCGGAGAGGTTGGTTTCCCAACGGCTGACGATCGCCGCAAATATCCGATCGCGGCGCATGCGCTCTTCCACCACCCGGCGATCCTGCTGCGATAGGACGCCCAAGACATATTCACCGGCGAGGACCTCGTCGCGGGAGCGGTTTCCCTTGCTTTTGTCGGGCGATGTCATCGTTCCATGCACTCTCTCAGTTTCAAGAGGCTGCGCCTGAGCCAGGTCCGCATCGTGTTCAGCGGAACGCCGAACTGATCCGCCAGTTCCTGATAGCTCAGCCCTTCGACATAAGCCCGTTTCACGGCGACCGCACGATCAGCTTCCAACTCTTCCATGCAGGTGTCAATCCGCCTTCCTTCATCCTTCGTCACCGTCTGTCTTTGCGGGGCGGATTCGGAATCGGCAAGATCGTAAACGCTCTCGAGTTCGTCGGTGACGGGCTTGCGCGCACGCAGCAGATCGATCGACCGGTTGCGGGCAATTGCGGCCAGCCACGCCGAGGACGATCCCGCGGCTGCCCGGAAGCTTCGAGCGCTTGCCAGATGCTGATATAGACTTCCTGCAGGGCATCCTCGGCCTCCGTGCGGTCCTCCAAGATGCGCAGGCAGATTGCGAAAAGTTTCGGTGCAGTCTGATTGTAGAGGGCAATGAATGCCAGGCGATCGAGCGCGACGCGGCCGTCAGGTCCTTGATCTCATCGCCTTGCATGCCGTTCCCCATATCGTGCCTCGCTCAGCCGGCGGGTCCAACTCCTTTGGCTCCGTGCCACATACGAAAAACTATTGCGGTCTGGATTATTCCCTCTGTCAGAAACTTGCGATAAAAGGCCCGCGATCAACTCCTGCGGGGTCCCCATGAACGAGTCCGAAAGCGAAATCCAGGCACGTCTTCTCGCCCAGGCGCTGCCTTTCATGCAGCGTTATGAAAACAAGACGATCGTGGTGAAGTACGGCGGCCACGCGATGGGCAATCCCGAGCTCGGCAAGGCCTTTGCCAGCGATATCGCGCTTCTGAAGCAGTCGGGCGTCAACCCGATCGTCGTCCACGGCGGCGGCCCGCAGATCGGCGCGATGCTGACCAAGATGGGCATCGAATCGAAATTCGAAGGCGGGCTTCGCGTCACCGACCAGAAGACGGTCGAGATCGTCGAGATGGTGCTCGCCGGCTCGATCAACAAGGAGATCGTCGCGCTGATCAATCAGACCGGCGAATGGGCGATCGGCCTTTGCGGCAAGGACGGCAACATGGTCTTCGCCGAAAAGGCGCGCAAGACCATCAAGGACCCGGATTCCAACATCGAGCGGGTGCTCGATCTCGGCTTCGTCGGTGAAGTGGTGGAGGTCGACCGCACGCTGCTCGATCTGCTCGCCCGCTCCGAGATGATACCGGTCATCGCGCCGGTGGCGCCGGGCCGCGACGGCGCGACCTACAATATCAACGCCGACACTTTCGCCGGCGCCATTGCCGGCGCGCTCAACGCCACCCGCCTGCTGTTTTTGACCGACGTTCCCGGCGTGCTCGACAAGAAGGGTCAGCTCATCAAGGAACTTTCCGTCGCCGAAGCGCATGCGCTGATCGCCGACGGCACTATCTCGGGCGGCATGATCCCCAAGGTCGAGACCTGCATCGATGCGATCAAGGCCGGCGTGCAGGGGGTCGTCATCCTGAACGGCAAGACCGCCCATTCCGTCCTGCTCGAGATCTTCACCGAGCACGGCATCGGAACGCTGATCGTTCCCTAATCGAACAGGGCGCTTGCAGGCGCCCCTTTCTCATGCTTCGGCAAAATCCGTCGAAAGCGTGAGGTTTTCCCAGGCGTCGATTTCCGCGCTCAAGCTTTTCAGCTTGTCGCGGATGAGCGAAAGGGCATCGGCTCCAAGCACCAAATGGACAGGTGGTTTTTCTGCCTCGACCAGCGCCATCACGGCTGCGGCTGCCTTACGAGGATCGCCCGGCTGTTTGCCGTTCTTTTCCTCACGTGCCCTGCGGATCGGATCGAATAGCGCATCGTAATCGGCAATGTTCCTGCCGCTGCGCACCATGGAGCGGCCCGCCCAATCGGTTCGGAACGAGCCAGGAGCCACCGCTGTGACCGAGATGCCGAAGTCTTTCACTTCTTTTGCAAGAACCTCGCTCACGCCTTCCAGCGCAAATTTGCTTCCGCAATAATATGCGATGCCCGGCATGGTGATGAAACCGCCCATGGAGGTGATGTTGATGATATGGCCTGCCCGTCGCCGGCGCATAAACGGCAGGACGGCCTTCATCATTCCGACAGCCCCGAAGACATTAACTTCGAATTGCCGGCGCATTTCCTCGATGGGCGATTCCTCCAATGTTCCCTCATGTCCGTAGCCGGCATTGTTGATGAGAACGTCCACGGGACCGACTGATTTCTCGATATGCATAACAACCAGTTCAATCGCCTCGACATCGGCGACGTCGAGCTGAACGGCGATGGCACGACCGGGCGCCAGATTTTCGAACCGTCTCGCGGCTTCGATGTTGCGCACCGTGCCAACGACTCTGTACCCCTTTGCGAGTGCGGCTTCCGCGAAGGCTCGGCCAAGGCCCGAGCTAACACCGGTAATCAGCAACTGCTTTCCAATTGCACGCATGTTGAACTCCTGAATCGCTATAATCGCGCACCGGCAAGGCGAGTGCGCTGCGATTATGTGGACAGGCGAAAGGAGTATTTCCAATATATTGCACAGGCGATGTTGATATCTTAAAGGTATGACATGGAGCTGCGTCACCTTCGTTATTTCATTGCCGTCGCCGAAGAACTGAACTTTACGCGGGCGGCGCGCAGGGTTGGCATCGGACAGCCCCCGCTGAGCAACCAGATTCGCGATCTTGAAAATGAGGTTGGCACGTCGCTTTTCCGGCGCCTTCCGAGCGGCACCGAACTGACCGAGGCGGGTAAGGCTTTTCTGCCTGAAGTTCGAGCCATCCTGTTGCAGGCGGAACAAGCAAAGCAAAGCGCTCTGCGGGCAGCGCACGGCCAGCAGGGTCGGCTGCGGGTGGGGTTTACCAGTTCAGCGGTTTTCAATCCGATCGTGCCTGCCGCGATCAACGTCTTTCGCGAGAAATATGCAGCGGTCGGGTTCAGCCTGGAGGAAGCGCCCACTGCGCGATTGCTGGAACGGCTGAATGCGGCCGAACTCGACGCCGTCTTCATCCGTCCGGGCAGTGGCGACCCGGCGCAAGCCCGGTCTCAGCTTCTGGCCGAAGAGCCGATGGTCATCGCCCTGCCGTCCGGACATGCCAAGTCAAAAGCGCAGGCATTGCGGCTCGACGAACTTGCGGAAGAAAGCTTCGTCCTCTTTCCGCGCGAGGCAGGCGCCGGTTTTTTCGACGACATTCTCGCCGCCTGCCGACAAGCGGGATTTGAACCGGTTCTTGGCCAGCCGGCGCCGCAAATCACGGCGATTCCCAGCTTGATCGCCGTCGGCCTCGGCATCTCGATCGTACCGGCGGAGATGACCAAGATCAATGTCCCCGGCGTTCGTTACATTGCGATCGCCGGTGACGCGCCAAAGGCACGATTGGCCCTCTCGACCCGGCGTGACGAGCGCTCGCCCGTCGTTCGAAATTTCGTCGCACAAGCCATCAGCATGCAGCGGAGCTTCGCCTAGCAAAAGCCAGCTGCGGCGCAAGTTCGCCGCCGTCAACGACCTCAGGCCGCACGATCCGAAGGTCAGTCAAGGCCGGCGTGCAGGGCGTCTTCATCCTGAACGGCAGACCGCCCATTCCGTCCTGCTCGAGATCTTCACCGCGCACGGCATCGGGACGCTGATGGTTCCCTGATCGAGGCTGCGCCCCTTGCCGCACGAGAGGCGCATCTGCCCAGCTGGTCCCTCCTGTCGCGCTTTTATCCGGCGATCAGACCGGCATGGGAAGGATGCCCCGCGCCGAAGCAAAGAGGTGTTGAAGGATCGCATCCCATGCAATAACTGGCATTGAAGCGTGGCAAGGCAGAGCCAATGCGGGTGCGCCCTCAGCAGAGGATATGGATCATGCGCCTCAATCAGGTGACCGTTACGATGCCTGACCTCGATGCGGGCTGGCATTTCTACTACGTCCTCGGTCTTCGCCCCGTTGTCGATGCGCGTCCCCGGTATGCGCGTTTCGTCTGCCCCGATGGGGACAGCACTTTTTCGCTTCACCAGGGCGAGAAAGGCGGCGGCGGGACGACCGTCTATTTCGAGTGCGAGGATCTGGACGAAACGGTCGCCAAGCTTAGCGCAGCCGGACTTCGGTTCGCAAGCGGGCCGGAGGACAAGAGCTGGCTGTGGCGTGAGGCGGAGCTGTTCGATCCCGGCGGCAACCGCGTCGTTCTCTATTTCGCCGGATCCAACCACGTCGATCCGCCATTGCGGGTGGGATGAGCGGCCAATCTTCGCGCCGAGAGGTCGCAAATCGTACAATGAAGCCTTGGCAAGATTTCGAATCGTGCTTTAGGTTGCGCCCCGAAAATCAAACGGCTCGAGCAAAAAGATGCGCCTTACAGACTGCTATAACTTCCACGATTTCCGGCGCATGGCCAAGCGGCGTCTTCCAGGGCCGATCTTCGACTATATCGACGGCGCCGCCGATGACGAGGTGACGTATCGGCGCAATACCGCAGCCTTCGACAATTGTGATCTGGTGCCCGATGTTCTCAAAGGGGTGGCCGATGTCGATATGTCGGTGACGGTCATGGGGCAGAAGCTCGCCATGCCGGTCTATTGCTCGCCGACGGCGTTGCAGCGGCTGTTTCACCACCAGGGGGAACGGGCAGTCGCGGCGGCAGCGGCGAAATACGGCACGATGTTCGGCGTCTCCTCACTCGGCACGATCAGCCTGGAGGAGGCCAGGCAGATCAGCGACGGACCTCAGGTCTACCAGTTCTATTTCCATAAGGACCGCGGGCTGAACCACGAAATGATGGCGCGGGCGAAAACGGCGGGCGTGCAGGCGATGATGCTGACGGTCGACAGCATCACCGGCGGCAACCGCGAGCGCGACAAGCGCACGGGTTTTTCCATTCCCTTCAAGCTCAATCTCGCCGGCATGATGCAGTTTGCGATCAAGCCCTCCTGGGCGATCGGCTGGCTGACGCATGAGGGTTTCCGGCTGCCGCAGCTCGAAAACCATGTCAAGATGGATGGCGGCGCGCTGTCGATCAGTCGCTATTTCACCGAAATGCTCGATCCCTCCATGTCGTGGAACGACGTGGCCGACATGGTACAGGCCTGGGGTGGGCAATTCTGCCTGAAGGGCATTATGTCGGTGGAGGACGCCAAGCGCGCGGTCGAGATCGGCTGCACCGGCATCGTGCTGTCCAACCATGGCGGCCGCCAGCTCGACGGCTCGCGCAGCGCCTTCGATCAGCTGGCCGAGATCGTCGATGCCGTCGGCGACCGGATCGACGTCATGATGGATGGCGGCGTTCAGCGGGGAACGCATGTTCTCAAAGCGCTGTCGCTGGGGGCCAAGGCCGTCGGGCTCGGCCGTTACTACCTCTTCCCGCTGGCAGCGGCCGGCCAGCCGGGCGTGGAGCGGGCGCTGGAGACGATGCGCACCGAGCTCGAGCGTGACATGAAGCTGATGGGCTGCACCTCGGTCGACCAGCTGACGCGGCGCAATCTGCGCTTCCGTTCCTGAGCGGCGCAGCATGTGATTACGGGCCGCAGCCTTTCATGCGGATGCGGCCCCCGCCGCAGCCCGCTCAGAGTAGGCTGTAGATCGCCGCGGCCTCCTGCTTCAGCTTTTCCATCATCGACCGGTATGGTCCCGGGCCGTAGCTGATGCGGCCGACGCCGAGCTTTGCCAATGTTTTCACGTCAGGCGCGCCCGTCCGCATCATGATGTTGACCGGCAGCGACGAGGCTGCGCAGATCTTTTCGATCAAGGCGGGATCGATCAGGCCCGGAACGAAGAAGCCGCTGCCGCCGGCCGCGGCGTAGGCCCTGCCCCGCTCGATCGCCTCATCCACCAGGCCGGTATGTTTGGAGAGGTCGCTCTCGGCCAGGAAGAGGTCGGTACGGGCATTGACGAAGAAAGGCATGTCTTTGCTGTCGGCCATGGCGCGAATGGCGCGGATGCGGGCCGCCTGGCTTTCGACCGGATAGAGCCCCTCGCCCGCAACCACCCGATCCTCGAAATTGATGCCGATGACGCCGACCTCCATCAGCTTGGCGACATTGGCGGCCGCACCCTGAGGGTCTGCCGAATAAGCCCCTTCGAAATCGACCGAAAGCGGCAGGTCGACGGCATCGGTGATGGATTTCGCCGTCTCTACAAGCACCGACATCGGCAGTTTCTCGCCGTCGGCAAAGCCATGAGCTGCGGCAACCGACCAGCTTCCGGTGGCAAGCGCCTTGGCGCCGGCATCGGCGACGGCCTTCGCCGTCCCCGCATCCCAGATATTGTAGAGGACGATCGGGTCGCCCTTCTTGTGAAGCGCGCCGAATGCCTTGGCCTTTTCAGTCCGGTTCATGCTGTCTCCTCCATCCTTGTCTCCATGCTGATCTTCTCTTCGTGGCGCAGCAGCCATTGCTTGCGCCAGAGGCCGCCGCCGTAGCCGGTCAGCGAGCCGTCCGCACCGAGGATACGATGACAGGGCACGATGATGGCAAGCTGGTTGGCGCCATTGGCGCGGCCGACTGCCCGTACGACCTCCGGCCTTTCCATCTCCCTGGCGA
Source organism: Rhizobium sp. BK049 (assembly GCF_014193135.1). Taxonomy (NCBI): domain Bacteria; kingdom Pseudomonadati; phylum Pseudomonadota; class Alphaproteobacteria; order Hyphomicrobiales; family Rhizobiaceae; genus Rhizobium; species Rhizobium sp. BK049. Next base: position 13,177 of record NZ_JACHYV010000007.1, read on the forward strand.
GATCGCCATAGGCGCGCGTCTGCCCGACCGGGATCTCCATCAGCTTTGCCCAGACATGCTTTTCGAAGGGCGTGCCGCCAAGCGCCAGAGGCGTCCTGAAGACGGTCAACCGGCCTTCGAAATAATCGCGGATCTCCCCCTCGATCTGATCTATCGCGGGGGTGCGGCCGATTGCGAGGGAGGAGCGAACGCGCTTCTGCAGCGCTTCGAGTTCGCTCAGTAGCGCCTTGCGATCGTGAAATTCGAGAAGATGCAGACGCGTCTTGTCCGCGACCGCGATCATCGGCCCGAGCGGCGTATCGAACCAGTCGGCAAAAAGCAGTTCGCGATTCTGCGAGAGTGCCGGCGCCTTGCCGACGAGCCGCTGGAACGCCGCCCGGAAACCGCTCGGAGATTCGTACCCCGCGTCGATCTGGGCATCGATGACACGCGCCCCATCCGCCAGCTGCCGGGCCGCTTCGCCGAGCCTGATATAACGGACGATGTCATGGAAGGTCATGCCGAGCGCCCGCTTGAAGGCGCGCCGCACGGTCGAGGGATCATGGCCGCGGCGCACGAGCTCCTCCTCGCTCCAGCGAACCTCCGGCTCGTCGTCGAGTGCGGCAAGCAACAGATCGACGACCGGCTCCCTGCCCGGTTGCTCCAATGGCCTGCAGCGCCGGCAGGGGCGGAAGCCGGAATGCATGCAGGCGGCGATTGTCTCGAAGAACAGCGTATTTTCCCGCTTCGGCTTGCGCGCCGGACAGGTCAGACGGCAGAAGATGCCTGTCGTCTTGACGCAGACATAGGCCTGGCCCTCATACTCGGCGCTGCGCGCGATCAGGGCATCATAGAGCGTGTCATCGTCGGGGCGTTCGAAAAGCATGACCGCTTTCTAACATCCCTGGCCTGCCGCGTCCGCCGAAAATCGGGCGCCTATTTTTTCTCTGTCGATTTCCTTGGGCGACCAGCCGTGCCATAAGGGCGGCCATGACCAAGATCGACCGTACGCCTGAAAAAGCCGATTTCGAACACGTGACAGATTGGGTGTTCGATCTCGACAACACGCTCTATCCCCATCACATCAATCTCTTCGCGCAGATCGACAAGAACATGACCGCCTATGTCGCGGCGCTGTTGCAGATGGAGCGGGAAGAAGCGCGCAAGCTGCAGAAGCAGTATTATCTCGACCACGGCACGACGCTGCAAGGCCTGATGATCCATCACGGCATCGATCCGAACGACTTCCTCGAAAAGGCGCATGCGATCGACTATTCGGCGCTGACGCCGCAGCCGGAACTCGGCGAAGCGATCAAGGCGCTGCCGGGGCGCAAGTTCATCTTTACCAACGGCAGCGTCAAACATGCAGAGATGACCGCCGGAGCGCTCGGTATCCTCGAGCATTTCGACGATATTTTCGACATCGTCGCCGCCGAGTACGTGCCGAAGCCGGCGCAGGCGACCTATGACAAGTTTGCGGCGCTGAAGCGTGTCGAAACGAACAAGGCGGCGATGTTCGAGGATCTGCCGCGCAATCTGACGGTACCGAAGGCGCTCGGCATGCAAACCGTGCTGCTTGTGCCGCGCAACCTGGAAGAAACGGTTGTCGAATGGTGGGAAAAGACCAGCGGCGACGAGGATCACATCGATTTCGTCACCGACGACCTCGTCGCGTTTCTCGGCAAGGTGACCAGATCCGGCGGCTGACCGCCAGGTTACGAAAGTTTCACACAGCTTACCGATGTTTAACTGGGTCTTTCAGGCCCGCTGCCATAGCTTCTTTCGTGAGGGGACACCTTACGAAAGGGAAACACGATGTACCGCAACAAGCTGATACTGGCAGCGCTCTCCTCCGTCCTAATCTTCGGCGCTGCAACCGGCGCAAGCTTTGCCGCGCCGGGCGACGGGCCGCGCCCGCATCATACCGGCATGGACCGCCCGGGCCGCGACGCCTTCCTCGAAATCACCTATGTCCGCATGCTCAAGCAGTTCGACGCGAACAAGGATGGAAAGGTCTCCAAGGAGGAGGCGACAAGCGGCCTCGACAAGATTTTCGCGGCGATCGACACCAACAATGACGGGTCGCTGACGCCCGGCGAAATCCGGCAGTACCGGCAGACGCAGCTGCAGGCGATGAGAGATCAGCACAAACAGGACGCCGGCGACGAGAAGGACGCGAATGCCGCGCCCGACATGCCGGACAGCGAATCCGGGCAGCGGCCGCGCGACGGCCATGACGGTCATCGCTGGATGCGCCATGGCGGCAACATCATGCGCGCTTCGATGATCATGCATTGGATCGACACCGACGAGAACGGGCAGATTTCCAAACAGGAGGCCGTGACCGCCTTCGACAAGCTGTTCACGCGCATGGACCGCAACAAGGATGGCGTCATCTCGATCGACGACATGCCGGATCGGCCGCTGCTGTAAGCGCGGACGAACCGTTGCCCCTGCTCTTTCCCCGTCCGACGGGGAAAGAGCATATCTCAGAGACTCTGGCCCGGTTCGCGGTGTTCGTAGAACTCCTGGACGATCTTCCACGCGGCGTCAGCCGTGTCGACGAAGCTGATCAGCTTGACGTCATCCGGCGCGATCGTGCCGAATTCCGCCAGGGCGTCGAAATTGATGATGCGGCGCCAGAAGGCCTCGCCGAAAAGGATCAGCGGCAGACGCTCCATGCGGCCGGTCTGGATCAGCGTCAGACATTCGAAGAATTCATCGAGCGTTCCGAAACCGCCGGGGAAGACCGCGATCGCTTTGGCGCGCACCATGAAATGCATCTTGCGAATGGCGAAATAGTGAAAATTGAAGCTGAGTTCGGGCGTGACATAGATGTTCGGAGCCTGCTCGTGCGGCAGCACGATGTTGAGACCGATCGACGGCGCGCCTTCGTCGGCCGCACCGCGATTGCCGGCCTCCATGACGCCGGGGCCGCCGCCGGTCACGATGACATATTCCTGAAAGTCGAAGCCCGCCGAATATTTCGAGCAGAGACGGGCAAATTTGCGCGCCTCGTCATAATAGACGGAGGCCGCCTCCAGATTGGCGCGCTGGATCTCGTTGCGCGCCGCCCAGGCACTCTGGCCGGGAGCGGGAATGCGGGCGCCGCCGAACATGACGACGGTCGACCGGATGCCGCGCTCGGTCAGCATCATCTCCGTCTTCAGCAGTTCCAGTTGCAGGCGGATCGGCCGCAACTCCTCACGGCAGAGGAAATCCTCGTCGACATAGGCTAGGCGATAGGCCGGCGACAGCGTCTGCGGCGTCTTCGGCACGGCCTCGGCGCGCTGCCTGTCGGTCGAGCTGCTCTTCAACGGGTCCCATACGCCGTCCTTGCGCCTAGAACCGCCGTTTCGTCCCTTCGCCATGTCGAAATGCCTTTCAGTATTGCCGGCCGTGAAACCGGATATGTCGCTATAACGCCTTGAATCCAGGTATGATCTTGTTCGAAAAATCATTCCGTTCTACGCGTGCATGCTGTAGAGCAGGACAAACCCACGCCGATCGCATGTCCGGAGACTCCGCCGTCTCCACGATAAAGATCGAAGTTTAAGGAATTCTCATGAGCGCCACCGACCTCGCATCCCTGGAAAAGACCATCGAAGCGGCCTTCGACAATCGCGATAATGTGAACGTCTCGACGAAGGGCGAGGTCCGCGATGCGGTCGAAGCGGCGCTCGATCTGCTCGATTCCGGCAAGGCCCGCGTGGCGACCCGCGGCGCCGACGGCGCCTGGACGGTCAATCAGTGGCTGAAGAAGGCGGTGCTCTTGTCCTTCCGCCTCAACGACATGGAAGTGGTCAAGGGCGGCTCGGGCAATTCCGTCTGGTGGGACAAGGTCCCCTCGAAGTTCGAGAACTGGGGCGAAACCCAGTTCCGCGCCGCGGGCTTCCGCGCCGTTCCGAACTGCGTCGTGCGCCGCTCGGCTTATATCGCCCCGAATGCGATCCTGATGCCCTCCTTCGTCAATCTCGGCGCCTATGTCGGCGAAGGCACGATGGTCGACACCTGGGCGACGGTCGGCTCCTGCGCGCAGATCGGCAAACATGTGCATCTGTCCGGCGGCGTCGGCATCGGCGGCGTGCTCGAACCGATGCAGGCCGGCCCGACCATCATCGAAGACAATTGCTTCATCGGCGCCCGTTCCGAAGTGGTCGAAGGCTGCATCATCCGCGAAGGCTCGGTGCTCGGCATGGGCGTCTATATCGGCAAGTCGACCAAAATTGTCGACCGCGCCACCGGCGAGGTGATGTACGGCGAAGTGCCGCCCTATTCCGTCGTCGTCGCCGGCTCGATGGCCTCGGCCAACGCGACGATGGCAAACGGCCAGCCGGCGCCGCATCTCTACTGCGCCGTCATCGTCAAGCGCGTCGACGAACAGACCCGCTCCAAGACTGGTATCAACGAGCTGCTTCGCGATTGATGACATCGGGAGATTGATCCGGTAAACAGACGGCGTCTTTTTGCGCGAGGCGGCCCCGCCTTGCCATGTCTTTGCCATTGCCGCTGGATAATTCGACCGCCATGACCGTTACCGATCCCGTCGCCAATCTGCAGACGCTGATTCGCTGCCCCTCCGTCACACCAGCCGAAGGCGGCGCGCTGACGGCCCTCGCGGCGATGCTTGCGCCGCTTGGCTTCAAAGTCGACAAAGTGAGAGCGAGCGAAGAGGGAACGCCCGATATCGAGAACCTTTATGCCCGCCTCGGCAGCAACGGCCCGCACTTGATGTTTGCCGGCCATACCGATGTCGTGCCGGTTGGCGATGAAGCCGCCTGGACGCACCCGCCTTTTGCCGCGGAGATATCAAAGGGCGAACTCTTCGGCCGCGGCGCCGTCGACATGAAGGGCGGCATCGCCTGTTTCGTCGCCGCCGTTGCCCGCCACATCGAAAAGAACGGGCCGCCTGCCGGCTCACTCTCTTTCCTGATTACCGGCGACGAAGAGGGCCCGGCGATCAACGGCACGATCAAACTGCTGCAATGGGCGGCGGAGCGCGGCGAACGCTGGGACGCCTGCCTTGTCGGAGAACCGACCAATCCGGACCGGCTCGGTGACATGATCAAGATCGGCCGGCGCGGCTCGCTATCGGGCAGGATCATCGTACATGGCGTTCAGGGCCATGCCGCTTACCCGCACCTCGCCGACAATCCGGTGCGCGGTATACTGCAGCTGACGCAGGCGCTGATGGATCCGCCTTTCGATGGCGGCACCGACGATTTCCAGCCGTCGAACCTCGAAGTGACGACGGTCGATGTCGGCAATCCTGCGACGAACGTCATTCCGGCAAAGGCATCGGCAAGCTTCAATATCCGCTTCAACGACAGCTGGACCGTCGAGACGCTGCGCGCCGAAATCCTGCGCCGGCTCGAAGCCGCCGCCGGCCATGGCCAGCTGCGTCCGGGCCGCGAGCCAGTCAAATACGATATCGTCTGGGCGGACCGGCCGAGCCATGTCTTCCTGACCCGCAACAACGCCCTGATTGCTTCGCTGTCGTCTGCCGTCGAAAGCGTCGTCGGCCGGTCACCGGCGCTTTCTACCACCGGCGGCACGTCGGATGCGCGCTTCATCAAGGATTATTGCCCGGTCGTCGAGTTCGGCCTGGTCGGCCAGACGATGCACATGGTCGACGAGCGCGTCGCTGTTGCCGATCTGGAGACGCTGACGGCGATCTACGAGACCTTCATCGACCGCTGGTTCGCCCATGCCGGGTCTTAGAGAAGTTCAGTACTACCTGGCCGGCCTCTGGCTGCTGATCCGGATGGATCCGCGCGGCTTCCGCTTCCTCGATCTGTCGGAGCGCGGCGTCAACCGGTCGTTCTGGGCGATGGCCTGGTGCCTGCCGCCGATGGGTATTTCCTGGCTCTGGTGGCGACAGGCCTTCCTGCGGTCGATGCCGCCGGAGGCCGATGTCGATCTTGCCTTCTACATCAGGCTCGGCCTTGTCGAGGTCGCCAACTGGTTCGTGCCGCTGGTCTTTGCCGGGCTGCTGCTGCTTGCCTTCCGCATGGGCGAGCGCTTCGCCCCCGTCGTCGTCAGCGTCAACTGGCTCGGCGTGCCGCTCTCCTATATCAACGGTCTGCTGCTGGCGCTGGTGTTCTTCCTGCCCGGCACGGTCGGCCTCGTCTCGCTGCTGCTGCTCGCCTTCATGCTGGCGCAGGTCTTCGCTTTGGCGCGCATTCTCAGAATGATCTGCCACGATCACGCGCTGATGGTCGGGGCGCTGACGCTGGTGCTGCTGGTGCCATCGATGATCCTTTCGGAATATCTGCAGCACTTTCTCGGCATCTACCCCGCCTGACCAGCCTCGGCGGCGGCGGCTTTACGACGGATCGTCGTTTTCGTCGCTCGGCCTTCGCCGGTCGGTGATCACCTCGGGATAATCCACCTGCATGAAATAGAGGCCTTCCGGCGGCGCCACCGGGCCGCAAGCCTTGCGATCCTGCGCCTCCAGCGCGGCCTGGACATCTTCAGGCGTCCATTTGCCTTCACCGGCGAGCTTCAGCGTGCCGGCGAAGGAACGGATCTGGTTGTGGAGGAAGCTCTGCGCCGTGGCGCGGATCTCGATCAATTCGCCATTTCGCGTCACGTCAAGCCGGTCGAGCGTGCGCACCGGGCTGTTCGCCTGACAATGGGCGGAGCGAAAGGTGGAGAAATCGTGCCGGCCGACCAGCCGCTGAGCGGCGGCGTGCATGACCTCGTGATCGAGCGTCTTCGGCACCCACCAGGCCTTGCCGGCCTCGAGCGCCAGCGGCGCCCGGCGGCTGACGATGCGGTAGAGATAATGGCGCCGCAGCGCCGAAAAGCGGGCATCGAAGAAGTCGGGAACGGCCTCGACGTCGAGAATAGAGACACGCTCGCCGGCAAGCCGCAGATGCGCGTTCAAGGCATTTTGCAGCTTGTAGGGCGACCAACTCTTGGAAAGATCGGCATGGATCACCTGTCCCATGGCGTGGACGCCGGAATCGGTGCGGCCGGCGCCGCGGATCGACACGGTCTCGCCGGTCAGCGACAATACCGCCGCCTCGATCGCGCCCTGCACCGAGGGTCCGTTCTCCTGCCGCTGCCAGCCGACATAGGGGCCGCCGTCATATTCGACGGTCATGCGGAAGCGCGGCATCAGGAAAGCCTCGTGCCGGCCGCAAGCGGCGTGCCTCGGAGGAAATCCGCCGCGGCCATCGGCTTGCCGCCGGCCTTCTGCAGCCGTGTCAACCGCACGGCGCCGGAAGCGCAGGCGACGACGAGATCGTCGGTCAGCAGCTCTCCGGCAGCGCCCTGCCCGTCGGCCAGTTCGGATCCCAGCACCTTGACCCGCTCCGGCCTGCCGCCGATCTCTAGCTCGAACCAGGCGCCGGGAAACGGCGCCAGGCCGCGGATATGGTTGTGCACATCACGGGCGTTTCTTGCAAAATCGATGCGCGTCTCGGCCTTGTCGATCTTGGCGGCGTACAGCACGCCCTCCTCCCGCTGCGGCGTCAGCGGCAGGTCGTTCATCTCCAGCTTCACCATGGCTTCCGCTATAGCCTTGGCGCCAACGAGCATCAGCCGGTCGTGCAATTCGCCCGCCGTCATGTCCGGACCAATCTCGACTTCGCGGGTCAGCGCGACCGCGCCGGTGTCGAGCCCCTTGTCCATCTTCATCACCATCATGCCGGTCTTGTCGTCGCCGGCCATGATCGCCCGCTGGATCGGCGCAGCACCGCGCCAGCGCGGCAGCAGCGAAGCATGACCGTTGTAACAGCCCTCGCGGGTGCCGTTCAAAACGGCCTCCGGCAACAGCAGTCCGTAGGCGACGACGACGCCGACATCGGCCTTGAAGGCGGCAAACCGCTCGCGCTCCTCGGCATCTTTGAAATTGACCGGCGTGAAGACGGGAAGACCGAGCAGTTCGGCCGCCTGATGCACCGGCGATTTCTGCAGATCGAGCCCGCGGCGTCCACCCGGCCGCGGCGGCTGTGTGTAGACGGCGACGATTTTGTGGCCGGCGTCGACGAGCAAGCGCAAGGTCGGAACCGAGAACTCAGGCGTTCCCATAAAGATGATGCGAAGAGACATTTTATCTCGCCAGTTGAGGATCAGCCGTCTTCAAACGGGTTTATGAGCTTGAGATCAAGCCCCTCGAAATCTCTGGTGTTGCGGGTGGCAAGCGTCGCACCGTTTACAAGGCAAATGGCGGCAATCATGGCATCCTGAACCGAAATTGGCCGTCCCACGCTTTCGCGTCTTGCGCGCAGACGGCCCGTTGCCATTGCCGCTTCCAAATCCCAACCGACGATACGGTCACGAAATTGGCCCTTCACCAAATTCTCTATGGCACGGAAGAAGCGGTCCGATCCTGTCTTCAACAGAACCCTTTCAGCGCTATAAATCTGCTCCATCAACCCGACGGCGCAAAGCCAGATCCGCGAACCATCCTGCCGCTGCAACCAGGTCTTCACTTTTTCATCTGGCAGTAACTTTGCGAATTCTGATACTACATTCGTATCCAGAACGATCATTCGATATCCTCGAACGGCCGACCGAAATCCTTTTTCCGCGCGGCCTCGACTTCTTTCATGACTGCGACAATTTCGTCGTCCACCGCGTTTTCGCTTACGAACGCGGCGCGTATCGCTTCATATGCCGACATAGGCTCAGCCTTGGCCTCGGCTTTTCTTTGAAGCGCTTCCCGCAAAAGCTCCTTGGCCTCATCAGAAAGGCTGTTCCCACTCCGTTGGGCCGCTTCCGCGATGTCTCGCTTCATTGCGTCGGAAATATTTCGGATCAGAAGGTCGCCCACTCAAAGCCTCCCTTATGATATCAATGATATCATAATGCCGTTGAAGCCCATTTCAATCGTCGTCAGAGGGCCTTGGACTTTGCCGCCTTGGTGAACTTCTTGATCACCATCTCCCGCTTCAGCCGCGAGATATGGTCGATGAAGAGCACGCCGTTCAAGTGATCGATCTCGTGCTGCAGGCAGGTGGCAAGCAGCCCGTCGGCTTCCACCATCTGTTCCCTGCCGTCGCGGTCGAGGTATTTGACCGAGACGACAGCCGGGCGCTCGACCTCGGCATAATAGTCCGGAATCGACAAGCAGCCTTCCTCATAGACCGAGCGCTCGTCGGACGATTTGACGATCTCCGGATTGATGAAGACCTGCGGCTGCTTTTCCTCGCCCTCGCGGGAGACGTCAATGACCAGCATGCGGCGCGGCACGCCGATCTGGATTGCGGCGAGGCCGATGCCCGGCGCGTCGTACATGGTTTCCAGCATGTCGTCGGCAAGGCGCTGCAGGTCGGCATCCACACGCTCGATCGGCTTGGAGAGCTGACGGAGAACGGGGTCGGGAAGAATGATGAGTGGCTTGATGGTCATGGGCGTTCCCATAACCCATCTTTTCCCGCTATGGAATTATCCGGCGGGCGGGGAAGACGCTTTTTTGCATACCCGCCCGGAATTTCGCCATATTTGAGTCAGGCCGCCCGGCGGGCACCGACGACGGCGTGGCCTTCCGAACGGACGCGGAAGCGGCGCAACAGCTCGATCAGCTGGTCCACCTCGTCCTTGAGGCGGCGGGTTTCCGCCGACGTGCGCTCGACCATGCCGGAATTCTGCTGGGTGATTTCGCCCATGCTGCGGATCGCCACGCTGACCTCGTTGACGCCGGTCGCCTGATCGCGGGCGGCGGCGGCGATATCGGCGACGAAGCGGTTGATGATATCGATGCGGCTGATCATATCGTTCAGCGCCTCGCCGGTGCTCGAGACGATGCCGACACCCTCGTTAACCTGACTCGAACTCTGCGAGATCAGGTTCTTGATCTCCTTGGCAGCATCGGCCGTGCGCTGGGCGAGCTGGCGGACTTCCTGCGCGACGACCGCAAAACCCTTGCCGGCATCACCGGCGCGCGCCGCCTCAACGCCGGCGTTCAGCGCCAGAAGATTGGTCTGGAAGGCGATTTCGTCGATGACGCCGATAATTTTGGAAATCTCCGTCGAGGATTTCTCGATACCGGCCATCGCCGACACGGCGCTGGTGACGAGTTCGCCCGAATTCTTCGCCTTCTGCTGCGTCTCGCGTACGGCGTCCGAAGCCTTCTCGGCATTGGCGGCGGTCTGGCCGACGCTGACGGAAAGCTGCTGCAGGGCAGCCGAACTCTCCTCGACGCCGGCCGCCTGCTGGGCAGTGCGCAATGCGAGATCGTTGGTCGCATTGGAGATGACGTCGGCGCCATTCATGATATGGCCCGACGTGTCGCGCACCGATGCGAAGGAATGGCGCAGCGCCTTGACGGCACGGTTGTAATCCTCGGCCATCTGCCGAAAATTACCGGGCAGGTCGGATGGCAGAGTGGCCTCGAGATCGCCGCTCGACAGCGCCTCCAGACCGCGGCGCAGCTGCTCCAGCGCCATCGCCTGATCGGCCTCGGCCTGGGCACGCTGCTCTTCCAGAGCCTGGCGCTTGGCTTCAAGCGTCTCGAGGTAGACCGAGATCGAATAATCCATGTCGAGCATGCCGGCCTTGATGACCGCCGACAGCCTTTCGGCGAGCAATTTGCCCTGCTGGCGCGCAAAGACCGACGGCCACTGCTTCTCCATGATGCCCTTGACGAGCTCGGACAGAACCAGGGCATAGCCGCCGACATACCAGCGCGGCTCCAGCCCGATGCGGGCGTGCGTGCGCCCGACCGCGGTCACGCCGTCGACGTAGGTTTCGTCGAAGGCGCCGCCTGCAAGCTTGCCCCAATGATCCTGCTGCCGCTTCTTGGCATGAGCGACATGGTTCTTGTCGGCGAAAAAGCCTGAGACGGCGGGGGTCTTGGCGATCTTGGCATAGAACTTGTCGAGGGCACCGCCGATTAGCTCTGATATGACGGGGCTGAGATCCCGTATCGACCGGCGCGCCGCCTCGTCCAGTTCGATGAAATCGAGGCGCTGCCTGAGTGCACTGTCGGTCTGCTGGGATGTCATGGAAATCTCTGTACTTGGCGCAACGGCGCTGGAGGGAATTCTGCGGCACAGATTTTGGCGAATATGGTTGAGCAATGGTTAAATCGGCGGCGATTTTCTGCATCGGTGAGGAAAAAGGCCACAGAGGATTTCGTTCACGTTTTGATCTATGTATTGCCGCAGCTTCTGTTATGGTTGCGGCATGACCGTTCATTCCGAATCGCTCGCCCTCTCCAACGCCTCGCTGAGCCCGGCCATGCTGGCGCTTGCCGGCGGCGTTTTTGTCGCCTTCGTGCTTCTGGTGATCATCCTTCTCTTGCGCAGCGCCAGCCTCCGCCGCGAGCAGGCGGAGGAGGCGAGCCTGCGGGCTGGCGAAAGCGAGGCGCGCATGGCCGAGCTTTTGAAGATCCAGGCGGAGATGCAGGGCCGCATCACGGCCATGGCCGAGGTTTTTGGCGCGCGTCAGAGCGAGCTCAACCAGGCAATCAGCCAGCGTCTCGACGGCATGTCGCAGCGCGTCAGCTCGACGATCACCGAGCAGACGAAATCGACGCATGAGAACCTGCAGCGCCTGCAGGAGCGGCTGGCGGTCATCGATGCCGCGCAGAACAATATCCAGACGCTCGCCAAGGACGTGGTCGGACTGCAGGCGATTCTCTCGAACAAGCAGACGCGCGGCGCCTTCGGCCAGTCCCGGATGGAGACGATCGTCGCGGACGGCCTGCCGATGGGCACCTATGCATTCCAGCAGACGCTCTCGAACGGTTCGCGGCCGGACTGCACGATCCGCATGCCAAACGGCGCGCCGCCACTCGTCATCGATGCGAAGTTCCCGCTCGAAGCCTGGAACGCCATCCGCGACGCAGCCAGCCCCGAGGCCGGCAAGATCGCCAGCCAGCAGTTCCGCCGCGACATGGAGATTCATATCCGGGATATTTCAGAGAAATATCTGATTCAGGGGGAAACCCAGGAGACGGCTTTTCTCTTCGTGCCGTCGGAATCGATCTTCGCGGAGATCCATGAGAACTTCGAGGCCCTGGTGCAGAAGGCACACCGCGCGCGCATCGTTATCGTCTCGCCATCGCTGCTGATGCTGTCGATCCAGGTCATCCAGGCGGTGCTGAAAGACCAGCGCATGCGGGCGCAAGCGCATCTGATCCAGGGCGAGGTGGCGCTCCTGATGGACGATCTCGGCCGCCTCGACGAGCGGGTGCGCAAGCTGCAGGGCCATTTCGCCATGGCGCAGAAAGACATCGACATGGTGGTCACGTCAGCCGACAAGCTCACCAAACGCGGCGCCAAGATCGAGGCGCTGGAATTCGAGGCAGGCGGCGACGCAAAGCCTGCCCGCGACGGCGAGGTCCCGGCCAAATCCGTGGAAAGCCGTACCGGCCTTCTCAAGCTTCGGGTGGTTGACGAGGAGTGATCGCTTCGGGCAGTGTCTCGCCCCATGAAATAGCAGGAGCATGATGTCCTTGGCATGCTCCAAAAGACGGGACAGCCTGATGATCACAGTTTTCGGATCCATCAACATGGATCTCATCGCCACGACCGAGCGCCTGCCGAAGCCCGGCGAAACAGTGGCCGGCAACGGTTTTGCCACGGCCGCCGGCGGCAAGGGCGCCAACCAGGCGCTGGCAGCCCGCCGCGCCGGTCGCTATGTGCATATGGCCGGCGCCGTCGGCAAGGATGCTTTTGCTGCCGATGCTCTTTCTCTGCTCGATGAGGCAGGAACCGATCTCTCCCTCGTCAAGCATATCGACGGTCCCACAGGAACGGCGCTGATCCTGGTCGGCGGCGACGGCGAGAACATGATTGCCGTGGTGCCGGGCGCCAACGGCCTGGTCGCGCCCGCCGATGCGGAAACCGCGATCGGCCGCATGCACGAGGGCGACATACTGATGTTGCAGCTTGAGGTGCCGGTCGCGGCCGTCGAACGCGCGCTCTCGGCCGCACGCGCCAAGGGCATCACCAGCATCCTCAACCTCGCCCCATTGATTCCCGATGCGCCGCGTCTCGGACGCCTCGCCGATATCGTCATTGCCAATGAGACTGAGTTCGAGCGACTTGCCGGACAGGACGGCATGGACGCAGGAGCGCGCGAGGCAGCGCTTGTCCGCCTGCATCACGAAACCGGCCAGACGCTGATCGTGACGCTCGGCGGCGATGGCGTCATCGCCATTCGTGACGGGGTCCTCTCAAGAGCGCAGGGGCTGGCGATCGATCCTGTCGATACGGTCGGAGCGGGAGACACCTTCTGCGGCTATTTCGCCGCCAGCCTCGATGACGGGCTTGATTTTCCGACAGCGTTGCGCCGCGCGGCAGTCGCCGGTTCGCTCGCATGTCTCAAATCAGGAGCGCAACCGTCAATCCCTTTGAGTGGGGAAGTCGCAGACAGAATATAGCCTGGCCTGCCTGCGAAACGCCGGCAGATGTCCTTCAATTTTAAAGGAGATTTCTGCGGTTTTGCTCATATAACCACTCAAGTTTCATTTAAATTTAACAGGTCTCCGGCGATCTTCCCAGCGATCGCCGGATCGTCGCATATGCGGATCCGCGGCTGATGCGGCTGCTCCATGACGGAGCCATGCCTTCGCTCCTGCGCCGAAGAATGCCCGTTCGGCGCATCCTTGCCTGAGGAACCCATGTTCATTTTTCGCATGAAATCGCTTGCGGCGAAACTTATCGCCATCACCGGCATCGCCATCGCACTTGTTCTCATCGCTTCGAACTTTTTCCTCATAGGCCAGACCCGGGATCGCGTTCAGACGCTGACGATGGATCAAGCCAATCTCGAGGCAAAGTCGATCGCCAATGAGATCGCCGCCAATGTCGGCGAACTCGCCAGCGCTGCCCGCAGCATGTCAGGCGTTATCGGCCGAGCCCACGATGGAAAGTCGCTCGATCGCAAGGGCATGATCAACGTGCTGAAAGCCAACCTGGAACAGAATGCCTTCGCCTTCGGCAGCTGGTTCTGCGAGCAGCTTGGTGGGCTGGACGGAAAGACGACCGAGATTGCCAACAACAATGACGAAGGCACCAACAAGAACGGCGCCTTCACGCCCTATTGGTCGAAAACCAAGGATGGCGGCATCCAGTATTCGACCTTCGACAATGATTATACCGCTGAGTGGTGGAAACTTGCTGCCGACAGCGGCAAGGGCGCGATCACCACGCCTTACATGGCCGAGGGAACTGACGTACCGACGCTGCTGACTTCCATTGCCTATCCTGTCATGTCGGGCGGCAAGATGATCGGCGTCGGCGGCGTCGACATCTCGCTGAAGTCGCTGACCGATAAGCTTCAGGCGCTGCACCCCTTCGGCTCCGGCCGCGTGACGCTGCTCTCGCAGGCCGGCAACTGGATCGTCGCGCCGGTCCCCGACCTGATGACCAAGCAATATGACGGCGAAGGCGCCGACGTCGTCAAGGCGGCGCTGTCGAACAAGCAGCCCGGCCTCGTCCGAAACCTCACCTATGACGGCCTCGATCCTTTCGACCGCGTCGTCTATCCATTCGAAGTCCCCGGCGTCAACGCCACCTGGGTCGTGCTTGTCGACGTCCCGCACACCGCGATCAACGCGCCGGTGCAGGATCAGACCTACATGATGATCGCCACCGGCCTGATCGTGCTCGGCGCGGTGATGCTGGCGCTCTATTTCGCCGTCCGCTCGCTCGTGCAGAGGCCGCTCGGCAGCCTTGTCGCCAGCGTCAAAACGCTCAGCGACGGCGAATATGCCGAACCCGTCGCGGCCCAGGACCGTACCGACGAAGTCGGTTCGGTCGCAAAGGCACTCGAAGGCTTCCGCTTCAAGCTCGCCGACTCCAGGCGCCTCGAAGACGAGGCCACCCACCAGCGACAGGTCGCAGAGGCCGAGCGCGGCCGTTCGGAATCGGAACGGCAGCAATCGGTGTCGCTGCAGCGTCACATCGTCTCGGTCGTCGGCGCCGGACTCTCGGAATTGTCTCAGGGCAATCTGGGTTACCGCATCACCGAAGATTTCCCCGGCGAATACGGCAAACTGAAGCAGGATTTCAATGCCGCGCTTGCAAGCCTCGAAGAGACCATCAATACGATGAATCTCAGCGTCGTCAATATCGGCGCCGGCACCGGCGAGATCAGCAACAGCGCTTCCGATCTCGCCAAACGTACCGAGCAGCAGGCAGCAAGCCTGGAAGAGACGGCGGCAGCGCTCAACGAGCTCACCGCCCAGGTCGATTCCAGTGCCGAGAATGCCCGCACGGCTGCCGACAACGTCAATCTCGCCTGCCAGGATGCCGAGAAATCAGGCGAAGTGGTGCAGAAGGCCATCGCCTCCATGCAAGGGATCGAGCAGTCTTCGACGGAGGTATCGCGGATCATCGGCGTCATCGATGAGATCGCCTTCCAGACGAACCTGCTGGCGCTGAACGCCGGCGTCGAAGCGGCTCGCGCCGGCGAAGCCGGCAAGGGTTTTGCCGTCGTCGCCCAGGAAGTGCGTGAACTCGCGCAGCGTTCGGCCACTGCCGCCAAGGAGATCAAGACGCTGATCAACACCTCGGCCGTCCAGGTCAAGGAAGGCGTCGATCTCGTCGGGCGCGCCGGCGGGACGCTGCACAAGATCGCCGAACAGGTGATGGGCATCAACAGCCTCATCCGGCAGATCTCGGCATCGGCCAGCGAACAGGCGGTGGGGCTGAAGGAAATCAACCAGGCCATGAACCAGATGGATCAGGTGACGCAGCAAAATGCGGCGATGGTGGAGGAGGCGACCGCCGCCAGCGTGGCGCTCAACGACGAGGCGCAGACGCTGAAGACGCTCGCCACGCGCTTCAGGGTGTCGGGCTCCGCCAACGCGACCGCGCTCGCCTCCGTGGCGAGGCAGATGCGTGCGCCGGCTGCGGCCCCCTCGCACTTGGCAACCGCTCCTGTGGTCCGCCACGCGCCGGCGACCCGCCGCACCACACCTCAATCGCATGGCTCGGCCGCCGTGGCTGGGGATAACTGGGAAGAGTTCTGACCGTTCAGCCCTGGGTAAATCAAAAAATGCGCCTGCGAAATCAGGCGCCTTTTTTCATTTAGGGATTATGCAGCTCAAGCAGCGTTCGACGTCTGCTCTTCGTTGAGGAAGGCGTAGATCGCCGAGGCGGAATCGGTGGCCCGCAGCTTTGCAACCAGGTCTTGATCGCGCAGGACGCGGGCGATGCGCGACAGGGCTTTGAGATGGTCGGCGCCGGCGCCCTCCGGCGCAAGCAGCAGGAAAACGAGGTCGACGGGCTGGTCGTCCAGCGCTT
This sequence comes from Rhizobium sp. BK049, assembly GCF_014193135.1. NCBI lineage: Bacteria > Pseudomonadati > Pseudomonadota > Alphaproteobacteria > Hyphomicrobiales > Rhizobiaceae > Rhizobium > Rhizobium sp. BK049. The sequence continues at coordinate 29,364 of NZ_JACHYV010000007.1, forward strand.
CAAAATCGACAGGCTGCTCCAGCCGGGCAAAGATGCCGACGATGGAATGAATGTTCACCAGCTTGCCGTGGGGAATGGCGATACCGTTGCCGACGCCGGTCGAGCCCAGGCGTTCGCGCTGCAGGATGACGTCGAAGATCTCCCGTTCGGAGAGCCCGGTGATCCTCGCGGCTCTTGCCGCCAATTCCTGAAGCAACTGTTTCTTGGAATTTACTCTGAGGGCGGGAATGATCGCATCCTGATGGAGCAAATCTGCCAATGCCATTTCTTTTTCCTTCTGTCGCCGGGATCAGTTGATGCGAGGAGCGGCGGCGATACCGCCGCTCACCACTCTGATCTCAGCCTTTGATATTGGCCGAATCGATCCAGCCAATATTTCCGTCGTGCCGACGATAAACGATGTTCAGATGTTCCTTGCCGGGACTGCGGAACAGGAGAAGCGGCTCGTCGGTCATGTCGAGCGCCATCACGGCGGTGGCGACGGACATGGTCTTCAACTGCTTCGTGCTTTCAGCGACGATTGCCGGGGCGAAATCGTCGGGAATTTCATCCTCGTGATCAGGAACGGAGTCCATGACCGTATAGGAGACTTCTGCAAAGCCATTCAGGTGGTTTCCGGCATGGTGGTCCTTCAGCTTGCGCTTGTAGCGACGCAGGCGTTTCTCGATGCGTTCGGAAGCGGCGTCGAAAGCAAGCTGCGGATCCGTCGCTTCGCCGGCGGCATGAAGCACCACCCCGCTGTCGAGATGAAGCTTGCAGTCTGCCGAGAAACGAGAACTCGCCTTTTCGACGGTCACCTGGCCGGAATACCCCCCATCGAAGTATTTCGTGATGGCCGTTCCAATTTGGTCCTCGATCTTTTGGCGGAAGGATTCACCAATTTCCATATGTTTCCCGGATACACGCACACTCATGGAGTTTCCCTTCTTATGGTCGTTTGCGGGTATCAGTTTACGCCAAGCCTCGGGTTCATCCAAGCACTTCGCGCAATCTCAAGCAAGATCGGCGTAGGCCTGAGGTCCTCGGTGCCCTTGGGATGATGGGGATAACTTCAAAACGCCGTTCACGGCGACGACTGCGGCGGGCTTCTAGCCAGAGGTTGCCGGAAAGTCAATAGGGCGCCGAATCAGCTCCGGGCGCGCTCCCAGAAGGTGTAGCAAATCTCCTACGGAAGGAGCCTTCCGACGACTTTCCCTTCATCAGCTCCCGCGCTTCGTGCCTGCGTTGCGCGCGGCATCGTCATGGCGATGACACCGAGAATGACGCAGACCAGTCCGATCCACGCCGTCGGGCTCAGCCTCTCGCCGAGAAAGACGATACCGATCGCCACACCGATCGGCACACGGAGATAGGCTTGCGACGTGGTTCCGACCGAACCCAGCGTCTGAACGAGGCGGAAATAGATCGTAAAGGCAAGCGCCGTCGAAAAGGCAGAAAGGGCAAGCAGCGCCAGCACCGATGCGGCCGAGGGATCGAGCCCCCAGGGCCGGTCGACGAGCAGGCTCACAGGCATCAGAATGACCGCGCCCGAGATCAGCGAACCGGCCGCCGGCACGGCAGGATCGAGGCCTCTAAAGTTCTTGCTGAAAATCGCGGCCCCTGCGTAACAGATGGTTGCCAGGATGATGGCGAGCTGCGCCATCAGGCTTTCGCCTAGACCGCCGAGCGCTTCGACGCCGATGACGAGGCAGATGCCGGCAAGCCCGGAGACGACGCCGAAAAGCTTTCGCGCCGTCGCCGGCTCATGGCGGGTTATCGACACGGTCAGCAGGAAGGTGAAAATCGGCGTCGCCGAATTCAGGATCACCGCCAGTCCGGCATCGACGGACTGCTCCGCCCAGGCGATCAGCGTGAAAGGAAAGACGCTGTTCAGGCAGGCCTGAACGACGAACAGGCGCCATGTCGCGCGATCGCGCGGCAGGCGGACATGCCGATGGCGAAGCACGGCCAGCAGAATGGCGCCGGCGATCAGTGTGCGCACCGCGATCAAGGTCACCGGCGGGATCGTTTCGACCCCGATCTTGATAAAGGTGTAGGAAGAACCCCAGAGGGTCGCAAGCACCAAAAGCAGGACAAGTTCTCTGGTAAGGTTCGGCTTTTGCGGCGTCATAGGCACATCGATCTTCGTTCAAGACGCGGGAGAAATAGGCCAATTCGGAAGGTGGATGCTTCGATCCAGATCGAAGCATGTGCTGCGTCAGAAGCCCGCGACTTTGGCGAGCGCCCGCTTCTCGCGGCGGCGCTGCACCGAGGAAGCGATGTTCATCGCTTCCCGGTATTTGGCGACCGTGCGGCGGGCGAGATCCACACCGCCCTTCTTCAGCATGTCGACGATATCGTCATCGGAGAGCACCGCGTCGGGACTCTCCTGCATGATCAGCGCGCGGATCTTGTGACGCACGGCCTCGGCCGAATGGCTGTCGCCGCCCTCGACCGCGCCGATCGATACGGTGAAGAAATATTTGAGTTCGAAGAGGCCGCGCGGCGTCAGCATATATTTGTTCGAGGTGACGCGGCTGACGGTAGACTCATGCATCTTGATCGCCTCGGCCACCGTCTTCAGGTTCAGCGGCCGCAAGTGGTCGACACCGTGCAGCAGGAAGGCGTCCTGCTGGCGGACGATCTCGCTTGCCACCTTCATGATGGTTTTTGCCCGCTGGTCGAGGCTGCGGGTCAGCCAGTTGGCGCTCTGCAGGCACTCGGAAAGGAAGGCATGATCTTCGCCGTTCCGGGTCACGCGGGAAAAATAGGACTGATTGACGAGCACGCGCGGCAGCGTATCCGGGTTGAGCTCGACCAGCCATCCACCCTCAGCGGAGGGCCTGACGACGACATCGGGCATGATCGCTTCGGAAACGCCCGTCTCGAAACCGCTGCCGGGCTTCGGATTGAGCTGGCGAATCTCGCCGAGCATGTCGAGAAGATCTTCCTCATCGACGCCGCAGAGCCGCTTCAGCGTGGCGAAGTCGCGCCGCGCCAGGAGTTCGAGATTTTCGACCAGCGCCTGCATGGCTGGGTCGTAACGGTCTTTATGCCGGAGCTGGATCGCCAGGCATTCGGCGAGGCTGCGGGCGAAAACACCCGGAGGATCGAGCGTCTGCAGGGCGGCGAGCACGTGTTCGACCTGCGTGAGGTTCGTGCCGAGCCGCTCGCCGGTTTCGACGAGATCGACCTGGATGTAACCGGCATCGTCGAGTTGATCGATGAAATTCTGCGCGATCAGCCGGTCGCTCATATCGGGCAGGACGAAGGGGATCTGCTGCGCGAGATGATCGCGCAGGGACACCTGACAGGCGACAAAATCGTCGAGATCGTAATCGGCGCCGTCGGCGCTGCCCGGCATCGACTTCCACTGACCGACGAGTTCCGGTGCGTCGAGGCGCTGGGGACCACCATCATCGGGAAAGACATTGGTGTAATTGGCGTCGAGCTCGTCGTTCAGCCGGCTGCTGCTTTCGCTGCCGCCATTGTCGTACCAGTCGCTCGACAGCGCCTCGGCGCGATTGTCGGCGCCATCGTCCGCGCCGGCGTCCTCCGGCGAATGAGCGAACTGCTCGTCCTCGCCTGCCGCCCGTTCGTCGCCCGCCTCGCCATCATTCGACGGAAATTCGAGCAGCGGGTTCTTCTCCACTTCCTGAGCGATGAACTGGGTGAGCTCAAAATGGGTCATCTGCAGCAACTGGATGGATTGCATCAGTTGCGGCGTCATGACCAGGGACTGGCTCTGGCGCAGAAATAGATTGGCGGACAGTGCCATGACGGACGCGAAACTCCCTCGACTCCTCCGGGAAACCACGGCCGATCCACGCTTCAGGCCACGGAAATCCGAGTTGGCCCAAAAATTGCTTTTTTATCTCATTTGGTCAAGCGGAACTACGCGGCAAGGTGAATCAGCGTGGGATCAAAGGCTGAAATTGTCGCCGAGGTAGAGCCGGCGTACTTCCGGATTGTTGACAATGTCATTCGCACGGCCGTGGGTCAGCACTTCGCCGGCATGGATGATATAGGCGCGGTCGATGAGGCCGAGCGTCTCACGCACATTGTGGTCGGTAATGAGAACGCCGATGCCGCGGGCCGTCAGATGGTGGACGAGGTTCTGGATGTCGGCGACCGAAATCGGGTCGACACCGGCGAAGGGCTCGTCGAGCAGCATGAAGGTCGGGTCGGTTGCAAGCGCTCGGGCGATTTCGAGACGGCGGCGTTCGCCGCCGGAAAGGGCGACGGCGGCACTCTTACGCAGCTTCTGGATATGAAATTCCTCCAGCAGCTCGTTCAGCTTCTGCTCGCGCTCGGCCTTGTCCTTCACATGCACTTCGAGGACGGCACGGATATTTTCTTCCACCGTGAGTCCGCGAAAGATCGAGGCTTCCTGCGGCAGGTAACCGACGCCGAGGCGCGAGCGCCGGTACATCGGCATGGTCGTGACATCGTTGCCATCGATCTCGATCGTGCCTTCATCGACCGGCACCAGACCGGTGATCATGTAAAAGCAGGTCGTCTTGCCGGCGCCGTTCGGGCCGAGCAAGCCGACGGCTTCGCCGCGACGCACCACAAGGGAGACGCCGTTGACGACACGCCGCGTCGCATAGGTCTTCGTCAGACCACGAGCGATCAGCGTTCCCTGATAGCGGCTCTTGTCGGCGGCACCTGCAGCTTGCGGCTCAGGCCGGCCGAACATGGTGGATAGCGATGATAATTTCACGGGGGAGGCCGGTTCAGTTCTGCTTCTGCGCGTTCGGCTGCGATTTCGGATCGAGCTGAATCTGGACACGACCGCCGCAGCTTTCAAGCTCCGCCTGGCCGGTTTGCATGTGAACGGTCAGCTTGCAGCCGGTGAAGACGTTCGGTCCGTCCGACAGAATGACCTTGTTTCCCTGATCCGCGGTCAGGATGAATGTCTGCGAGGCCATGTCGAAATTGCCGTCGTCGGCAGTCGCCGTCTGCGTGCCTGAAACCAGGTAGACCTTGTCCGTCACCAGGATCTTGTCGATATCCGCACTTCCCGATGCCAGCGAGGCCGACTGCTCGGGCTTCGCCTCCGGTTGAGCCGGCGCGCCGGCGCCCGGCTTTGCCGCCTTGTCCTTGTAATAGACGGTCATCTTGCCGGACTGCATCGTCGTCGTGCCCTGGACGACCTTGACGTTGCCGGTGAAGAGCGCCGTGTGCTCCTGATCATGGATCTCCAGCTTGTCGCTTTCGATTTGGATCGGCTGATCGTTGGAAAGCTTCATGCCCGACATGGTGGTCGACTGCGCCCCCGCGCCCGAGACCGTCAGAATAAGGGCAAATGCGCCGGCAACGAATGCGATGCCTGTCTTGCAAGCTGAAATGCGACAATCTTTTGTCATGAGTGACCCGGCTGGTTAAGTGCCCTGTTTATGAATGGTGGATGGATCGACATTCATGCGAACATTCCCCTCGAATGTGATCACGCGCCCCTTATCGGTTATCTCCAGCGTCTTCGCAACAATGGAAGCATTGTCCTTTGTGATGGTGACGGGATCGTCGCTGCGCATGTTGCCGCCCTTGATGTCGAGCCGGGCGGACTGGAATTGCGCGTTGAGGCCGCTGCTCAGCACCAGGGTGAAGGGAGCCGTCATATGCAGGTTGTCGGTGGCGCGATTATAATCGGCAGTCGAAGCGATGACGCGGGCAATCAGCCCGTCATTCATCGGCACGGCGGCCTTGATGGTCTCGAGGGTGATGAGATCAGGATTGCGGATATCCTGCAGCGCCCTTTCCGCAAGCATGGAATAATTGACACCGTCGGAGTTGCGTCCGGCAATTGCCGGCTTTTCCATCACGACCTTGCCGTTCTCGATCTTGGCGCCTTCCATCTTGATATTCTCGGGCAGATATATCTTGACCAGTGCAACCGCCGTGAGGCCGGCCGCGATGACGAGGGCGGCCAGGGGCAGCAAGATCTTCAGCCGCCGCACGCGGGCGGAATGGAACAACGCATCGCCATAGGGGCTCCGACCGGAGCCCGCATAAGCGGCATTTCCGTTGTTCTTCAGGGTATCGAGCATAGGTCTCGTTCCATGTGCGATGATTGCCCCGCCTGCGTAACAAAGCGGCCGGCAATCACAGTTCGTTTCGCATTATTACATTGGCTTGCCAATATGGAATTTTTTCTGCAACAAGCAACAAAACGGAAAAACATACAAAAGTGGCATTCGTACGCGCCGCTGCGATCAATTTCACCGGACCCATCGGCGCCATGCCGACCCCGGGCCAGCGCTGGAGGTTTCTATGGACAGTTCGATCATCGCGGATCGCCGGCGGCTGCGCCGCAAACTCGGCTTCTGGCGCATCGTCGCGGTCGCACTCATCGTGGCGCTTGGTTTTGCCTTTTACCGCTTCGCACTCGGCGGAGCCGGCACGGCAAGCCCGCATATCGCCCATGTGACGATATCGGGGCTGATCGTCGATGACGACGAGCTGCTGGAGCGGCTGAAGAAGGTCGAGACCAGCGATCAGGTGAAGGCTGCGGTGATTTCGATCTCCTCGCCCGGCGGCACGACCTATGGCGGCGAAAAAATCTTCAATGCGATCCGGGCGATATCAGCCAAGAAGCCTGTTGTCTCGGACGTGCGCACGCTGGCCGCCTCCGCCGGCTACATGATCGCCACCGCGGGAGACACGATCATTGCCGGCGACAGCTCGATCACCGGCTCGATCGGCGTCATCTTCCAGTATCCGCAGATCCAGCCGCTGCTCGACAAGATCGGCGTATCGCTGCAGGAGATCAAATCCTCGCCCCTGAAGGCCGAGCCCTCGCCCTTCCACGAGGCGAGCGAGGAAGCCAAGGCGATGATCCGCAACATGGTGGTCGACAGCTATAACTGGTTCGTCGACCTGGTCGCCGACCGGCGCAAGCTGCCGCGCGACGAGGTGTTGAAACTCGCCGACGGCACGATCTATACCGGCCGGCAGGCGCTGAAGGCGAAGCTCGTCGATACGATCGGCGGCGAGGCGGAAATCCGCGCCTATCTCAAGTCGCGCGGCGTCGACACCGATCTGCCGATGGTGGATTGGGACAAGAAGAGCAACACGCCTTTTCTGCTCGCAGGAGCTGTTTCGCGGCTGGTTACTATCTTGGGTTATGATGATCTGGTCAAAGGCCAGGATATTAATGGAATCCTGCCCCCAAAGTTGCTTCTTGACGGGCTGCTTTCAGTTTGGCAGGTTGGCCGGGATTGATAAGAAATCAATAATTTAAGGGGGCGACTGTGATCAAGTCCGAATTGGTGCAGATTGTTGCGGCACGCAACCCGCATCTCTATCATCGCGACGTCGAAAATATCGTCAACGCGGTTCTCGACGAGATCACCGATGCACTGGCTGCGGGCAACCGCGTCGAATTGCGCGGCTTCGGCGCGTTTTCGGTCAAGAACCGCCCTTCCCGCTCCGGCCGTAACCCGCGCACCGGCGATACCGTCTTCGTCGAGGAGAAGTGGGTTCCCTTCTTCAAGACGGGCAAGGAACTGCGCGAGCGGCTCAATCCCGGCCAGGCCGACGAAGAGGATTGAGCGGCGCGAGCCGCCTGCGGCGAAACCGCACTTGAACTTGAACACCGTTTTCCTATTCTGCTAGCGCATCGGCCCGAAAGTGGGAATCGATTTTCGGGCCGATGCATATAAGACGCATGGAGAGCTCAAATGGCCAAGAAGATCGTCAACCTGTTGATTCTGCTGCCGCTCGGAGTCATCCTCATCGTCTTCTGCGTCGCCAACCGGCAGAGCGTCACGCTCGCCTTCAATCCCTTCAGGCCCGAAGACCAGGTGCTTGCGGTTTCCGCACCCTTCTTCGTCTTCCTGTTCATCGCATTGATAGCAGGCATGCTGATCGGCTCGGCCGCCACCTGGTTCAGCCAGGGCAAACACCGCAAGCGCGCCCGCACCGAGGCCAAGGAAGCCATTCGCTGGCAGGGCGAGGCCGATCGTCACAGGTCCCGCGCGGAGGAGATCGCCGGCCAGCTGCCGTCGCGATAAGATCGGCTCTCGCCCCGAGTCAAACCGGAGAAAAGCTCAGCTCCTCGTAGTCGCCTTCCGGCGACGCGCCGTTGCCGGTCACCGCGAAACCGTGGGAAAGATAGAAGGCCTTCGCCCGCCGGTTGTTCACAAGGCATTTCAGCCGGTACTTATGTCGCGGCCATTCCGGCAGCGCCCTGAGCAGCGCCGTGCCGGCGCCGAGCCCCTGGAACTCGGGCCTTATATAAAGCATGTGAATGAAATCGTCCTCCGGCCAGAGCGACAGGAAGCCGGCGACGCTCCGGTCGGCATGCTCGCAGACGAAGATGGTCTCGCCATTGGTCTGGGCGGAGAAATCCTCGCGGTGAAACTTGCCGGGATCGACCCAGACGAATGTCTGGCGGCGCACGGAAAGATAGATGTCCGCAAGCAATTCCTGGTCTTCCGCCCGTGGCGGCCTGATGGTCCATGTCATCATGTCGCAATAGCTCAGGCGCAGGTCCGCGCCAAGCCGCAGCGAAAGCCTTCGGCGCTCAATCCGCAGTCATTTTTGCAACGATCGCAGCATTGAAATCCGAGAAGAAACCTTCGGCCAGCCGCTGCGAGGTCGAATCGAGCAGGCGTGCGCCGAGCTGGGCGAGCCTGCCGCCGAGTTCGGCTCTTGCCCGGTAGTGCAGGATCGTCTCCTCGCCCCTCGCCTCGAGCACGACATCGGCGCTGCCCCTGGCGAAGCCGGCAAGGCCGCCCTTGCCTTCGGCCGACAACGTATAGCTTCTCGGCGCATCGATATTGGAAAGCGTCAGCAACCCGTGGAAGGTGGCGGAGAACAGGCTGAACTTCACCTTGATCGTCGCCTCGAAAGCGCTTGGCGACAGCCGCTCGATGTTCTGACACCCCGGAATGCAGCCGCGCATGATCTCCGGATCGTTGAGCGCTGCCCAGACCATGTCCCGCGGCGCGGCGATGCGTTCTTCGCCGGTGAAATCCATTCGACAGCCCCATCTGCGATTCGCCCCATCTTATCCCACCAGCAAAGCCCTTTGCCACGGCGGACGGGAATGTTATCTGGTGGCTTCTATCGGAAAGAATTACGATGAGCGACGAATTGAAACCCTGGAGCGTGACGGCGAGCCGGATCACCTACGAGGATCGCTGGATCCGGCTTCGCAGCGACGATTGCGTTACCGCCGAGGGGATCGTCGTCGCTCCGTTCCATGTGCTCGATTATCCCGATTGGATCAACGTCATCCCGCTGATGCCCGACGGACGCGTGCTGTTGACGCGGGAGTACCGGCATGGCCGGGCCGAAATCGTCCTCGGTCTAGTCGCCGGCGGCGTCGAACCCGCTGACATCGAAGCCGGCGATGCGGCGATGGCGGCAGCGCGGCGCGAACTGCGGGAAGAGACCGGCTATGACGCCTCGACCTTCGTCAAGCTGCTCACCTCCTATCCGAATGCCGCCAACCACAGCAATATAGTCACGAGCTGGCTGGCGTTTGGCTTGAACAGATCGGGCGAACCCCGTTTCGACCCTGGTGAGAAAGTCGACATGTTGTTTGCAGATCTTGGCGATATCCTTGCCGACCTGCGGTCCGGCGCCGTTATCATGCAATCGATGCATGTCGCGGCCCTCTATGCGGCGGAAAGCTGGCTTCGCACGCACGCATCCGAGGGCTTGAAATGAGCGCCGCCACAAGAGAACCTGTCCAGGCGTGGTCGGCGCCCAGTTGATCCGCTGCAGTCTTCTAGGCTAGAGGACGAAAAAACCGACAGAGACGCGGAAGAGCACGTGAAACAAAGAGAACGCCGGCCGGGCCAGAAGAAGACATCAGGTCCCGCCGGTGAAAGCCGCAGGGACGATCGGGCCGGCCGAGCACCGAAGCCCGTGGCACGTCCCGCGGCCACACGCGATACGGTTCGCGAGAGTGCGACGCCGGCTGCGGTTTCGCGCCCGCTCATGACGCGCAGCGGCGATCGGCCGGCGGAGCGCGTGCCTGTCATTCTCGAATCGCTCGGCGCCGGCGATTTCCACCTGATCGACAGCGGCGACGGCCAGAAGCTGGAGCAATATGGCCCCTACCGCATCATCCGCCCGGAAGCTCAGGCGCTGTGGCGGCCTTCGCTGGCGCCGCAGATCTGGGAGAAGGTGGATGCCGTGTTCACCGGCGATACCGACGAGGAAGGCACCGGCCGCTGGCGCTTCCCGAGGGAGGCGCTCGGCGAGACCTGGCCGCTCAACCTGCTCGGCGTCGATTTCCTCGGCCGCTTCACCTCGTTCCGTCACGTCGGTGTCTTTCCCGAGCAGATCGTCCATTGGAGCTGGATGAAGGAGGCTGTCGAAAGGGTCGGCCGACCGCTGAAAGTGCTGAACCTCTTCGGTTATACCGGGGTCGCGTCGCTGGTCGCCGCCGCTGCCGGCGCCGAGGTCACCCATGTCGACGCGTCGAAGAAGGCGATCGGCTGGGCGCGCGAGAACCAGGCGCTCGGGCGCATGGAGAAGCTGCCGATCCGCTGGATCTGCGAGGATGCGATGAAATTCATCCTGCGCGAGGAACGCCGCGGCAGCCAATACGACATCATCCTCACCGATCCGCCGAAATTCGGCCGCGGCCCCAACGGCGAAGTCTGGCATCTCTTCGAGCATCTGCCGCTGATGCTCGATGTCTGCCGCGAAATCCTCTCCCCGAGGGCAGTCGGCCTGGTGCTGACGGCCTATTCGATCCGCGCCAGCTTCTATTCGATCCACGAACTGATGCGCGAAACGATGCGCGGCGCCGGCGGCGCGGTCGAATCCGGCGAACTGGTCATTCGCGAGGCCGGCACGGATGGCCGGACTGCGGGCCGGGCGCTTTCCACCTCCCTCTTTTCGCGCTGGGTGCCGCAATGAGCAAGGACTTCCACGATCACGGGCCACGCAGGGTCGGGCAGGTGAAGGAAGTCACCTCGCTCGCCAATCCGATCATCAAGGACATCAAGGCGCTGACCAACAAGAAGTCGCGGGAGGAAAGCGGGACTTTCCTCGCCGAAGGGCTGAAGCTCGTCATCGATGCAATCGAGCTCGGCTGGACGATCCGCACGCTGGTCTATGCCAAGGCCGCCAAGGGTAAGCCGCTGGTCGAGCAGATGGCGGCAAGGACCGTCGCCTCGGGCGGGCTGGTGCTCGAAGTCAGCGAAAAGGTGATTGCCGCGATCACCCGGCGCGACAACCCGCAAATGGTCGTCGGCATCTTCGAGCAGCGCTGGACGCCGCTCAAGGGCATCCGGCCGCAGGAGGGTGAGACGTGGGTGGCGCTCGACCGCGTGCGCGATCCGGGCAATCTCGGCACCATCATCCGGACGGCCGATGCGGCCGGCGCGGCCGGCATCATTCTCATCGGCGAGACGACCGATCCCTTCTCGCTGGAGACCGTGCGGGCAACCATGGGCTCGGTCTTCGCCGTTCCAGTCGCGCGGGCGACGCCGGAGGAGTTCCTGGCCTGGCGGAAATCGGCCGGCGTTTCCATCGTCGCCACCCATCTGGCCGGCGCGGTCGACTATCGCACGATCGACTACCGCAAGAAGCCCACGGTCCTCCTGATGGGCAACGAACAATCCGGCCTGCCGGACCAGCTCGCCAGGGAGGCCGATGCGCTCGCGCGGATCCCGCAGCAGGGCCGCGCCGACTCCCTGAACCTCGCCGTCGCCACTGCCGTCATGCTTTTCGAGGCGCGCCGCCATCTCCTTTCACTTGCCGAGGGCAAATGACCGAACCGACGCATGCACGCCCCGCGCTGTTTTCGCGCCCGGCGCCGATCCTGATTTTCATCCTTCTCGCCGTTCTCATCGACCAGGTCGTCAAGATCGCCGTCGATCATACCCTGCCGCTGCAGGAAGCCGTTCCCGTCATCCCGATGCTGGCGCTCTACCGCACCTACAATCTCGGCGTCGCCTTTTCGATGCTGGAGGGCATGGACGGCTGGATCATCGTCGGCATGCGGCTCGTCATCGTCGCCTTCGTCATCTGGCTGTGGTACCGCACGGCAAAAGACCGCTGGCTCGCGCATCTCGGCTATGCGCTGATCATTGCCGGTGCGATCGGCAATCTTGTCGATCGCTTCGCCTACGGACATGTGATCGACTACATCCTCTTCTACACCGAAAGCTGGTCTTTCGCCGTGTTCAATCTCGCCGACAGTTTCATCACCATCGGCGCCGGCTGCGTCATCCTCGAGGAGCTGCTGCTGCCGAAAAAGGCCGGCCGCTAAAATCTTATCGAATTCCTGAAGGCATTCGGAATAAGCCTCATGTTATCCAGATACCATGCAGAGTCTGGGACAGTTGCAGGAAAGATTGTCCGCCGCCTTCGGCGGAACCGCCGTCAAGCCGCATCAGGAGCGGACGGAGGAAACCTCTTCGCGTCCCGGAGCATCGACAGCGCGCACGGGGGCTGCTGCCCTATCAGGGCCTGCAGCGACGCGGCGCCTGCTGTTCTACTGGCTGAGCGGCGCCGGCTTTCTGGCCGCGATGGTCCTGACGCTGCTCGCCCATGCCGGCGAGCCGTTGCTCCTTTCGGGCGGTCTCGTCGCTCTCGGCCTTGCCGTCATCGCCTGTTACGCCGTGCTGATGGTACGCCGGCAGAGAAGCAGGCAGCCCGCCGGTCGATCCGCTCCGAACGGCGATGATGGCGCGAAGCTCTTCGCCGAGGTGCATGACGTGCTCGGCGACATCACCCTCACCCGTGCCATGGACCGTCGCATCATCTCGGCCAACGACACCTTTCGCCGTCTGACCGGCCGGCTGCGCCCGGAAGGGCGGACCTGCGAAGAGATCGGGATTGCCTTCCGTCCCGGGCCGATCCCGCACTGCTACGACGTCGAGATATCGACGCCGGAAGGCCAGCGTATTTTCCTGTGGCGCGACGTGGTCACCCGCGATCCGGGCAGCGGCCACCTGCTGCTGCAGAGTGTTGCCCGTGATGTGACGGAGGAGCGGCTCGTCGCGCAGAGCCGCGAGTCGGCCCGCCAGAAAGCCGAGTATAACAGCGCCGCGAAATCCCGACTGCTTGCAACCGTCAGCCACGAGGTGCGCACGCCGCTTTCGGGCATTCTCGGCATGACGCACCTGCTCGCGGAAACGCGGCTGACGCAGGAACAGCAGAATTATCTCGCCAACATCCGCCAATCCGGCCACGCCTTGACGCAGCTTGTCGAGGATCTGCTCGATTTTTCCACCATCGAAGTCGGCCGTTTCGAGCTTCACCCGCGCTCGGAATCGCTGCGGAAGCTTCTCGAAAGCGTCGTCGAAATGCTCGCCCACCGGGCGCATGAAAAGGGGATCGAGATCGGCGCCACCGTGTCGTCAGACGTTCCGGAGAAAATGAGCTTCGATGCGGCGCGGCTGCGCCAGGTTCTGTTCAACGTCATCGGCAATGCTGTCAAATTCACGCAGGCCGGCGGCGTTTTCATCCGCGTATCGCTCGATGCCGGCAACCTGCTGATTACCGTCACCGACACGGGTCCGGGCATGACGGCGGAGGAGCTGGCGCGCGTCTTCGGCGAGTTCGAACAAGGTGGAAACGTTGCCGACAAGAGCGGCGGCACCGGGCTCGGCCTTGCCATCTCCGCCCGCATCATGCGCGAATTCGACGGCGCCTTGACGGTCACCAGCGAAAAGGGCAAAGGCAGCACATTCACCATACGCTTCCCCATTGAACTCGACAGCGAGCGCTCCGAACGGCGAAACACGCTGCTTGCCGGCAACAGCGTCGTGCTGCTGGCGCCGGCAGGGGCGGCCCGCTCCGCCATTGCCGAAACGATCACCGTGCTCGGCGGCACCTGCCATCTTGTCGACAGCGGCGAGGCTGCGCGCGCGAAGCTGCTCGGAATGGCAAGCGGCAGCCGCCGGCCGACCGATATTATCGTCGATCATCGCATGTCGGCGGAATTTTCAGCGCATCTCGCCGATCGCGCCGAAATCGCTGCCCTTGGCCTGCGCAAGGTCCTGCTCGTCAATCCCGAAGAGCGCAGCGCCCATCCGCTCGACCTGTTCGATGCCTGGCTCATCCGGCCTCTGCGCGAACAGTCGCTGATCGATGTGCTGCGCGGGCGCATGCGCGGCATGGAGAAGCGCGACGCGCTGAACGACAACCAGCCGGGTTTCGGACCGCCGATGGCCGAAACCATGGTGGCCGCACACGGCCTGCACATCCTGCTCGGCGAGGACGATCCGATCAATGCGATGCTGGTGCGCGTCGTCCTGGAAAAGGGCGGACACAAGGTGCACCATGTCGAGGATTTCGACACACTCCTCGATTGCGCGCTCGGCGAGGCGAGCGCGCGGCCAGACATCATCATCAGCGATCTGTCGATGCCCGGCGGCAACGGCATCGACATGCTGGGGCGGCTGCGCGGCCACGAAAGGCGGCTCGATCTTGACCCGGTGCCGGTGATCGTGCTCACCGCCGACAAGAGCGACGAGTCGCGCCGCCAGGTCTTGCTCAATGGCGCCAACCGCGTGATGGTAAAGCCGGTCGATCCGGTGCGGCTGCTGACGGAAGTTCAGGCGATCGCCGCCCTTTCCGCCCGACGGGCAGAAGCGCGGTAGGTCGCTGAATTGACTGCGCAGGCTGCTTGCGCCGGGAAATTCAATATGTCACTTTCCTGTCGCACAGAAGTGTTTTATGGCGTCGATAAGCCGGCAACGGGAGAATCGCCATGTCCTCCATCGACATCCTGAATTGTGACGTTACCGCGGAGGCTGCGCGGCCGTCGACGGCTGCGCAGCAAGACGGCGACATCCTCGGCCGGATCGGCAATCTCGAAACCCGCCTTGCCCGCACGGCACGCGAGATCGATGCGGCCCAGGCCGTGCGCTACCGCGTCTTCGTCAAAGAAATGAAGGCGCAGCTGCCGCCGGAAGCCATGCGGCGCGAACGCGATTTCGATGCCTATGACGCTGTCTGCGACCATCTTCTCGTTCTCGACCGCTCGCTCGAAGGTGATCCGGAAGATCAGATCGTCGGCACCTACCGGCTGCTGCGCCAGGATGTCGCGATCGCCAATGGCGGTTTTTATTCGGCTTCCGAATTCGAAATCGAGAGCCTCCTCGCCAGGCACCCGGACAAGCGCTTCATGGAGCTCGGGCGTTCCTGCGTGCTGCCGGAATACCGCACCAAACGCACCGTTGAGCTTCTCTGGCAGGGCAACTGGGCTTATGCATTGAAGCACGGCGTGAGCGCCATGTTCGGCTGCGCCTCGTTCCCCGGCGTCTATCTCGAAAGCCACGCACTGGCGCTGTCCTTCCTCTACCACAATGTGCTGGCGAAAGACGAATGGGCCATCGGCGCACTGCCGCATCTCGCCCGCAACATGGATCTGATGCCGGCCGAGGCCGTCAACCCGAAGCGGGCGCTGATGGCCCTGCCGCCGCTGATCAAGGGCTACCTCAGACTCGGCGCAATGGTCGGCTCCAGCGCCGTCATCGATCATGCCTTCAACACGACCGACGTGCTGATCGTGCTGCCGATCTCCAGCATTTCCGACCGCTACCTGAACTACTACGGCGCCGACGCCGGTCGCTTCGCAAGCTGATTGCAGTCAGGCGAAGCAGAGATTGCCAGTGCTGCCCCTCACCCTAACCCTCTCCCCGTTCTGACGGGGAGAGGGGACTTGCCGCACGAGCCGTGGATGGGGCGGAGAGATCGCGGCATATCCCCTTCGCCCCGCAAACGGGGAGAAGGTGCCGACAGGCGGATGAGGGGCTGATCTCGCCGATCTCCCTGGTCACTGAATATCTCGCTGTGCGGGCAGATGGCCTTATGACCCGCCATAGGCGGCGATCGCCGCCATGTTGACGATATCGCTGTCCTTGGCGCCCATCGAGGTGATCTGCACCGGCTTGTCGAGGCCGACGAGGATCGGGCCGATGACCGTGGAGCCGCCGAGTTCCTGCAGCATCTTGGTCGAGATAGAGGCCGAGTGGAAGGCCGGCATGACGAGGACGTTGGCGGGGCCGGAGAGCCGGCAGAAGGGATATTGCTCCATCACCTTGCGGTTCAGCGCCACATCGGCAGCCATCTCGCCGTCATATTCGAAATCGACGCGGCGCCGGTCGAGGATCTTGACCGCTTCGCGCACCCGCTCGGAGCGTTCGCCGGAGGGATGGCCGAAGGTGGAATAGGCAAGCATGGCGACCCGCGGCTGATACCCCATGCGCCGTGCGAGACCGGCAGCTTCTTCGGCGATATCGGCAAGCTCTTCGGCGGTCGGCATGTCATGCACCGCCGTGTCGGCGACAAAGACCGTGCGGCCGCGGCAGAGCGCCAGCGACACGCCGATGACGCGGTGGCCGGGCTTCTCGTCGATGCAGCGGCGCACATCCTCGAGCGCGGTGGAATAGTTGCGGGTGATGCCCGTCACCATGCCGTCGGCGTCGCCGAGCGCCACCATCGTGGCGGCGAAGTGGTTGCGGTCGTTGTGGATCAGGCGCTGGGCATCGCGGTGGAGGTAGCCGCGCCGCTGCAATCTGGCATAGAGGTAATCGATATAGGCTTCGACCCGGGTGGAGATGCGGGCATTGACGATATCGAAGCCGGGCCGGTTGAGGTCGATGCCGGCGCGCTCCGCCGTCGCCCGGATCAGATCCTCGCGGCCGAGCAGGATGGCGGTGCCGAGCTGCTGGTTGGCGTAGGACATGGCGGCGCGCAGCACCTGTTCTTCCTCGGCCTCGGCAAAGACGATCCGCTTCGGGCGGCGGCGGACACGTTCGTAGAGGCTGGCAAGCGTCGAAGCGATGGGATCGCGGCGCGCCGAAAGCTCGCGTGCGTACCCGGCCATGTCGGTAATGACCTTGCGGGCTACGCCGCTTTCGATCGCGGCTTCTGCGACAGCCACCGGGATGGCCGAGATCAGCCGCGGATCGAAGGGAACGGGAATAATATATTGCGGCCCGAAACGCGGCCGGTTGCCCTGGTAGGCGGCAACCACGTCATCCGGCACGTCCTCACGGGCAAGGTTTGCCAGCGCCTTGACGGCGGCGATCTTCATCGCGTCGTTGATCGTGGAGGCGCGCACATCGAGGGCGCCGCGGAAGATATAGGGAAAGCCGAGGACGTTGTTGACTTGATTCGGGTAATCCGAGCGGCCCGTTGCCATGATGGCGTCGTCGCGGATGCGGGCGACCTCCTCCGGTGTGATCTCCGGATCGGGATTGGCCATGGCGAAGATGATCGGCCGGTCGGCCATCGAACGGATCATCTCGGCCGAGAAGGCGCCTTTCTGCGACAGGCCGAAAATCACGTCGGCGCCGTTCATCGCCTCTTCCAGCGTGCGCGCATCGGTCTTTGCCGCATGCGCCGATTTCCACTGGTTCATGCCTTCGGTGCGGCCCTGGTAGATGACGCCCTTGGTATCGCAGAGGATGATGTTTTCGGGCGCAAAGCCCATCGCCTTGATGAGTTCGACGCAGGCGATCGCCGCAGCGCCGGCGCCATTGCAGACGAGCTTCGTCGTCTTCAGGTCGCGGCCGGTCAGTTCCAGCGCGTTGATCAGGCCGGCGGCGGCGATGATCGCCGTGCCGTGCTGGTCGTCATGGAAGACGGGAATGTCCATCAGCTCGCGCAGCCGGCTCTCGATCACAAAGCAGTCCGGCGCCTTGATATCCTCAAGATTGATGCCGCCGAAGGAGGGGCCCAGGAAGCGGACGCAGTTGATGAACTCGTCGACATTTTCCGTGTCGATTTCGAGGTCGATGGAATCGACGTCGGCGAAGCGCTTGAAGAGCACCGACTTGCCCTCCATGACCGGCTTGGAAGCAAGCGCACCGAGATTGCCGAGGCCGAGAATGGCCGTGCCGTTTGATATGACGGCGACCATGTTGCCGCGCGCCGTATAGTCATAGGCGGCCTGCGGATCGGCGGCGATCGCCTTGACCGGAACGGCGACACCCGGGGAATAGGCAAGCGAGAGGTCGCGCTGCGTCGCCATCGGCTTGGTCGGGTTGATCTCCAGCTTGCCGGGGCGGCCCATGGCGTGAAAATCGAGCGCCTCCTGATCGGTCACCGAGGTCACCGGCCGGTCCTTCTTATCAATATCGGGCATAAATCCTCCAACGTCCTGTGGGCGACGCTTCGCTCTTCCTCAAATGCAGTTGTCATCTATAGCGGCGCGCGGATAGGGTTGGCACCTGTTTTTTTGGGAAAAACTGCGCCTCCGTGAACGCACGAATAGACATTGGGAATGAAGCCTTTTCGGCTGCCGAGCTCGCCACGGCGGAAAGCCGTGCCTCCGCGACGCCGATGATGGAGCAATATATCGAGATCAAGGCGAACAATCCGGGTTCGCTGCTGTTCTATCGCATGGGCGACTTCTACGAGCTCTTCTTCGAGGATGCGCTGGAAGCCTCCCGCGCGCTCGGCATCACGCTGACGAAGCGCGGCCAGCACATGGGCCAGGATATCCCGATGTGCGGCGTGCCCGTGCATGCGGCCGACGACTATCTGCAGAAGCTGATTTCGCTCGGCTTCCGGGTCGCCGTCTGCGAACAGATCGAGGATCCGGCCGAAGCGAAAAAACGCGGTGGCAAATCGGTCGTCAAGCGTGACGTGATCCGCCTCGTCACGCCCGGCACGATCACCGAGGAAAAGCTGCTTTCACCCTCGGAATCCAACTATCTGATGGCGCTTGCCCGCATCCGCGGCGGCGGCGAGCCGCAGCTGGCGCTCGCCTGGATCGATATTTCCACAGGCGTCTTCCGGCTTGCCGAGACGGAAGCCTCGCGGCTGCTTGCCGATATCCTGCGCATCGATCCGCGCGAATTGATCCTGCCCGACACGATCTTCCACGATGCCGAGCTCAAGCCGGTCTTCGACGTGCTTGGCCGCACGGCGGTGCCACAGCCTTCCGTGCTCTTCGACAGCGCCAGCGCCGAAGGCCGGATCGCACGCTATTTCGGCGTCTCGACGCTTGACGGCTTCGGCAGCTTCTCGCGCGCCGAGCTGGCGGCGGCCGCAGCCGCCGTCGCCTATGTCGAGAAGACGCAGATCGCCGAGCGGCCGCCGCTTGGCAAGCCCGAGCGGGAAAGCGCCGCTTCAACGCTGTTCATCGACCCGGCCACCCGCGCCAATCTGGAGCTTGCCCGAACTCTGTCGGGAGATCGCAACGGTTCGCTCTTGAAGGCGATCGACCGTACCGTCACCGGCGGCGGCGCGCGGCTTCTGGCCGAGCGGCTGATGTCGCCGCTCACCGATCCTGTCCGCATCAATGCGCGACTCGATTCGATCGGCTTCCTGATCGAGGAGCCCTCGCTCTGCGGCAGGCTGCGCGACACGCTGAAACATGTGCCCGATATGCCGCGCGCGCTCTCCCGCCTGGCGCTCGACCGCGGCGGGCCACGCGATCTCGCTGCGATCCGCCAGGGGCTGCAAGCCGCCGAGGGTGTTGCGGAGATGCTCGCAACCGCCATGCTGCCTGATGAGCTCGGCGAGGCGCTGTCCGGCCTGAAAGCGCTTCCCGCGCCGCTGTACGAACTGCTCGCCGAGACGCTCGCCGATGAATTGCCGCTGTTGAAACGAGACGGCGGTTTCCTGCGCGATGGCGCGAGCGCCGAGCTTGACGAGGTTCGGGCGCTGCGCGACCAGTCACGCCGCGTCATCGCCGGACTGCAACTGCAATATGCCGAGGAAACCGGCATCCGGGCGCTGAAGATCAAGCACAACAATATCCTCGGCTATTTCATCGAGGTGACCGCCGGCAATGCCGCCCCGATGACGGAGACGGCGGAGGCGAAGGCCCGCTTCATCCATCGCCAGACGATGGCGAGCGCCATGCGCTTCACCACCACCGAGCTTGCCGATCTCGAAAGCCGTATCGCCAACGCCGCAGACCGAGCGCTGACGATCGAACTCGACGCCTTCGACAGGATGACGACGGCCGTGGTCGCTGAAGCCGAAGCGATCAAATCCGGTGCGCGGGCGCTTGCCGTGATCGACGTCGCCGCAGGCCTGGCGCTGCTTGCCGAAGAGCAGGCCTATTGCCGACCGCAGGTCGACGGCTCGAAAATGTTTGCGATCGAAGGCGGGCGCCATCCGGTCGTCGAACAGGCGCTGCGCCGGCAGGCGGGCGGCCCCTTCGTCGCCAACAATTGCGATCTGTCGCCGAAGACCGGCGACAAGGATGGGGCGATCTGGCTGCTGACCGGCCCGAACATGGGCGGCAAATCGACCTTCCTGCGCCAGAACGCCTTGATCGCGATCCTGGCGCAGATGGGCTCCTTCGTGCCGGCGACATCGGCCCATATCGGCGTCGTCGACCGTCTGTTCTCGCGCGTCGGCGCCTCCGACGATCTGGCGCGCGGACGCTCCACCTTCATGGTCGAGATGGTGGAAACGGCTGCCATTCTCAACCAGGCGAGCGACCGCTCCCTCGTCATCCTCGACGAAATCGGCCGCGGCACCGCCACCTTCGACGGTCTGTCGATCGCCTGGGCCGCCGTCGAGCACCTGCATGAGGCCAATCGCTGCCGCGGCCTCTTCGCCACGCATTTCCACGAGCTGACCGTGCTGTCGGAAAAGCTTGGCCGGCTATCGAACGCCACGATGCGCGTCAAGGAATGGGACGGCGATGTCATCTTTCTCCACGAGGTCGGGCCGGGTGCGGCCGATCGTTCCTACGGCATCCAGGTCGCCCGCCTCGCCGGGCTTCCGGCCTCGGTCGTGGCGCGGGCCCGCGACGTGCTCACCCGCCTCGAAGATGCCGACCGCAAGAACCCGGCGAGCCAGCTGATCGACGATCTGCCGCTCTTCCAGGTGGCGGTGAGGCGAGAAGACACTTCTCGCGGCCCATCGAAGGTCGAGGAGGCGCTGAAGGCGATGAGCCTCGACGACATGACGCCGCGCGAGGCGCTGGATGCGCTTTACGATCTCAAGAAAAAGCTGAAATAGGAGCGCAGTCCATGTTCATGGAGAAGCTGGTTCGCGAAACCGAGCGCCTCTCGCTCATCTGCTCCATGCTCGACACGATGCGGCGCGCCGACAAAGATCGCAACGCCCGCGGCTGGACATCGCCGATCGGCCTGCTGAAAATCACCCGCTCCTGCGCTATGATCTCCGAACTCGGAACGTCGATTGCCAAGGCGGGCTACCGCGAGTGCGACAGGGCGACGCTCGAGGAGATCCAGCGCGAGACCCGGCAGGTGCTGTATTCGCTGCATGCGCAGGCCGCAGACTGAGACTTTACGGAAGGTTTGCGGCAGAGCGTCCCGCATCGCGGCATTGGCAACACCATTTCGCCAAATTTAAAGGTTCTTGCAGTATGAAGGCCCGTGTCAATCGCCGGGCAAAGAGGTTATAGCGCATGCAGACGAAACGTGAGGCGAGCCCCAATCAGGCAGCCCGGCATGAACAGGAAACCGCCCCTGTGAGCGCGACGCGCAACCTCGATTTCTCGGAGATCCTCGACGCCGAACTCCTGCAGAAGCAGTGTGAAGCCGTTTCCGAAGCCAATCGAAACCGGCCCGACATCATGCGCGCCGATCTTCTCGCGGCGCTGAAAAGGGCGAGCACGGACGGCCGGCAGAAGGCGCGCGCGGCCCTTGCCGCCGACGGAAGCGGTCTCAATTGCGCCTATCGGATTTCCTGGCTGCAGGACCAGATCATCACCGTCCTCTATAATTTCGCCACCACTCATATCTTCCCGCTGCAGAAGGACAAATTCGCGGTCACCGCCGTCGGCGGCTATGGCCGCGACACGCTGGCGCCGGGCTCCGATATCGACCTGCTCTTCCTCTTCCCGCCGCGGCCGGCGGAGGAGACGCACAAGGCGGTCGAATTCATGCTCTACGTGCTCTGGGACATGGGCTTCAAGGTCGGCCACGCCACCCGCACGGTGGAGGAATGCATCGCGCTTTCCAGGTCGGACATGACGATCCGTACCGCGATCCTCGAGATGCGTTATATTTGCGGCCTGCAGCGACTGGAAACCGAGCTCGAAGCCCGTTTCGACAAGGAGATCGTCACTGGAACCGGGCCTGAATTCATCGCCGCCAAACTAGCAGAACGCGACGAGCGCCACCGCAAGGCGGGCGACACGCGTTACCTCGTCGAGCCGAACGTCAAGGAAGGCAAGGGCGGGCTTCGCGACCTGCACACGCTGTTCTGGATCTCGAAATATTACTACCACGTGCGCGACCAGGCGGAGCTGATCAAGCTCGGCGTTCTGTCGAAACACGAATATCGCCTTCTGCAGAAGGCGGATGATTTTCTCTGGGCCGTGCGCTGCCATATGCACTTCTTGACGGGCAAGGCCGAGGAACGTCTGTCCTTCGACATCCAGCGCGAGATCGCCGAGGCATTCGGCTATCACACCCGCCCCGGCCTTTCGGCGGTCGAGCGCTTCATGAAACACTATTTCCTCGTGGCCAAGGATGTCGGCGATCTCACGCGCATTCTGTGCGCCGCACTCGAAGACCAGCAGGCGAAGTCGATCCCGGGTCTCACCGGCGTCATCAGTCGCTTTACCCATCGTACCCGCAAGATTGCCGGCAGCGTCGAATTCGTCGAAGACCGCGGCCGCATCGCTCTTGCCGACGCCGATGTCTTCAAGCGCGATCCGGTCAGCATCCTCAGGCTCTTCCACGTCGCCGACATAACCGGGCTGGAATTCCATCCGGATGCGCTGAAACGCGTCACCCGCTCACTCGCCCTGATCGACAACAGCTTAAGGGAAAACGACGAGGCGAACCGTCTCTTCATGTCGATCCTGACGTCGAAACGTGACCCGGCGCTGATCCTGCGCCGGATGAACGAGGCCGGCGTGCTTGGCCGTTTCATCCCCGATTTCGGCAAGATCGTCGCGATGATGCAGTTCAATATGTATCATCATTATACGGTCGATGAGCATCTGATCCGCACCGTCGAAGTTCTCTCGGAGATCGACAATTCACGAGCGGAGGACCTGCATCCGCTCGCCAACAAGCTGATCTCGGGAATCGAGGACCGCGAGGCGCTCTATCTCGCCGTTCTCCTCCATGACATCGCTAAGGGCCGCCAGGAGGATCATTCAATTGCCGGCGCCCGCGTCGCCCGCAAGCTCTGCGCCCGCTTCGGCCTCTCGCAGAAGCAGACGGAACTCGTGGTCTGGCTGATCGAGGAACATCTGACGATGTCGATGGTGGCGCAGACCCGCGACCTCACCGATCGCAAGACCATTATCGATTTTGCCGACCGCGTACAGTCGCTCGACCGGCTGAAGATGCTTCTGATCCTGACGATCTGCGACATTCGCGCCGTGGGCCCGGGCGTCTGGAACGGCTGGAAGGGCCAGCTTCTGCGCACGCTCTATTACGAGACCGAGCTGCTGCTGGCCGGCGGCTTTTCGGAGGTGTCCCGCAAGGAGCGGGCCCACGCCGCCGCCGAGGCGTTGCGCGGCGCCCTATCCGACTGGAGCCAGAAGGACCGCAACACCTATACCAAGCTGCATTACCAGCCATACCTGCTCTCGGTGCCGTTGGAAGACCAGCTCCGCCACGCCGATTTCATCCGCCAGGCCGACAAGGCGGGCCAGGCGCTAGCCACGATGGTGCGCACCGACAGTTTCCACGCCATCACTGAGATCACCGTGCTGTCGCCCGACCACCCCCGGCTGCTCGCCGTCATTGCCGGCGCCTGTGCTGCGGCCGGCGCCAACATCGTCGACGCGCAGATCTTCACGACCTCGGACGGACGGGCGCTCGATACGATCCATGTCAGCCGCGAATTTGCCGATGATGCCGACGAACTGCGCCGCGCCGGCACAATCGGGCGCATGATCGAGAACGTGCTGTCCGGCCGCAAGCGCCTGCCCGAGGTTATCGCCACGCGCACGCGTAACCGCAAGAAAAGCAAGGCCTTCGACATTCCGCCTTCGGTCAACATTACCAACAGCCTGTCGAACAAGTTCACGGTCATCGAGGTCGAATGCCTCGACCGGCCGGGCCTGCTGTCGGAGATCACTGCCGTGCTCTCCGATCTGTCGCTCGATATCCAGTCGGCGCGCATCACCACCTTCGGCGAGAAGGTAATCGACACCTTCTACGTCACCGACCTCGTGGGTCAGAAGATATCGGGCGACAGCAAGCGCGCCAATATCACCGCCCGCATGAAGGCCGTGATGGCGGAGGAGCAGGACGAGCTGCGCGAGCGCATGCCCTCCGGCATCATCGCGCCCGCCGCCACCCGAACATCGCCCGCAGCCGAAAAGAAAGCCGATTCCCCCGCATGAGCCCCAAAGCATGAGCCTCGTCAAGAAATTCGCGACCGTCGGCGGCGCCACTCTCGGCAGCCGCATCTTCGGCTTCGCCCGTGAAACGCTGATGGCAGCGGCGCTCGGCACCGGGCCGATGGCCGACGTCTTCTACGCCGCCTTCCGTTTTCCGAACCTCTTCCGCCGGCTGTTTGCCGAAGGCGCCTTCAACGCCGCCTTCGTGCCGCTCTTTGCCAAGGAGATTGAGGCGAACGGCACGGATGGCGCCAAGCGCTTTTCGGAAGAAGTCTTCGGCGTGTTGTTTTCGGTGCTGCTCCTCATCACCATCGTGATGGAGCTTGCCATGCCGCTCTTGGTGCGCTTCATCATCGCGCCGGGCTTTGCCGACGATGCCGAGAAATTCTCGATCACGATCCGCATGGCGGCCGTGATGTTTCCCTATCTGATGTGCATGTCGCTGACGGCGATGATGAGCGGCATGCTGAATTCGCTGCATCATTTCTTCGCCGCCGCCATCGCCCCCGTCTTCCTCAACGTGGTGATGATCGGAGCGCTGTTTTATTCGCTCTATACCGGCGCCGATCCGCTCGCGACGGCCTGGTATCTCTCCTGGGGCGTTCTTGCCGCCGGCGTGCTGCAACTCGCCGTCGTCTATGTCGGCGTGCTGACAGCCGGCATGAGCATCGGCCTGCGCTTCCCGAAGATGACTGCGAATGTCAAGCGGCTGCTGATCCTTGCGGTGCCCGCCGCCGTGACAGGCGGCATCACTCAGATCAACCAGCTGATCGGCCAGGCGATCGCCTCCTCCCGCGACGGCGCGATTGCGGCGCTACAGTATGCCGACCGCATCTATCAGCTGCCGCTCGGCGTCGTCGGCGTCGCCGTCGGCGTGGTGCTGCTGCCGGAGCTTGCCCGGGCGCTGAAGGGCGGGGCGCTGCGCGAAGCGGCAAACCTGCAGAACCGCTCGATCGAATTCGTGCTGTTCCTGACCATCCCCGCCGCTTTCGCGCTCTGGATCCTCTCCGACGAAATCATCCGCGTGCTCTACGAACGCGGCGCCTTTCATCAGGAAAACACCGCCGTCGTCGGCTCGATCCTGGCGATCTACGGCATTGGCCTGCCCGCGTTTGTGTTGATCAAGGCGCTGCAGCCGGGCTTTTACGCCCGCGAGGACACCAAGACGCCGATGCGCTTCTCGGCGATCGCAGTGGGGACCAACTGCGCGACGGCGCTGACCCTGTTCCCCTTTATGGGCGCGCCCGGCATCGCCGTCGCCGAAGCCACCGCCGGCTGGATCAGCACGCTTTTGCTGTTCACCACGCTTTTGCGCCGCGGCCATCTGACCTGGGAATGGGCGCTGGCAAAACGCGCCGCCCTGCTGATCGTCGCCTCGGCCGTCATGGGCGCGGCAATCGTCTTCCTCAAGCAATATTGGGCGCCGTGGCTCGCCTCCGCCGCGCCGCTTCTGACCAAGGTCGGTACGCTGGGGCTGCTGATCGCAATCGCAATGCTCATCTATTTCGCCGCCGCCTTCCTGATCGGCGGAGCCGACCTCGGCATGATTCGGCGCAACCTGAACCGCAAGCCGGTGCCGGCGAAGGATGCACAAAGCTAGTTGATTGCCGAGAAAGCCCCTCATCCGGCCGCCGCCACCTTCTCCCCGTTCTGACGGGAGAAGGGACTTGCCGCGCCGCCGCGCCTCTCTCAGGCCTCTCGTAGGCACGTCCCCTCGCCCCGTTTACGGGGAGGGTTAGGGTGAGGGGCAAAAGTAGCCGGCGCAAACCTGACCGCCGTGGCACAAAACCCCTGCACACTTTTCTCGCTCGCCTAACAATCGACCCATCGTCTCTGCGGGCCGACATCGACATGAATGATGCCGTTGCAATAGCTGCCGATGCCGCCGATGCCTGGAGCTGTCTTGGCGGCAGCAATGATGGTTCGTTCCGAGAGGCCCGGCACCCGGATATCGGCCGCCAGGCATTTTCCATGCAGGGAGCCATGACGGCGGGGATGTGGCCGGAGGCCGGAGGTAACGATCGGGCGACGTCCGGTCTTTGCGGCGATATGCGAGAGGATCGCTCGCAGGCGCTCTGGAAAACAGCCGGCGCGCACGCTGACGGTCTGAACCGCATAGGCGAGTCGCGTCTCATGCTTGGGAAGATGAACGGCCGGTCTCTTGCTGTCTTGACCGACGGCGTCGGTTGCGGATTGTAGGGCGAAAAGGCCTGCCATGACGAGCAAACGGGTGTTCTGCATGGTCCCCTCCGGGCGGTTGGCCTGGCGACTGACGGGCCGCCAGTGTGCGGAGAGGATTTTCAGTTCAATAAAAGCTTTTCTGTGAAATTTTATACTCAATTTGAACTAAGGACGCTGATCAATTCGGCTTAAAAATGAGCATCCTTCGCGTTCTAGATGGAATAAACATCCAAACATGGGAGATCACATGACTGTCCAGTCTCTTTTTCTCGTCACGCTCGTCGTTGACGATTACGACCGCGCCAAAGGCTTCTATTGCGGCACCCTCGGTTTCGATTGCCTTCAGGACGAGCCCCAGCCGGAGGGCAAACGCTGGGTGGTCGTGAAGCCGAAAGGCGGGGATGGCGCAGCCTTTCTGCTGGCGCAGGCGGCAAACCAGACGCAGCGCGCGGCGATCGGCAACCAGACGGGTGGCCGCGTCGGCTTCTTCCTGAAGACCGACGATTTCGCCCGCGATTATGCCGCGATGCTCGGCGCCGGAGTGCGCTTTCTGGAGGAGCCCAGGCATGAGGTCTACGGCACGGTCGCCGTCTTTACGGATCCTTACGGCAACACCTTCGACCTGATCCAGCATGCCGCAGCCCGAACCACTTGATTGGGACGGGTTGCCCGTGCATAAGCCGCGGCGTTAGCAACATGGGCGAACAGCCCTGGGGCCCTCCACCAGCCTATTGAGGACGACATGAGCGAATTCCAAAAACTCGTATTCTCCGGCGTGCAGCCGACCGGCAATCTGCATCTCGGCAACTATCTCGGTGCGATCCGCCGCTTCGTGGCGCTGCAGGAAGGCAATGACTGCATCTACTGCGTCGTCGACATGCATGCACTCACCGCCCAGCTGGTGCACGAGGACATGCCGAGCCAGACGCGCTCGATCGCCGCTGCCTTCATCGCCGCCGGCATCGATCCGGAAAAGCACATCGTCTTCAATCAGTCAGCCGTGCCGCAGCATGCGGAACTTGCCTGGATCTTCAACTGTGTCGCGCGCATCGGCTGGATGAACCGCATGACGCAGTTCAAGGACAAGGCCGGCAAGGACCGCGAGCAGGCTTCGCTCGGCCTCTACGCCTATCCAAGCCTGATGGCCGCCGACATTCTCGTCTACCGCGCCACCCATGTGCCAGTCGGCGAGGACCAGAAGCAGCATCTGGAGCTTGCCCGCGACATCGCGATGAAGTTCAACCTCGATTATGCCGAGCATATACGCAAGAGCGGCTACGGCGTCGACATCACCGTCGGCGACGAGCCAGTGCATGCCTATTTTCCGATGGTCGAACCCTTGATCGGCGGACCGGCGCCGCGCGTCATGTCGCTTCGCGACGGCACCAAGAAAATGTCGAAATCCGATCCTTCCGACCTCTCGCGCATCAATCTGATGGACGACGAAGAGGCGATCTCGAAGAAGATCCGCAAGGCCAAGACCGATCCGGACGGTTTGCCGAGCGAGGTCGACGGGCTCCAGGGCCGTCCGGAAGCCGACAATCTGGTGGCGATCTATGCCGCGCTGGCCGACAAATCGAAGGCCGAGGTGCTTACCGAATTCGGCGGCCAGCAATTCTCGGTCTTCAAGCCGGCGCTGGTCGATCTCGCCATCCATGTGCTGGCGCCGATCACCGGCGAGATGCGCCGGCTGATGGACGATACCAGCCATATCGACGCGATCCTGCGCAAGGGCGGCGAACGCGCCAGGGAGCGTGCCGAAGTGACGATGAAGCAGGTGCGCGACGTTATCGGCTTCCTGTACTGAGACAACGCCCCTGTCCTTCGGGGAACAAGGAATCCCCAGAGGCAGAGGCGCCAAAAACTGCGCTTGCAATTTTTCCGCTTCGGGTGTCAGAGTCCGCCCCATGGTATCGAAGCGACTCTCACGGCTCGAAGGTCACCGCCGCAAATTCATGGCGGTGATCGACGGGACACCCGAATGCCAGCGCGCCGTTCATTATGCCGGCCGGCGCGCGAAGAATTCCAATGGCGGCCTGGTGCTGCTCTATGTGATCCCCAACGGCGATTTCCAGCAATGGCTCGGCGTCGAGGAGATCATGCGGGCCGAGGCGCGCGAGGAAGCCGAGGCAACGGTTGCCAAGATCGCCCAGATCGTGCGCGAGACGATCGGCATTGAGCCTGAGGTCGTCATCCGGGAAGGCAGTGCCGCCGAGCAGATCAACGCCGTGATCGAAGAAGACCGCGATGTGGCGATCCTCGTTCTTGCCGCCGGCTCGGCAAAGGAAGGTCCCGGACCACTGGTTTCGTCGGTCGCTGGACGCGCGGCGGCGTTTCCGATCCCGGTCACTGTCCTGCCGGATACGCTGACCAATGAGGAAATCGACGCCCTCTGCTGAGCCTATTTCTTGAGTACAAGTCTCTTGATTAGGTCAGGCAATGGGCTTATCTTCTTTGGAAGAATTCTAAAGACGGCCGAGGTCTCGAGCCTGTCACATGGAGAGCCAGATGTTCATTCAGACCGAAGCCACGCCGAACCCCGCCACACAGAAGTTCCTGCCGGGCAAGGTTGTCATGGAAAACGGCACCGCCGAATTCCGCAGCGCCGAAGAGGCTGAAGCCTCGCCGCTCGCCGCCCGCCTGTTCGAAATTCCTGGCGTCACGGGAGTCTATTTCGGCTATGATTTCATTTCCGTCTCCAAGGACAACGCCGAATGGCAGCATCTTAAGCCGGCTATCCTTGGCTCGATCATGGAGCATTTCATGTCCGGCAAGCCGGTCATGAGTGATGCTTCCATCCTTTCCGAAGATGCCGATGCCGGCGACGAGTTCTTTGATGAAGGCGACGAGTCGATCGTGCTGATCATCAAGGAGCTTTTGGAGACCCGCGTGCGTCCGGCTGTCGCCCAGGACGGCGGCGACATCACCTTCCGCGGCTTCAAGGACGGCAAGGTCTATCTGAACATGAAAGGCTCCTGCTCCGGCTGCCCGTCTTCGACGGCGACGCTGAAGCACGGCGTCCAGAACCTGCTGCGCCATTTCGTTCCCGAAGTGCAGGAAGTGATTGCCGCTTAAGAATTTCAAATTCGCTCCGGCCGTTCATCTCAGGTTCGGCCGGAGGGTCTATGGTTAGGCGACAAACAGTTTATTCGGAAATTGATGGCATGATCGTTCTGGCGCTCGACACGGCAGGTGTGGATTGCGCTGCCGCCGTTTATGACAGCGGCAGGAATACGGTGCTGGGGGAGGCATCGGACATGATCGGCAAGGGGCATGCTGAACATCTGATCGGGATCGTCGATCGCGCGCTGGATCAGGCGGGTGTCACGCTTTCTGACGTCGACCGCCTTGCCGTCACCATCGGCCCCGGCTCGTTTACCGGCATCCGCGTCGGCGTTGCCGCAGCCCGGGGTTTTGCGCTTTCCCTCAATGTGCCCGTCGTCGGCGTCACCACGCTCGAGGTGATGGCATCAGCCCAGCGTGCGAGGACGCCGGGCCGTGCCGTGCTGGCGGCGATGGACGCCAAGCGGGACGAAATCTATCTCCAGTCCTTCGCCGCCGATGGTTCCCCGCTGGATCAGCCGCGGGCGGCAAGCGTTGCCGAGGCCCAGGCTTTCGCCGCCGGCTTCGATGGTGAAATCACCGGTTCGGCAACGCCGCTCCTGAAGGCCGGCGCCGGTGGCGACCACCCCAACGTCTTTCCGATTTCGATTGTCGCGCGTCTGGGGGCTGCGGCCCCTGCCGACGCCGGAAAGCCCAAGCCCCTTTATCTGCGCGGACCGGATGCCAAGCCGCAGGCCGGATATGCGATTGCGCGACGAGTGTGACATGCTGGAAGCCTATCTGACGCTGAAGCCGGAATTCGAAATCATCGCCATGGAGCGCGAGGATTGCCGCGACGTCGCCGTCCTGCATGGCGAGCGTTTCGCCCAGCCCTGGGGCGACGGCGAATTCCACAGCCTGCTGTCGCAGGAGACTGTTTTCGGCTTCGTCGCGCGCCAGACCAACGCCATCCTGAAAAAGCCGCTTCCCGGCTTTATCCTTGCCCGCCAAGTCGCCGGCGAAGCCGAGATCCTGACGATTGCCGTGCAGGCGAAAGCCGCCCGTGCCGGACTGGGCTGGCGGCTGATGCAGGCGGCGATGCGCGAGGCGCGGGCGCGTGGCGGCGAGAGCATGTTTCTTGAGGTCGACAGCGGCAATACGGCAGCACTCGGCCTCTACCGCAAGCTCGGTTTTGAAAAGGTCGGCGAGCGCCAGGGCTACTACAAGCAGGAAAACGGCGCCCCTTCCACGGCGCTTGTCATGAAGCGCGTTCTTCGATAGTTCCCTGGCAGAGCAGGACATGCGGACCGGCGCAAACGCCGTGCAGGCATTGTGGAAACGCGATTACTTTTGAAGGCGGGCCATGACCGACGTAGCCAAGACCCTCGAGGAGCTTTGCGCCGAACGCGGCATGCGCATGACCGAGCAGCGCCGCGTGATCGCGCGCATCCTCGAAGAATCCGAAGACCATCCCGACGTCGAAGAGCTTTACCGCCGTTCTGTGAAGGTCGACGCGAAAATCTCGATCTCCACGGTCTATCGCACCGTCAAGCTGTTCGAGGATGCCGGCATCATCGCCCGCCACGATTTCCGCGACGGGCGCTCGCGCTACGAAACGGTGCCGGAAGAGCATCATGACCATCTCATCGACCTGAAGACCGGCACGGTCATCGAATTCCGTTCACCTGAGATCGAGGCGCTGCAGGAGCGCATCGCCCGCGAGCACGGCTTCCAGCTGGTCGACCACCGCCTGGAGCTCTACGGCATTCCGTTGAAGAAGGAAGATCTCTGAAGCGATGGCCGCCCGGGAGTGCCGAATTTGATCGCCTGGCTGCGCATTGCCTTCGCTGCGGTCGTCATCCTTGCCGTCAGCATCGTGCTCATGCCGCTGCAGCTGTTGGCCCTGCGTTTCGACTGGCGGCTGCGCCGCAGACTTCCGCGCGTCTGGCACCGTATCATCTGTTATTGTCTCGGCATCCGCGTCCGGGTGACGGGCAGGCTGGAAGACCGCCGACCGCTGATGCTCTGCTCCAACCATTCGTCCTGGCTTGACATCATGGTCATGTCGGCCGTCGCCGACGTCGCTTTCATTGCCAAGATCGAGGTCAGAGACTGGCCGATCTTCGGCACGCTCGCCAAGCTGCAGAAGAGCGTGTTCGTTGTGCGCGAGGAAAGGCGCAAGACCGGCCATCAGGCAAATGAGATCGCCGGGCGCATGGCCGACGGGGAAATCGTCGTGCTTTTTCCGGAGGGCACGACCTCGGACGGCAACCGGTTGCTTGAGGTCAAGTCGTCGCTGTTCGGCGCTGCCGCGATGGCGGTGCCTTATTCGCCGACGGGAACCGTCGTGGTGCAGCCGGTGGCCGTTGCCTATACCAGAGTGCATGGCATTCCGATGGGGCGCTACCACCGGCCGCTCGCTGCCTGGCCGGGGGATATCGAGCTCCTGCCGCATCTGATCGACATCCTCAGATGCGGCGCCATCGACGCCGAAGTTTCCTTCGGCGAGGCGGTGGAATACCGCGCCGAGAGCAATCGCAAAGAGGTGAGCGCGACGATCGCCTCGCGCATCCGCAGCCTTCTCAACACAAGCCTGCGCGGGCGCAATGTCGGGTGAGCCGAGAGTCTCTTTTCTCCGACGGCAAAAACCACTAAATAGCGCGCCATGACACAGGATAACGCCCTTCTTCAGGCCCCGGAGGTTTCTCTCCGTGACGGCAGCAACAGCCGCAAGGTCTTCATCAAGACCTATGGCTGCCAGATGAACGTCTATGATTCCATGCGCATGAGCGATGCGCTTGCCCGCGACGGCTACGAACCGACCGAAGACATGGAACAGGCGGATCTCGTTCTGCTCAACACCTGTCATATCAGGGAGAAGGCGGCCGAGAAGGTCTATTCGGCGCTCGGACGGCTGCGCGAGATGAAAAAGAAGAAGGCAGCCGACGGCCGGGAGATGATGATCGGCGTAACCGGCTGCGTCGCCCAGGCCGAAGGTGAGG
The DNA here is from genome assembly GCF_014193135.1 of Rhizobium sp. BK049. Taxonomy (NCBI): domain Bacteria; kingdom Pseudomonadati; phylum Pseudomonadota; class Alphaproteobacteria; order Hyphomicrobiales; family Rhizobiaceae; genus Rhizobium; species Rhizobium sp. BK049. Next base: position 61,791 of record NZ_JACHYV010000007.1, read on the forward strand.
AGATCCTGCGCCGGGCGCCGGCTGTCGACGTCGTCATCGGGCCGCAGACTTATCACCGCCTGCCGGAGGCGCTGCGCCGGGCCAAAGAGGGCCAGCGCGTCGTCGATACGGAATATGCGATCGAGGACAAGTTCGAGCATCTGCCGATTGCCGAGAGCCGCAAGATCCGCGCCCGCGGCGTCACCGCCTTCCTGACGGTGCAGGAGGGCTGCGACAAGTTCTGCACATTCTGCGTCGTGCCTTATACGCGCGGCTCGGAAGTATCGCGGCCGGTCTCGCAGATCGTCGAGGAGGCCGAAAAGCTCGTCGAAGCCGGAGTGCGCGAAATCACCCTGCTCGGCCAGAACGTCAATGCCTGGCATGGCGCCGGACCGCGTGGCGAGGCATGGAGCCTCGGCGACCTGCTCTACCGGCTTGCCGAGATCCCCGGCCTGGCGCGGCTGCGTTATACCACAAGCCATCCCCGCGACATGGACGACCGGCTGATCGAGGCGCATCGCGACCTCCGGGCGCTGATGCCCTACCTGCACCTGCCGGTGCAATCGGGCTCCGACCGAATCCTGAAGGCGATGAACCGCCGTCATACGGCGGCCGAATATCTCAGTCTGATCGAGCGCATCCGCGCCGTGCGTCAGGACATCGCGCTATCGGGCGATTTCATCACCGGTTTTCCGGGGGAGACAGACAAGGATTTTGAGGATACACTCAGACTTGTGGAGGAAGTGCGCTATGCGCAGGCCTTCTCGTTCAAATACTCGACTCGGCCGGGCACGCCCGGCGCGGAACTGAAGGACCAGGTGCCGGAAGAGATCAAGGCAGAACGGCTGGAACGCCTGCAAGTGCTTCTTTTGAAGCAGCAGCAGGAATTTGCCGAATCCTGCATCGGCAAGGAGATCGATCTACTGCTCGAAAAGCCCGGCCGCATGCCGGGTCAGCTGATCGGACGTTCTCCCTGGCTTCAATCCGTGAATGTTGATGCAAAAGCATCGCAAATCGGTGACATTATCAAAGTGCGAATCACCGGAACCGGAACGAACAGCCTGTTTGCCGAACGCGCAGAGGCTACGGTCTAACCCAAGGAGCCCGACCGCTTGAACGGACAAGAATTGGTTTCTTCTTCACCGCGCCACCCCCGCACGCCGAGCGACACCAATCACTTCGTCCTGACGTTCGAGAACAATCGGTTCGCCAGCGAACTCTTCGGGCAGTTCGACCAGCATCTAAAGCTGCTCGAGGAGCGGCTGAATATCGATGCGCGGGCACGCGGCAATTCCGTCGTCATATCGGGCGATGTCGTGACCACCAATCAGGCGCGGCGCACGCTCGATTATCTCTATGAAAAGCTTCAGAAAGGCGGCAGCGTGGAACGATCCGACGTCGAGGGCGCAATCCGCATGGCGGTCGCCGCCGACGATCAGCTCAGCCTTCCCACCATGGAGCGCAAGGCCAAGCTGACAATGGCGCAGATTTCGACGCGCAAGAAGACGATCATCGCCCGCACGCCGACGCAGGACGCCTATATCAGGGCGCTGGAGCGCGCCGAGCTCGTCTTCGGCGTCGGCCCGGCCGGCACCGGCAAGACCTATCTCGCCGTCGCCCATGCCGCCCAGATGCTGGAGCGCGGCGCGGTCGAAAAGATCATCCTGTCGCGCCCGGCCGTCGAGGCCGGCGAGCGCCTCGGCTTCCTGCCCGGCGACATGAAGGAAAAGGTCGACCCCTATCTTCGCCCGCTCTATGACGCGCTCTACGATATGATCCCGGCCGACAAGGTCGATCGGGCCATCACCGCCGGCGTCATTGAAATTGCGCCGCTCGCCTTCATGCGCGGCCGCACGCTCGCCAACGCCGCCATCATCCTCGACGAAGCGCAGAATACGACGTCGATGCAGATGAAGATGTTCCTGACGCGTCTCGGCGAAAATGCTCGCATGATCGTCACCGGCGACCCTAGCCAGATCGACCTGCCGCGGGGCGTCAAATCCGGTCTCGTCGAGGCCCTGGAGCTGCTGAACGGCGTTGAGGGCATCTCGATCGTGCGCTTCAAGGACACCGACGTCGTGCGCCATCCGCTGGTCGGGCGCATCGTCAGAGCCTATGACGCCACCTATCTTGTCGAAGCCGAAGACGTCGGTCGGCAGGACTGATGGCTGAACTCGATATCCAGATCAGCATCGAGAATATCGGCTGGCCCGGCGAGGAAACGCTGCTGGTTTTTTGCGAGCGTGTGCTCGGGGCCGCCGCGGTCTATCTTCGCGACAATGAGAAGCAGCCCTTCCCGAAGATGCCGCCTGAAGTTTCGCTGGTCTTTACCGACGATGCCTCAATCCAGGACATCAATGCCGAATGGCGCGGCAAGGACAAGCCGACCAATGTCCTTTCCTTCCCGGCCTTTCCGGTTGAGCGCGGCAAGCTGCCCGGGCCGATGCTCGGCGACATCATCATCGCCCGGGAGACGGTGGAGCGGGAAGCCCAGGAACTCGAGAAGAGTTTTGACGACCACCTGACCCATCTTCTGGTGCACGGTTTCTTGCATCTTCTCGGCTACGACCATATGAATAATGCCGAAGCCGAAATTATGGAGGGGCTGGAGACTCGCATTTTGGCGCAGCTCGGCCTATCTGATCCCTACGAGGGTCAAGACCTTAAAATGGAACCATGAGCGACTTTACGACGAAGCCGGCGGCAGACGCCAAGGACTCCGAGCCATCCTCTTCTTCGGATGAGGTCGGCAGTAGTAGTCGGCCATCCGGCCGATCCCAATCCTTCTGGTCGCGCGCCGCCCGCATTCTCCGCCCGCAGCAGGGCTCGCGACTGCGCGAGGATCTTGCCGATGCGCTTATGACCGATGCGGCCGGCGACGACGCTTTTTCGCCCGACGAACGGGCGATGCTGCACAATATCCTGCGCTTTCGCGAGGTGCGCGTCGCCGACGTGATGGTGCCGCGCGCCGATATCGAGGCGGTGGACCAAAATATCACCATCGGCGAGCTGATGATCCTTTTCGAGGAATCCGGCCGCTCGCGCATGCCTGTTTATGCCGATACGCTCGATGACCCACGCGGCATGGTGCATATCCGCGACCTGCTCTCCTACGTCGCCAAGCAGGCGCGCAACAAGCGCCGCGGCCCGGCAAAGCCGGCCGCTGCAGCCCCGGCGATCGAAGTCGCGCCGGAGAACATCCAGAAGCCGCTGCGCTCGACCAAGCCGAATTTCGATCTTGCGCGGGTCGACCTGCAGAAGACGCTCGCCGAGGCCGGCATCATCCGCAAGATCCTGTTCGTGCCGCCGTCGATGCTGGCCTCCGACCTCTTGCGCAGAATGCAGGTGAACCGTACGCAGATGGCGCTGGTCATCGACGAGTATGGCGGCACCGATGGTCTCGCCTCGCACGAGGACATCGTCGAAATGGTGGTCGGCGACATCGACGACGAACATGACGACGAAGAGGTGATGTTCAAGCGCGTCGCCGAAGACGTCTTCGTCGCCGACGCCCGTGTTGAGCTGGAAGAGATCGCTGAAGCGATCGGACCGGATTTCGACATCAGCGAACAGGTCGACGAGGTTGACACGCTGGGAGGGCTGATCTTCTCCGCGCTCGGCCGCATCCCCGTTCGCGGCGAAGTCGTCCAGGCCCTGCCGAACTTCGAATTCCATATTCTTGACGCAGATCCGCGCCGCATCAAGCGGCTGCGCATCACCCGCAAGCGCCACGCGATCCGCCGCCGCGCCAAGGAGGCTGGCGACATCACGCCCGGATCCGAGACCGGCGACGACCGGCCGGCCGAATCGACCACGAACTAGGCATCAGTACGAAAATCGGGTCGCCTTTCAGGGCCGTTGCGGAAACAGGACAAAGAGCCGCTTTTTTGAAAGACTGCGCATGGGTTGATTCGCGGTTTGATGGGAGTGCGCATGGAGCGGCTTGCGGACAGGGTTATCCTCGTCTGGGGGTTAAAACGGTCGTTGGTGGCCGTCGCCGCTGGAGCATTCGCCGCTCTGGCGCTGCCGCCTTTCGGTTTTTTCGCTGCGATGTTTCTCTCCTTCACGCTGCTCGTCTGGCTGCTCGACGGGGCGGCGGCTTCTCCTGAAAGCGGCATGATCGGCAGGCTATGGCCGGCCTTTGCCGTCGGCTGGCTGTTCGGCTTCGGCTATTTCGTCGCCGGCCTCTGGTGGATCGGCCATGCCTTGCTGGTCGATTCGGAGGAATTTGCCTGGGCACTGCCCCTGGCAGTCCTCGGACTGCCGGCCGGCCTTGCGGTCTTCTATGGGCTGGCGACTGCACTTGCCCGGATCGTGTGGTCGGACGGCATGGGACGGATCGCCGCACTTGCGGCCGGTTTCGGCCTGATGGAATGGCTTCGAAGCGTGATTCTCACCGGCTTTCCCTGGAATGCCATCGGTTACGGCCTGATGCCCGTTCCGCTGATGATGCAGTCGGCGCATGTGATCGGCGTGACGGGGGTGACGACACTTGCCGTCTTCGTCTTTTCCGCCCCGGCGCTGATCGGGACGCGACAGGGCGCGAAGCCTGGAATTGCGCTCGCCGCCCTGCTGTTTGCCGCCCATCTCGGTTACGGCGCCTATGCCCTCCATCTGGCGCCGCGGCCGCAGCCCTTGCCCGAGGACAAGCGGCCCGTGGTGCGGCTGGTGCAGCCGGCCATCGATCAGGCGGCGAAGATGGACAACGACGCCGACCGCAATGCGATCTTCGAGACCCATCTGAAGCTTTCGGCCGAAGCGCCGAGGAATGGCGGACGCAAACCCAACATCATCGTCTGGCCGGAAACCTCGATCCCCTTCATCCTCACCGACAACCAGGATGCGCTGACGCGGATCGCCGATACGCTCGACGACGACCAGATCCTGATCGCCGGCGCAGTGCGCGCCGAGGAGATAGGGCCCGGCACACCGGTGCGCTACTACAATTCCATCTATGTGATCGACGGCCGCGGCCAGATCATCGCCGCCTCCGACAAGGTGCATCTCGTGCCTTTCGGCGAATATCTGCCCTTTGAGGACATCCTCACCGAACTCGGCATCCAGAACATCGTCGAGATACCGGGCGGCTTTTCGGCCGCCGCAACCCGGCACCTGTTGGCGCTGCCCGGCGGCCTCAATCTCTACCCGCTGATCTGCTATGAGATCATCTTTCCGGGCGAAATGACCGGCGACATCGTGGATGCCAACGCGCTCCTCAACCTCACCAACGATGCCTGGTTCGGCATCACGCCCGGACCCTACCAGCATTTTCAGCAGGCGCGGGTGCGGGCAATCGAGACCGGCCTGCCGCTGATTCGCGACGCCAACAACGGCATATCGGCACTCGTGAACGCGCATGGGGAAATCATCGCAGGCCTCGGTCTTGGTGAGACCGGCTTTATTGATGCAACTGTTGATGGGTTCGGCAATGGGTTCGGAACCACATACCCCCTTCAGACATACTTCTGGTTGATCGAAGCACTGCTGATATTGATTGCGCTAATTTCACGCGGAGGTTTTATTTTAGGGTTGAATTGACCAAAAACCCCTAAAATTGCATAGTGGTGTCAATCGGCGTTCTTAACGTATGTTTATCGGCGGGTTCCCGCCGCTTACAACGTGGCGTTTTGGGATGGATCAGGGGCATGCCGGTTGGAAACAGAAATTCGTAGCTAGGGCACGACCATGATTGAAAATAAGAAGAAGCCGAATCCGATCGACATCCATGTTGGCAGCCGCATTCGCCTTCGCCGGACGATGTTGGGCATGAGCCAGGAAAAGCTTGGCGAAAGCCTCGGCATCACCTTCCAGCAGATCCAGAAATATGAGAAGGGCACCAACCGTGTCGGCGCAAGCCGTCTGCAGAACATCTCGAGCATCCTCAATGTTCCGGTCTCCTTCTTCTTCGAAGATGCGCCCGGCGAACATGCCGGCGCCGTCGGCGGCATGGCCGAAGCCTCCAGCTCGAATTACGTCGTCGATTTCCTCTCCTCCTCGGAGGGTCTGCAGCTCAACCGTGCCTTCGTCAAGATTTCCGATCCCAAGGTACGCCGCAAGGTCGTGGAACTGGTCAAGGCGCTCGCTGCCGAAGCCGACGCTGACTGATCCAGCTCTCATCGCAAAATAGGAAAGGCGGTCGAAAGGCCGCTTTTTTTTGCGTTTTCGGGCAAAATTTGTCACATCGCCGCAGATATAAAGATATATTTATGTCCTTGTGCGCTTGTCATCAGCGCTCGAACTGAGTACCTACTAGCTTGCTTTTATTCTTTGAGGGGAATCCCGGAATGCGCGCGAATTATCTCTTTACCAGCGAATCTGTTGCCGAAGGTCATCCGGACAAAGTGTGTGACCGCATCTCCGACGAGATCGTCGATCTGGTCTACCGCGAAGCGGCCAAGACCGGCGTCAATCCGTGGGGCGTGCGCATTGCCTGCGAAACGCTGGCAACGACCAATCGCGTCGTCATCGCCGGCGAGGTCCGCCTGCCGCCGAGCCTGATGAAGAAGGACAAGGACGGCAAGGACGTCATCAATCCCTCGAAGTTCAAGGCCGCTGCTCGCCGCGCCATCAAGGATATCGGCTACGAACAGGACGGCTTCCACTGGAAGAAGGCAAAGATCGACGTGCTGCTGCACTCGCAGTCGGCCGATATCGCCCAGGGCGTCGACAGCGCCGCCGACCAGCAGGGCGACGAGGGCGCCGGCGACCAGGGCATCATGTTTGGTTACGCCTGCAAGGAAACGCCGGACCTGATGCCGGCTCCGATCTATTATTCCCACAGGATTCTGCAGCTGCTTGCTGCGGCCCGCAAGAAGGGCGACGGTGAAGTCGCCAAGCTCGGCCCCGACGCCAAGAGCCAGGTGACCGTGCGTTACGTCGACGGCAAGCCGTCGGAAGTGACCTCGATCGTGCTTTCGACCCAGCATCTCGACGAGAGCTGGGATTCCAAGAAGGTCCGCGCCGTCGTCGAGCCCTATATTCGCGAGGCGCTCGGTGAACTGAAGATCGCCGAGGATTGCAAGTGGTACATCAATCCGACCGGCAAGTTCGTCATCGGCGGACCGGACGGCGATGCGGGCCTGACCGGCCGCAAGATCATCGTCGACACCTATGGCGGTGCGGCTCCACATGGCGGCGGCGCATTTTCCGGCAAGGACACGACCAAGGTCGACCGTTCGGCTGCCTATGCCGCCCGCTACCTCGCCAAGAACGTCGTCGCCGCCGGCCTCGCCGACCGCTGCACGATCCAGCTCTCCTACGCCATCGGCGTCGCTCAGCCGCTGTCGATCTATGTCGACCTGCACGGCACCGGCAAGGGTGTGTCGGAAGACCAGGTTGAAGCGGCGATCCGCCAGAATATGGACCTGTCGCCGTCGGGCATCCGCCGTCACCTCGACCTCAACAAGCCGATCTACGCCAAGACCTCGGCCTATGGTCATTTCGGCCGCAAGGCTGGCCGCGACGGCTCGTTCTCCTGGGAGCGCACCGACCTCGTCAAGGCGCTCAAGGAAGCCGTCAAGACCAAGGTCGCTGCATGACGGATATGGAGCGCCGGGGACGGGCGACCGAAGCCTTTTTCGGTCGCCGCAAGGGAAAGGCCCTGCGCGAACAGCAGGCGGAAACGCTGAATAGCCTGCTCCCGGCATTCCTCATCGATCTCTCGGCGGCTCCCCCGGAGCCGCTGACCTCCCTCTTCCCGGTTCCGGTCAAGACATTGCGGCTGGAAATCGGTTTCGGCGGCGGCGAGCATCTGATGCATCGCGCGCTGGCGACCCCGTCCACCGGCTTCATCGGCGCCGAACCCTTCGTCAATTCGATGCAGAAGCTTTTGTCACGCGTCGGCCAGACGGGCGCGCAGAACATTCGCGTCTATAATGACGATGCGACGCAACTGCTCGACTGGCTGCCGGACGCTTCGCTCGACCACATCGATCTGCTCTATCCCGATCCCTGGCCGAAGCGGAAGCACTGGAAACGCCGCTTCGTCTCGAAGACCAATCTCGACCGCTTCCACCGGGTGCTGAAGCCCGGCGGCCTGTTCTGCTTCGCCTCCGACATCGACACCTATGTGAACTGGACGCTGATCAAATGCCGCGACCATGGCGGCTTCGACTGGCTGGCCGACAATGCGGCGGATTGGCTGACCCCCTATGAGGGCTGGCCGAGCACGCGCTACGAGGCCAAGGCACGCCGCGAGGGCCGCTCTTCGGCCTATCTGACCTTCAGGAAGATCTGAGGCTGTCGGCAATTTCCGGCATCCTGCTCTAAAACCGACGACGAAAACAAACCGAACTGAACGCGCTACGCTCTCACTTGTGGCGCGTAGAGTTCCGCCGTGGAACGGTTGCAATTGCCGCTGACGCGACTATTTCCGTGCTGGCCACCCTCCGCTCAAATGGAAGGGAGAAAATGACCGGGAGCATGTCATGTGCCGAAATGATGATCCTATATCTGGCTTCCACTGCGGCGACAGTGTTGATTTTTCAGGTCGGTATTGGCTTCATGAGCGGCGACTGTGTTCAGGAACCGGTCGAGCATCGAGTTGAAGCTCTCCGGCTTTTCCCAGAAGGGCGCGTGTCCAGCCCCTTCTATTACATGCGCTTTGCCTTCGAAGAGCAACTGGATGTTCAGGCCCGAAAAATAGCTGAGTTTGACAAAGGGGTCATAAGATCCATTCACAAAAGCAATGGGTATATCAGCCTGTTCGACGGTGCGGCGCTGATCCACGCCCTGCCCCCGCAACATTGCGCGAGAAAAAACGCTCCTTAGTCTCCCGTCCGCGCGCGCTATGGCATCGCGAAAGGAGGGGTTGCTCGTGTCTCCAAAGCAAAGAGACTGAAACCGCTCCACATCACGCGATGTAAAGTTCTCTTTTGATGCCAGAAGAATATCAAATGATGGATGGAATCCCCGCAGCATTCCGAGGAGACCGCTGTGGATCGGTGGCGTGCCGCACAACATCAGGCCCGAAATGCCGTTGCTGCTGCCTGCCATCTCAATCGCGACGTGACCGCCAAGCGACCATCCCAGCACGGGAAAGCGACGGAGCCCCAGGCGGGCTGCCACCTCTCCTATGCAGTCGGCAAGACCGGTGACGGTGTAAGTTGACTGTGGATCTCGAGCGTCGCTCGATTCGCCATGTCCCGGAAGATCGAGCGCAATCAGACGCCAATTCCGGGACAAATGGCTGTGTAATTGCTGTGAAAAGACCGTCCGTGAGCTGCCCGAACCGTGTATCATAACCAGTGGTGCAGCGCCATCAATAGTGTCACTGATGCGCACAGCGCCGTGGCTGGTGTCGATTGTACAGTGAAATATGTCCATAAACTGCGACCCCTAACGCGCAGCCAAAGTCTTGCACGAAAATATCTATGGCAGGTGCATGATCATCGTAAACCAGATCTGAACCAGGTCGTGCAATCACGACACGTTTCGGGGCGGTTACGCATCAATACACAATCATTTGCCTTGGCGTTGTATACGGGTTAGGTCTGTCGCAGCAGCAATTGCAACCAACCTTTCACGGTGAGCATCACGATGCAATTTCTTCTGGACATTGTTATTTCGATCACCAGCCTGAGTGTCGTCGGGTTCTACGCGTGGTCGTTGCGAGGCCACTTCAACTCGCCGAAGATGGAAGCCGGAGCAAAGCTGATCACCGTCGTCGTCATCGCGACGACGGCGTTTTTCCTGTACCTGGTTTGGTCCGGGACGCAGATGCTATGGGTACAGGTAGTCGGACTGGGATTTGAAATCGGGTCGGCGGGCTTGTTCTGGTGGGCGGTGTCGGCATCGCGAGAGGCCAGGTTGCGCTTTGTGTTCACCCTCGATCACCCAGATAGTCTTGTCACCGACGGTCCCTATCGCTACCTGCGGCACCCTTTTTACACGTCCTACCTGCTCTTCTGGTCGGGGTGGGCGCTGGCATCTTGGTCGATATGGTCGATCCTGCCGGTCTTATTTTTTACGGTTGTCTACGTGATTGCAGCTCGCAGCGAGGAGAGGAAATTCGCCCTATCACCGCTGGCATCCGAATATGAAGCCTATCGGCGCAAGACGGGCTTGCTGACGCCGTGGTTCGATTGGCGATAATGTCGCGACATCCGTCACGACGGCAGCGAAATCGAATAGAGCGACCGTGCACCGCAAGCAGTGAAACGTAGCAGACGGTCTTGACGGTCAGTGCAGGCTGACCGTCTTCAATTCGTCCTCGGCCGCTTTGAAGAAGGTGCTGGAACGGTTGTCCGTCAGCAGAATCGGCGTGCCGTCGGCGCCGAAGAGCGCCCAGAGATCGACATTCGGATCGATATCCGGCGCCTCTGGAAAGCACTTGGCGACCTCTTCGGTGCGCATCTTTCTGATGTAGGCGACCTCGCCGTTGCCGATGTGGGCAAGCTCGGATTTGGTCAAGTGAGACGTGGCTTCTTTCATCAACATTCCTGTTCCTCCGGAAGAAGGGACCAACGGTTCGACAAACCGTTGTTCTACTGTGAAACCGAAATGTTAATTTTCTTGACCATGCGGGCGGGTTCGGGTCGAATTAGATCGACGGAGAGCAGACCGTTCTTTAGGCCGGCGCCCAAGACCTGCATGCCGTCGGCCAGCACGAAGGTGCGCTGGAACTGGCGGGCGGCGATGCCGCGATAGAGATAATCCCGCTCGCCCTGCTCCACCTGACGGCCGCGGATGACAAGCTGGTTCTCCTCGGTGGAGACATCAAGCTCCTCCTCGCTGAAACCGGCAACGGCAAGGGTGATGCGCAGACGCTCGGGCGCGCCGCTGTCGGCGGCGATGCGTTCGATATTGTAAGGCGGGTATCCGTCGCTCGCCTTGGAAATGCGCTCCAGCGTCTTTTCCATGGCGTCAAAGCCCAGAAGTAGAGGGCTGGCGAATGGGGTAATGCGGCTCATCTCTTTTCAAGTCCTTGATGCAAGCGACCATCCCGGACCTAAAAGTGCAGCATCCGGATGCCGCTAATATGGGGGCATGATCACGGCGCTGCAAGGCGCGCGCGCCCTCCCCGATTTAAACATCTGTCACTTTTCGAATGGCGGCGTCTGCCTCCTTGCTTGACAAAGGACCTGCTGCCTCGCATCAAAACATGCCCGCGCGGAATGTGCCGATTTGTGGCGGGAAATGAAGAAATGGTGTCCGCCGGGATAAGCGGCGTGGCGAGAACGGGACGATTGGAATGGCAAGCGCGAGAAAGATCATCATCGACACCGATCCCGGCCAGGACGACGCGGCCGCCATCATGCTGGCTTTCGGCAGCCCGGGTGAGCTCGAGGTGCTGGGGATCACGACGGTCGCCGGCAACGTGCCGCTGTCTCTCACCAGCCGCAATGCGCGCATCGTCTGCGAACTCTGCGGCCGCACGGATGTGAAGGTTTTCGCTGGCGCCGACAAGCCGATCGCCCGCAAGCTGGTGACGGCAGAACATGTGCACGGCAAGACCGGCCTCGACGGCCCTGTTCTGCCCGAACCGACGATGGCGTTGCAACCCGGCCATTCCGTCGATTTCATCATCGAGACGCTGCGCCGCGAGCCTGGAGGCACGGTGACGCTCTGCACGCTCGGGCCGCTCACCAATATCGGCATGGCCTTCCAGAAGGCGCCCGACATCGTTGCCCGCATTCGCGAGCTGGTGATGATGGGCGGCGGCTTCTTCGAGGGCGGCAATATTACGCCGGCCGCCGAATTCAACATCTATGTCGATCCCGAGGCGGCCGATATCGTTTTCCGCTCGGGCGTTCCGATGGTGATGATGCCGCTCGACGTGACGCACCAGCTGCTGACCCGCAAGGACCGGGTCAAACGCATGGACGAGATCGGCACGGCTCCGGCAAAGGCGATGGTCGAAATGCTGGAATTCTTCGAACGCTTCGATATCGAGAAATACGGCTCAGACGGCGGGCCGTTGCACGACCCGACGGTCGTCGCCTATCTGCTGAAGCCGGAACTTTTCCAAGGCCGGGACTGCAATGTCGAGATCGAGGTCCGGTCCGAACTTACCACCGGCATGACCGTCGTCGACTGGTGGCATGTGACCGACCGCAAGCGCAACGCCAAGGTGATGCGTTACGTCGATGCGGACGGTTTCTTCGATCTCCTGATCGAGCGCTTCGCCCGCATCTGATTATTCTTTCCTTCTCCGAAGAGCGAAACGACCTCAGGCGTCCTTCTCGTCGAAGACGGAATTGGCTTCGGCCTCGACCGGTTTCGGGCCGCCCTTGGCGACGCCGACCATGGCCGGGCGCAGGACGCGCTCGCCGATGGTGAAGCCGGCCTGCACGACCTGGACGACGGTGTTGTTCGGCACTTCGGAGTTCGGCACCTCGAACATTGCTTGATGGAAATTCGGATCGAATTTCTGGCCGACCGGCTCCAGCTTGCGAACACCGTGTCGCTCCAACGCCGAGAGCATCGAGCGCTCGGTCATTTCCACACCTTCGATCAGCGTGGTGAGGCCGGCGTCGGCCGTGGCTTTGGCCTCCGGAGAGATGGCGTCCAGCGCCCGGCGCAAATTGTCCGAGACGGCGAGCATGTCGCGTGCGAAACCGGCGACGGAATAGGATTTTGCATCCTTCACCTCGCGCTCGGTGCGACGGCGCAGATTATCCATCTCGGCGGCAAGTCGCAGATAGCGGTCACGCAGCTCGGCATTCTCGGCCTTCAGAAGCTCGAGCGGATCCGGCTGCTTGGCCTCCTCCTGCTCGACAGTGGCAGTCTCGACGTTGACGGCAGCGTCGGCTGCGGCATCGGCCGCAGTTGCGTCAGGTCCGTTTTTCGTCGTTTCATCGGTCATGACGGTCTCCGGTTGGTATTTTCAGATGCGCCCGATATCGAGGTTTGGCCGGAAAAAATCAAGTCTGCGTGACGAAGAAGCGAAAATTCCGCGCTTCCTCAGTGATGACGTCAAAGCGGATTGCGCGACAGGCGGGAGACGAGCTGAGCGGTGTAATCCACCATCGGCACGATGCGGGAATAATTGAGCCGCGTCGGGCCGATGACGCCGACAGCGCCGACGATCCGGTCATCATCGTCGCGATAGGGCGCGACGATGAGCGACGAGCCCGACAGCGAGAAGAGCTTGTTTTCCGAACCGATGAAGATTCGCACGCCCGAACCGCTTTCGGCCAGGTTGAGAAGCTCGATCAGGCTGTCCTTTTTTTCGAGATCGTCGAACAGCATGCGAAGCCGGTCGAGATCTTCGGCGCCGGCAAGGCCTTCGAGCAGGTTGGCGCGGCCGCGGATGATCAGCTGGGCGGGCTTTCCCTCCTCCGGGCTGCCGGCCCAGACGGCGATGCCGCGCTCTACAAGATCGCGCGAGAGCGCATCGAGCTCATGGCGAACGTCATCCTTCAGACGGCTTAATTGTTTGCGCAGCTCCGGCAGGGTCTGGCCGGACATGTGCGCGTTGAGGAAATTCGCCGCCTCCGTCAATTGCGACGATGTGATGCCTGCAGGCAGTTCGATGATGCGGTTTTCCACCTGGTCGTGATCGCCGACGAGCACGGCGAGCGCCTTTGTCGGTTCAAGCCGGATGAACTCGACATGTTTCAGCACCGGATCGCTTTTCGAGGTGATGACGAGCCCGGCCCCGCGCGAGATGCCGGAAAGCATGCGGCTCGCCTCGTTCATCATCGATTCCACCGGATTGCCGCCGCTTTCGGCCCGCACCTGCCGGTCAATACTGGCGCGGTCCTCGGCGGAGAGATCGCCGATCTGCATGAAGGCATCGACGAAGAAGCGCAGCCCGATCTGGGTTGGCAGCCGGCCGGCGCTGACATGGGGGGAATAGATGAGACCGAGTTCCTCGAGATCGCTCATGACATTTCGCACTGACGCCGGCGAGAGTGACATCGGCAACAGGCGCGACAGATTGCGCGAGCCGAGCGGCTCGCCGCTTTCGAGATAACCCTCGACGATGCGGCGAAAAATTTCTCTGGAGCGCTCGTCCAGCGCAGCAACGGCATCCGAAACCGACGTCGACCTGATGCCCATGAACCTCTCGAACCCACGCTGATGATGCTCCCGAAAATATAGTCAAACTCGCACGCGTGGCAAAAGGGAATTTGCAAATGAGCGCCGCCAATCGTAGAAGCGGTCAGCAACTCCAGGAGATAAGAATGCGGCCTTCAGGCAGAAAAACCGACCAGATGCGCAAGGTCTCGTTCGAGCGCAATTTTTCCAAGCATGCGGAAGGCTCCTGCCTGGTGAAATTCGGGGATACGCATGTGCTTTGCACCGCAAGCCTCGAGGAAAAGACGCCGCCATGGCTGCGCAACACCGGCAAGGGCTGGGTCACGGCCGAATACGGCATGCTGCCGCGGGCGACCGGCGAGCGCATGAAACGCGAGGCCGCCGCCGGCAAGCAGGGCGGCCGCACGCAGGAAATCCAACGGCTGATCGGCCGGTCGCTACGCGCCGTCGTCGATCTGCAGGCGCTCGGCGAAAAGCAGATCACGCTCGATTGCGACGTCATCCAGGCCGATGGCGGCACACGGACGGCCTCGATCACCGGCGGCTGGATCGCGCTTTACGATTGCCTGAAATGGATGGAAAGCCGCAACATGATCAAGGTCGACCGGGTCCTGAAGGATCATGTCGCCGCCATCTCCTGCGGCGTTTTCGCCAACCAGCCGGTGATCGACCTCGATTATCTTGAGGATTCCTCTGCCGAGACCGATGCGAACTTCGTCATGACCGGCGCCGGCGGCATCGTCGAAATCCAGGGCACGGCCGAAGGCACGCCGTTCAGCGAAGAGGAATTCAGCTCTCTGATGCGGCTTGCCAAGAACGGCATCAGCGAACTCGTCACCCTGCAGAAAGAGGCGATTGCGGGATGAATGCCATGCTGGAAGGCATCTTGGAAACGGCGCTTTATGCGCGCGATCTCGATCAGGCCGAGACGTTCTACGAGGGCGTTCTCGGGCTTGAAAAGATCTCCCGCGCCGGCAACCGGCATGTCTTCTTCCGCTGTGGGCCAGGCGTTCTCCTCATCTTCAACCCCGAGGAAACGATAAAGCCGCCGGCAGCCGACGCGCTGCAGGTGCCGCCGCACGGCGCGACCGGCCAGGGCCATGCCTGTTTTCGTGTGTCCGGCCGCAATATCGATACCATGGCCGAACGGCTGAAGGCGGCTGATGTCGCGATCGAATCCGAGGTGCACTGGCCAAATGGCGGCCGCTCGATCTATTTCCGCGACCCTGCCGGCAACAGCCTGGAATGCGCGGAGGCAAAAATCTGGGGCCTCGAACAGGATATCTGAATTGCGCAAGCTCGAAACCAAAACAATCGTCGTCGCCAGCCACAATACCGGCAAGATCCGCGAGATCCAGGAATTGATCGGGCCGCTTGGCTTCACCGCCAAATCCGCGGCCGAACTGAATTTCGTCGAACCTGACGAGACCGGCACGAGCTTCGAGGAGAATGCGACGATCAAGGCGGTGGCCTCGGCCAATGCCGCCGGCATGCCGGCGCTTTCGGATGATTCCGGGCTGGTGGTCGACGCGCTCGGTGGCGATCCCGGCGTCTACACCGCCAACTGGGCGGAGACCGCAGACGGCACGCGCGATTTCGACATGGCGATGGCCAAGGTGGAAAAGGCGCTGCAGGATGCCGGCGCAACGACGCCTGAACAGCGCGGGGCGCGTTTCGTCAGCGTGCTCTGCCTTGCCTGGCCGGACGGGCATACCGAGCTTTTCCGCGGCGAGGTCGAAGGCCATGTCGTCTGGCCGCCGCGCGGCACCCAAGGCTTCGGCTACGATCCGGTCTTTCAGCCCGAGGGTTATGACGTCACCTTCGGCGAAATGAGCGGCGAGGAGAAACACGGCTGGAACCTCGGCAAGCCGCAGGCGCTGTCGCACCGGGCCCGTGCCTTCAAACTTTTCGTCGAAACCTGCCTGGAGGCATAAGGTCTGTTCGTGGGCAATTTCGATACGCCAAGCCTCTCGCGCGACGCCGCGCTGCTGCCCGATACCGGCGAGCCCGGCTTCGGCGTCTATGTGCATTGGCCCTTCTGCGCGGCGAAGTGTCCCTATTGCGACTTCAACAGCCATGTACGCCATCAGCCGGTGGACCAGGAGCGCTTTGCATCGGCCTTTCTGAAGGAGATGGCGGCAGTTCGGGCAATGAGCGGGCCGAAGACGGTGACGAGCATCTTCCTCGGCGGCGGCACGCCATCGCTGATGAAGCCGGAAACGGTCGATGCCATTCTCGACGGCATCGCGCGGCACTGGCATGTGCCCGCCGGCATCGAAATCACCATGGAAGCCAATCCGTCGAGCGTCGAGGCCAAACGGTTCCGCGGCTACCGCGCGGCCGGCGTCAACCGTGTCTCGCTCGGCGTACAGGCGCTGAACGACCGCGATCTGAAATTCCTCGGCCGGCTGCATGACGTCGCCGACGCGCTGAAGGCGATCCGGCTGGCGCGCGAGATCTTCCCGCGCATGTCCTTCGACCTCATCTATGCCCGGCCGGACCAGACGGTCGAGGAATGGGAGAAGGAACTGAAGGAAGCGATCTCCTATGCGGTCGACCATCTGTCGCTCTATCAGCTGACCAT
The DNA here is from genome assembly GCF_014193135.1 of Rhizobium sp. BK049. Classification (NCBI taxonomy): domain Bacteria; kingdom Pseudomonadati; phylum Pseudomonadota; class Alphaproteobacteria; order Hyphomicrobiales; family Rhizobiaceae; genus Rhizobium; species Rhizobium sp. BK049. The sequence goes on from NZ_JACHYV010000007.1 coordinate 78,337, forward strand.
CGAGGAAGGCACGCCCTTCTTCGGCCTGCACAAATCAGGCAAGCTGATCGTGCCGGACGGCGAGCAATCGGCCCTGCTCTACGAGGCGACGCAGGAGATCACGGCGCGTGAGGGCATGCCCGCCTACGAGGTTTCCAATCATGCCCGGCCGGGTGCCGAAAGCCGCCATAACCTGACCTATTGGCGTTACGGCGACTATGCCGGCATCGGTCCGGGCGCGCACGGCCGCCTGACGCGTGGGCATGAGAAGCTCGCGACGGCGACCGAGCGCAAGCCGGAAGCCTGGCTCGAGATGGTCGAGCGCGACGGCCACGGCATTCTCGATGAGGAGCGGCTCGGTTTCGAGGAACAGTCGGACGAACTGCTGCTGATGGGACTGCGGCTCAGGGAAGGCGTCGATCTCGCCCGCTGGCAGCAGCTTTCGGGCCGTGAGCTCGACCCGAAACGCGAGGAATTCCTGCTCGAACACAAATTCGTCGAGCGGATCGGCAATTCGCGGCTGCGCTGCACGCCATCGGGCATGCTGATCCTCGATTCCGTCGTCGCCGATCTCGCCTGCTGACACCCATAAGAGTTCCGGCGCGGTAACGATATCGCTGCCCGCGCCGAAAAATCTTCTCAGCCGTGGCTGGTGGCGCCTGCCTTGAAGAGGCTGCCGGTCGGCGTCTTCAGGAACATCTCCAGCGGAATGTGTTCCTGGTGCAGGAAACCGGACGCCGGCAAGAGACCATCGCGGACCATCTCGATGACGGCGACGACCGAGGCCGACGTCGTCCAGGCGATCGCTGTGCGGCGGGCGCCGGCGATCTCGATCGGGTAATAAGCGCGCACGAATTCCTTGCGACGCAGGCTGCCGTTCTCCGTGCCTTCCGCGGCCACGTGCACGTAGACGACATCGTCTTCGACAGGCGGCTTGGCATTGGTCAGGATCTCGCCGGCGAGCTTGCGCTTGTCGCGCATCAAGAGCTCATGGAAGAAGAAGTTCATCAGCTCCATATGGCCGGGATAACGCATGGTCTTGTAGTCGAGATTGTCAACCGTGCCGAGCATGGTGTCGCACATGGTGCCGAGGCCGCCCGATGTCGTGAAGGCTTCGAGCTTGACACCACCGACATAGATGGTCTCGTGCCACTCCATCGGCGAGACGAGCTTGCGCACGCCGGCTTCGATGACCTCGCAATCATTCAGATATTCGTTGACGACGCCTTCCGGCGACCAGTTGAAGGCATAGCCGAGAAGACCCGTGGGATGCTGCGGCAGGGCGCCGACGCGCATGCGGATCGATCGGCAGCGATCGAAGCCGTCGGCCAGGCTTGCGCCGACGATGCCGACGAAACCGGGCGCCAGGCCGCATTGCGGCGCCATCAGTCCGCGGGCGGTCTTCGACAGTTCGATGATGAAATTGGTGGTTGGGACGTCTTCCGTAAGATCGAAGTAATGAATGCCGGCAAGATGGGCAGCGCGAGCCAGCTCGATGTTCAGGTGATAGGGCAGGCAAGACAGCACCGCCTCAACGTTCGAGAGCAATTCGCCGATCACCTGCGGATCGGATATGTCGCCTGCGCGGCATGTAAAGGGCAGCTCGCCCAGGGGCAGCTGCGCGTCGACACCAATGACCTTGAAGCCGCCTTCATGCAACAGCGTTGCCGCCAGCCGCCCGACCTTGCCGAGGCCGAGAACGGCGATCTTTTCGAAACTCATTCATTCCCTCCCATGCGCCGTTCGGCGCTCTTCTTGGACGGGGAGATATAGAATAAAAAGCTTATAAAGGAAAACGGCTGGAATCGCTTCCAGCCGTCAAATTTCCCGACAGGTCCGCCGACTACTCGTTGATCAGCCGCTTCAGCAGCTCGATTTCATGCGAAAGCTTGGTGTCACCTGATATCAGCTCCTCGATCTTGCGCACGGCATGCAGCACGGTCGTGTGATCGCGCCCGCCGAAGCGGCGGCCGATTTCCGGAAAGGAGCGCGGCGTCAGCGTCTTCGACAGATACATGGCGATCTGGCGCGGCTTGACAATGACGCGGGTGCGCCGATTGGAGACCAGTTCCTGGCGCGAGACGTTGTAATGCCTGGCGACGATGCGCTGGATATCCTCGATGCGTACACGGCGCGGTTCGCCCGAACCGACGAGATGGGCGAGCAATTCGTCGACGCGCTCAATCGACAGGTTCGGCTCGAAGGAGCGGCGGAAGATCAGCTGGTTGAAGGCGCCTTCGAGTTCCCGGCCGCTGGCCGTGATATTGCGGGCGACATGCTGCAGGAGGTCTGCGGGAATTTCGAGAGAGGGGTCCTCGAGCCGGGCCGCGGCCAGGCGCCGCTTGAGGATTTCGAGCCGCATTTCATAATCCGGCGCGTCGAGTTCGATGGCAACGCCGCCCTGCAGGCGCGAGCGGACGCGCGGATCGAGCGACTCCAGCTCCCATGGAGCGCGGTCGGCGGCGACGACGACCTGCTTGGCGCTGTCGAGCAGCATATTCAGAAGATGGCAGAATTCATGCTGGATCATCTTGCCCTGCAGGAACTGCATGTCGTCGATGATCAAGAGGTCGATGTTGCGCAACGAGTCTTTCAGCGTCAGCGCATCATTGTCGCGGATTGCCGTGGCGAAGCGCCACATGAAATATTCGGCCGTCAGATAGACGACACGCAGGGCCCGCGGGTTCTGGACCGCCGCATTGGCGATCGCCTGCAAGAGATGAGTCTTGCCGAGCCCGACCGTCGAATGGACAAAGAGCGGATTGAACCGTACGGCGCCGGAGCCGACTTCCGCGATCGTCTTGGCAGCCGCAAGCGCGACGCGGTTCGAGCTGCCTTCCACGAAGGTATCGAAGGTGAAACGGCTGTCGAGCGGCGAGCCGAACAGCGGGGTACCGAGGCTTGCTGGCCTTGCGGCGGCAACGGCCGAAACTGCCTGCTGGACAGCCTGACCGGCCGGCTGGGCGCTCGGCGGACGGCGCATCTGCGCGGGAGCAGCCGGCTCGGGCTGAACCACCTCGTCGACGGCCTTCATGCCGCTGCGCGTTGCGGTGCGGACCAGGATTTCGACTTTCAGGATTTCCGGGTCTTCGGCCTGGAACAGACCGGTGATGAGATCGAGATAACGATTGTTGATCCACGACTTCAGGAAGGTCGTGGGAACCGAAAGGCGAACAACGCTCTTCGAGACCGAATGCAGCTTCAACCTGGCAAACCAGCTGGCATAGACGTCAGGACCGACCTGGGCCTTCAAGCGCGCGCTGACGCGCTCAAACAAAATGCTCTGCTTCATTTCCGCCTTAGCTTCCCCCACTTCCTGGCGCATGGAGCCGAACGCTTGCGGTGCCGCATCTCCATTGTCGAGCCCGCCTGCCATCATCGTATTCATCTGCATAATGCCGCCTTTCAATTCCACCGGGCGGCCTCCGCTAAAACAGCCGCCCGATCATTCCCCGCTTTGACGGGCTGGCGGCATCCTCATGAAGCCACTCGCCTGCCGGTTCACTCAAACACGACACAGAAGCCCGTTGCAGGTACCGCATTCATGCGGCGCCTTCATCGGCTTTCCGTGCCAGGCTGTCGGTCAATCCTCGTTTTCGGCCGACCAGCCCGAACGCAATATTACTATCCCTATCCGGCAGCCTCACGTTAAACGTGTGCTTGCCATAGGCACAAAACATCCCTGCCCCGTAACAGCCACGTTACGGCCCAAATCCGTCAAGTGCTTGAAAAAACGGAAGCGCAAGGCTCCGTAACAGATGGCACAAATTCATCGCCCTGCCGACGTGGCAGTTAAGACCGAACTCTGCAGGTGATGTCCGCGCCCTCTGTTGGACGCCATTTAGGCAGGATCAAATGGCAAGATCAACGATGAATTTTACGCAAAATTAAGATGCGGCCATTGACTCCGGCCGCCCTTTTCGGGCGTCACACCAGCGTCAAAAAAGAATCGCAGTTGAATCAAAGAGATTCCCCATTCGGGCTATTTTGACACGCAAAGAAAGAAAAAAAATAAAAATCTTCTTGACTCGTCCGTGATCCGCAAAGGTTCGGCCAGAGTCGCGCAACGGGAAAGCATCCTTGCGCAAGTACTTGTTTTTAAAGTATTTTTCATGTCATGGCACTGACACGAAACAGTCGTGAGATTTACCATGCAGAGGTTGTTCGGCGGAATCGAAAAAGCCCGGTAAAATTACCGGGCTAATCATAACGAGGAGGTCGTTAATGGATCATTACGCGGTCGTGGAGACCGACAGAGCCTTCACACGAGCGGCCAAGCGAGAGACCTTGCGCGATGCCGTGTTGGAGTGCAGCACGCCCTTGCTGGCGGCGCGGGCGAGTTCCGGCTGAGCAGCCAGGAAAGCTGCCTTCGCCTTGTCGGCGTCACCGGATGCGATGGCCTCTTCGACCTGGCGAACGAAAGTACGCACGCGCGAGCGACGAGCCTTATTGACGTCGGTACGGCGGGCGATCTTGCGGGTCGCTTTTTTCGCCGAAGTTGTATTGGCCATGGATGCCTCTCTCAAGAATTCGAACAAACTCCGCCATTACCGCGGGCCCTGCGGCCACCAAATCCAGCAATACGGGAGCAATCGCGGAAAACCAGAGCGGCTTTCCGAACCGTGGGCGGGCATATAACCCTAAAGCCGGCCCACGTCAACGCGGATTTTCAAGCTTTCCGGCAGCAAGCGCCGAAAAGCATTCAACGGTGCTTGAAGGCAGGTTTGCGCTTCTCGATGAAGGCGGCCATGCCTTCTTTCTGATCGTCCGTGGCAAAGAGACTATGAAACAGGCGGCGTTCGAACCGCAACCCTTCCTCCAGCGTCGTCTCGAAGGCGCGGTTGACCGCCTCCTTGGCCATCATGACCGAGGGCTGTGAAAGCGAGGCGATCTTTTCGGCTGCGGCCAAAGCCTCGTCGATGAGACGCTCGGGCGCCACCACACGCGAAACGAGTCCGGATCGTTCCGCCTCGGCCGCATCCATCACGCGGCCGGTCAGGATCAGGTCCATGGCCTTCGCCTTGCCGACGGCGCGCGTCAGCCGCTGCGAGCCGCCCATGCCGGGAATGACGCCAAGGGTGATTTCCGGCTGGCCGAACTTCGCGGTCTCCGAGGCGATAATGAAATCGCACATCATGGCAAGTTCGCAGCCACCGCCGAGGGCAAAACCGCTGACGGCAGCGATGACAGGCTTGCGCGCCTTGGCGACGTCATCCCAGCCGCTGATGAAATCACTCTTATAGATATCGGCGAACTGAAGCGACTGCATCTCCTTGATGTCGGCGCCGGCGGCAAAAGCGCGTTCGGAGCCGGTGAGCACGATCGCACCGACGGCATTGTCTTCATGGAAAGCCGCATAGGCCTGCTTCAGTTCCCTCAGCACAGTGGAGTTCAGCGCGTTCAGCGCCTGCGGGCGGTTCAGCGTGACGAGGCCGACAGTGCCTCGGGTTTCGACGATCAAGGTCTCGTAAGCCATGCTGTTCTCCCGGTTTCTCACTGTTACTTCTGACAGGCGGCGCAATAGAAGGTGGAGCGGCCCGCCTGCACGATGCGACCGACCGTACCGCCGCAGCCGGGCGTGCCGCAAGCCTCACCTTCGCGATCATAGACGGAGAAGGAATGCTGGAAATAGCCGAGCGATCCGTCGGCCTGGATATGGTCTCGCAGCGACGAGCCGCCGGCGGCGATTGCATCGGCGATGACGTCGCGGATCGAGGCGACCAGCAGGTCGAGCTGCTGCTTCGGCCGGCCGCCCGGCGTCACCAGCGTGCCGGCGGCACGCAGCGGCGACAAATGCGCGCGCCACAGCGCCTCGCATACATATATATTGCCGAGACCGGCAATGTTCTTCTGGTCGAGTAGCGCGCTCTTCAGCGGCTGCGCCTTGTCCCGGAAGCGTTCGGCCAGATAAGCAGCGCCGAGTTCGTTTCCCGTCGGCTCCGGGCCGAGATCGCGGAAGAAGGGATGGGCGGCAAGATCGGCGCGTCCGACCATATCCATGAAGCCGAAGCGGCGCGGGTCGTTGTAGATGACGCGGCGAACGCCATCCTGACCCTGCAGATGAAAAACGACGTGATCGTGTTTCTCGTCCTTCGAGCGTGCGTGGTGGAATTGCCCCGGCGTTGCGGAGGCGGCGCCCTCTTCGATGCGAAAGGAACCGGACATGCCGAGATGGGAAATCAGCGTGTTGCCGTCGTCGAGATCGACCAGCAAATATTTTGCGCGGCGGCCGAGACCGACGATGGTGCGTCCGGAAACCCTGTCCGCCAAGGCATCGGGAAAGGGGAAGCGCAAATCCTTGCGCCGCAGTTCCAGCCTGGCAACCAGAGCGCCTTCCATCGCCGGCGCCAGGCCGCGTTTGACGGTTTCGACTTCTGGCAATTCCGGCATCTTAACCCATCTCTATCGAACGTGTTTCAACCGAGGACGATGTGCGCTATAGCGCCATGTGCCGCGGAGAGCGCGGTCCAGTGATAACGTCGCGCGCGGTCTTTCGCTACGGTCGCCGCGCCGATCTTCAAGGAACGGAGCAGCCTGATGTCAGAAAGCCGCACTTCCGCCGATGGCGGCATGGAGACCTCTTACGGCTTCCGCGAGGTGCCGGGCGGCGAGAAACAGGGTCTGGTCAACCAGGTATTCCACAAGGTCGCCAAGCGCTACGACATCATGAACGACGTCATGTCGATGGGCATGCACCGGGTCTGGAAAGATGCGATGATCTCGGCGTTGAACCCGCGCAAGGAGCCAGGCTACAAGGTGCTCGACGTTGCCGGCGGCACCGGCGACATCGCCTTTCGCATCATCGAGGCCTCTGGTCGGAAGGCACATGCGACGGTGCTCGATATCAACGGCTCGATGCTTGGCGTCGGCGCCGAACGGGCGGCAAAGAAGAAGCTTTCCGACAATCTCACCTTCATTGAGGCGAATGCCGAGGAACTGCCGTTTGAGGCCGCCAGCTTCGATGCCTATACGATCGCCTTCGGCATCCGCAACGTGCCGAGAATCGACAAGGCGCTGTCCGAGGCCTATCGCGTGTTGAAACGCGGCGGTCGGCTGCTGGTCCTGGAGTTTTCGGAAGTCGACATGCCGCTTCTCGACAAGATTTATGACGCCTGGTCGTTCAACGCCATTCCGCAATTCGGCAAGGCGATTACCGGCGATGCCGAGCCCTACCAGTATCTGGTGGAATCGATCCGCAAGTTTCCGAACCAGGAGAATTTCGCAGCGATGATCCGCCAGGCTGGTTTTTCGCGCGTCACCTATACCAATTATACCGGCGGCATCGCCGCGCTCCATTCCGGCTGGAAGCTCTGAGGGAATGAAGGAAAAAAAGACGAACCTCCCTCGGCGGGGCACTTCAGCATGAGCACTTTCGGAGCCTATTTTCGCCTTTGGCGCGTCGGCTGGGTGCTCGTGCGCGAAGGCGTCGTGTCGGCCCTGCCGTCAGAAGGCCTGCCGCCTTCGGTCGCACTTGCCAAATCCTTCGTCACGATTTTCGAGCGCGGCAGGGCGCGGTATCAGAAGCGCAGCGATCGGCTGGCAAAGGCCGTCGAGCGGCTCGGCCCCTCCTATGTCAAGATCGGTCAGTTCCTGGCGACGCGGCCTGACGTCGTCGGCGTCGAATTCGCCAACGACCTGTCTCAGTTACAGGACCGGATGGCCTTCTTTCCCTCGGCGGCCGCAAAGGCGAATATCGAAGGATCGCTCGGGCGGCCGGTCGATGAACTCTATGCGAGCTTCGGCGAGCCGATAGCCGCCGCCTCGATCGCGCAGGTGCACCCCGCCGAAGTCGAAACGACAGAAGGCCGAAGGAAGGTCGCCGTCAAAGTCGTCCGACCGGGCGTGCGCCAGCGTTTTGTCCATGACATCGAGGCAATGTACCTGGTCGCTCATATGCAGGAGCGCTTCATGCCGTCCAGCCGGCGGCTGCGGCCGGTCGAGGTGACGAAGACGCTGGAACAGACGACGAAGGTGGAGATGGATCTTCGCCTTGAGGCCGCAGCGCTTTCGGAGATTGCCGAAAACACCGACAGCGATCCCGGCTTTCGCGTGCCGAAGGTCGACTGGGAGCGCACGGGCCGCGACGTCATCACCATGGAATGGATCGACGGCACGAGAATGTCTGACGTCGAGGGGCTGCGCGCGGCCGGCCATGACCTCAACCTGCTCGCCGACACGCTGATCCAGTCCTTCCTGCGCCACACGCTGCGCGACGGTTTCTTCCATGCGGACATGCATCCCGGCAATCTCTTCGTCGATGCCGGCGGCATGATCGTCGCGGTCGACATGGGTATTGTCGGGCGGCTCGGCAAGAAGGAGCGGCGGTTCCTCGCCGAAATCCTCTATGGCTTCATCACCCGCGATTACATCCGTGTCGCAGAGGTGCATTTCGAGGCCGGCTACGTGCCCGGCCACCACAATGTCGAAAGCTTCGCCCAGGCGATCCGGGCGATCGGCGAGCCGATCCACGGGCAGCCCGCCGAAACGATCTCGATGGGCAAGCTGCTGACGCTGCTGTTCGAAGTGACCGAACTCTTCGACATGGCGACACGGCCCGAGCTGGTGATGCTGCAGAAGACCATGGTCGTGGTCGAGGGCGTGTCGCGCATGCTCAACCCGCGTTTCAACATGTGGAAGGCCTCCGAGCCCGTCGTCGGCGACTGGATCCGCACCAATCTCGGCCCGAAACGAATCGTCACCGATCTCAAGGATGGGCTGAAGGCGGCGGTCAAGCTCGCCGAAGCCGCGCCCGAAATCGCAGCAAAAACCGAGAAATTCCACCATCAGCTGCTGCATATGAGCGAACACGGCCTGCGTTTCGACGATCAGACGGCCGAGGCGATCGGCAAGGCCGAGGCGCGGCACAACCGCTCGGGCAGGATCGCGCTCTGGGTGATCGCATTGACGCTCCTCTATATTGCCTGGATGTTGAGCTGACCGCTCCGACAACATGCTGTGTTCAGCATTTAGGATATCCCATGTGACGGAGGGCTAGCTTAGTCTCGCAGTTTAGGAGATACGGCACATGCAGCACGAACGCCTTGGCATCGAACTTTCCGGACGGCCGCTCGGCTTTGCCGAGATGGTGACGATTGGTGCCGGCAAGGCGAGGATTTCGGCTTCACCAACCGGCATGGCCCGCATCGCGATTGCCCGCGAAATCGTCGAGGACGCGATTGCCGCCGGCACGCCCGTCTATGGCTCGACGACCGGCGTCGGCGCCATGAAAGACGTGGAGTGGTCGGCCGACGAACTCGACACGTTCAATCTCGGCCTGGTGCGCGCCCATCATTTCGGCACCGGCACGCCCTTTTCCTGCAATGTCGTGCGCAACGCCATGGCGATCCGCATCAACACGGCGCTGACCGGCCAGGTCGGCTGCACGCCGGAGCTGATCGACGCCTATATCAGGATGCTCGAGGCCGATCTCATCCCGGTCGTGCGCCGCACCGGCTCGATCGGCTGCGCCGATATCGGCCTCATGGGGCAGATCGGTGCTGTGTTGACCGGTGTCGGCGAAGCGGTCTATCGCGGCAGCCGGATGCAGGCGGCCGACGCTTTCCGGGCTGCGGGGCTGGAACCGGTGCGGATGGCGCCGCGCGACAGCCTCGCTTCGCTCAGCGTCAATGCAGTGAGCTTTGCGGCGGCGGCGGAAACGACGCGCAATGCCGCGGCCTCGATCCGCATTCTGCTCGCCACCGGGATGATGGCATCGGGTGCGCTCGGCGCCTCCCGTGATCCCTGGAAGGCGGTCCGCCATGTCGGCACTGCGCGTGAGGCACTGATCGGCGCCTGGCTCTGCAACGCGTCGGACGAATGGGACTGGCCTGTTGCAACGCATGTGCAGGATCCGCTCAGCCTGCGCATGATCGCCCAGGTATTCGGCGCCGTCATCGAAAATCTGCTTTCGACCGGTCACAAGATTCTCGCCGCCACCGGACGCTCGGACGACAATCCCGTCGTCGTCGAGGGGCGGGTGATGACATCAGGCGGTTCGCTTCCGCTCGATGTGACGATCCTGCTCGAATCGGCCGCACTCTGCATGGCGCATGCGGCGCGCAACGCCTTCAACCGCTGTGTCATTCTCGGCAACGGGCAACGGCGCGACCTGCCGGTCAACCTCGTGCCGTCGGGACGGATTGCCACCGGCTTCGGGCCGATCATCAAGCTTGCCGGCGAAATCTTCTCACGCGTCCTGTCGATGTCCGGCCCCGTTTCGGCGCAGTCGCTGGTGGTTGCAGCCGGCCTGGAGGATGAGGCCGCCTTCTTGCCGCTGGTCATCGAGCGCTTCGAGCGGCAGATGCAGGCACTGAAGCGCCTCGCGGCGCTCGAGGCGCTCTTGTCTGCCCAGGCGATCGACATTCTCGGCGATGAGCCGAAGGGCGTGGCCGGCATGCTCTACGACGTCGTTCGCAAACATGCGGCCTTTTATACCGTCGACCGGCCGCTATCGGCTGAAGTGGAGGCGATCGAGGAAGAGCTCGGATCGGACGACTTTCTCGCGAAACTGACCGAGCAGGTTCCGATCGCCTCCTTCGACGATTTCTTCGCACTCGGCTCGCCGGAGCCCATCGAAGGGCGCTTGGCAAGCCGAGCAGGATGATTGCGGGCCGAGGCCCAAAATCTCGATCCTGCTCTACATTAACCCATCGATGCGTGATGCCGTCCGAAAGACGTTTCAAACTTTGGCATCACGTTTCGGCCGACAGCGGTTCCGACGTCAGTCTAGGAGGAAGCGGCATGGACTTCGATCTCGTTCTGCAGGGCACGGTGGTGCTGCCGGACCGCATCGTCGAAGCGGGTTATGTCGCCGTGCACGCCGGCAAGATCGCCGAAGTCGGCCTCGGCGTCCCGCCTGCGGCGCGCGAACGGCATCTGCTCGGAAGAGCGTTGATCCTGCCCGGCGCCATCGACGCGCAGGTGCATTCGCTTTCCCAGAAGGATCAGGAGGATTTCGTCTGGTCGACGCGGTCGGCAGCGGCCGGCGGCGTGACTACGATCGTCGACATGCCTTATGACGAGGGCAACCTCGTCTGCTCGGCGGCGGCCGTCAAGCGGAAGATCGACCATGCCGCCCCGCAGGCGCGCGTCGATTTTGCCCTTTACGGCACCATCGATCCGCAAGAGGGCCCAGCGCTAATCCCGGAGATGGTTGAGGCCGGCGTCGCCGCCTTCAAGTTTTCGACCTTCGGCACCGATCCCAAACGTTTTCCGCGCATTCCCCCCGCCTTGCTCGACGCCTGCTTTGCCGCAATCGCGCCGACCGGGCTGACGGCAGGCGTGCATAACGAGGATGACGAGGCGGTGCGCAGCTATATGGAACAGGTGAAAGCGAGCGGCATCACCGACTGGCGGGCGCATGGTCTGTCACGGCCGCCAATCACAGAGCTCCTGGCGATGCACACGATCTTCGAGACCGGCGCCAATACCGGCTGCCCCGCGCATGTGGTGCATTGCTCCCTCGGGCGCGGCTACGATATCGCCCGCGCCTATCGCCGCGATGGTTTTGCCGCGACAGTCGAATGCTGCATCCATTACCTGACGCTCGACGAGGAAAACGATGTGAGGCGCCTCGGCGGCAAGGCGAAAATCAACCCGCCGGTGCGGCCGCGCGCCGAGGTGGAGAGGCTCTGGCGGAAGGTGGCCAAAGGCGATGTCTGGTTGGTCTCGACCGATCACGTCAGCTGGTCGGAGAACCGCAAGACCGATCCCGACATGCTCGCCAACGCATCCGGCGTTCCCGGTCTCGAGGTGATGGTGCCCCTATTCGTCAAAGGCGCTCTCGAGCGCGGCATTCCCCTGACCTGGGCCGCGCGGCTGATGGCCGAGAACCCGGCGAAACATTTCCGGCTCGACCATATCAAAGGGGCGCTGACCCCAGGCAAGGACGCCGACATCACCGTGCTGGAGCCGCGCGGAAGCGTCTACGATGCGTCTGCGAGCGGCAACAACGTCGTCGGCTGGAGCCCCTATAACGGCATCCGCCTGCCCTGGACCGTTTCCGCCACCTATTTGCGCGGCGAAAAGATCGCCGAGGGCGGGAAGGTATTGGCCGAGCCTGGCAGTGGCCGGTTTATCCGGCCGCCGCCGCGCCAAGTCATTTCGGGAGCCGCCGCATGAGCCGCAATCTTCCCGTCAATGCCGACCGGATCGCTGAAGATATCCAGGCGCTTGCCGATATCACGGAGCCGGGGCGCTCCTGGACACGTCGGGCTTTCACGCCGCTCTTTCTGGAAGGCCGGGCCTATATCGAGACTCGAATGAAGGCGGCAGGGCTGGAAACACGGATCGATGCCGCCGGCAATCTGATCGGCCGGCGCACCGGCAGGAAGCCCTGGCTCGGCACGATCATGATCGGCTCGCACTCCGACACGGTGCCGGAGGGTGGCCGCTTCGACGGCATTGCAGGCGTGGTTGCGGCGCTCGAGGTGGCGCGGGCGCTGCATGACCACGGCCTGGAACTCGACCATGATCTTGAGATCGTCGATTTCCTTGCCGAAGAGGTCAGCATCTTCGGCGTCTCCTGCATCGGCAGCCGCGGCATGACCGGACAGTTGCCGGAGGCCTGGCTGTCGCGGACAAGCGGCGGGCTCGATCTTGCCGGCGGCATCGCCCAAGTGGGCGGCGAGCCGGGCGTGCTGGGACAGCAGAAGCGACCGGATCTGGCAGGCTTCCTGGAGCTCCATATCGAACAGGGGCCAGTGCTCGAAGCCGAAAGGGAGGATATCGGCATCGTCACGGCAATCTCCGGCATTACCCGCATCGAGATCACCGTCGAGGGGCGGGCCGACCATGCCGGCACGACGCCGATGGACAGGCGGGCGGATGCTCTGGTCGCGGCCTCGCAGCTGGTGCTCGACATCCGAAATGCCGCCGCCGAGCTTGCCAAGACGCCGGGGCATTTCGCCGCGACGGTCGGCGAGTTCAGGATCGAGCCGAATGCCGCCAATGTCGTGCCGTCGAAGGTCGTGCTGCTGATCGACGGGCGCGCGGAAATCCGCGCCGACATGGAGGCCTTCTGCCGCTGGCTCGAGGGCCATGTCGAAAAGCTGGCAACCGCCTATGGCGTTACGATCGAGCCGCCGAATCGGGTTTCCGACAATCTGCCGACGCCAAGCGATGCCGCGCTGCTTTCGACGCTGGAGACCGCCTGCGACCGCGTCGGCGCAAAATACCGGCGCATGGCCTCCGGCGCAGGGCACGATACCGCCTGGATCGCCAAGGTGGCGCCGGCGGCAATGATCTTCGTGCCCTGCCGGGAAGGCCGCAGCCATTGCCCCGACGAATGGGCCGACAATGACGATATCGCGCTCGGCGCCGCCGTGCTTTTCCAAGCGGTGCGCGAGATGGACAAGGATTCGAAGCGGGAGAAGGCCGATGGGACGCATACTGGTTGAGAAGGACGTGGAAGCCGCCGTCAAAGGCGGCTCCGTCTATGCCGCCGGCGGTGGCGGCTGGGCTGAGCACGGGCGGATGCTCGGGCATGCGGCCGTCACCATCGGCAAACCGGAGCTGGTCTCGATCGACGAGTTGAAGGATGACGACTGGGTCGCCACGGCGGCCGCGATCGGCGCGCCGGCCTCCACCACGCCCTGGGAAATGCAAGGCGTCGATTACATCAAGGCGGTGCAATTGCTGCAGGAGGCGCTCGGCGAAAGGCTTTCCGGACTGATCATCGGCCAGAACGGCAAATCCTCGACGCTGAACGGCTGGCTGCCATCGGCGATCCTCGGCACCAAGGTAGTCGATGCCGTCGGCGACATCCGCGCGCACCCGACCGGCGACATGGGGTCGATCGGCATGGCCGCCTCACCCGAGCCGATGATCCAGACCGCCGTCGGCGGCAACAGGGCCGAGAACCGTTACATCGAGCTGGTGGTGAAGGGCGCGACGGCGAAGATCTCGCCGGTGCTGCGCGCCGCCGCCGATCAGTCCGGCGGTTTCATCGCCAGCTGCCGCAATCCGCTCCGGGCTTCCTATGTCCGGACGCATGCGGCCCTCGGCGGAATCTCGATGGCGCTTGCGCTCGGCGAAGCGATCATTGCGGCGGAGAAGCGAGGCGGGCCAGCGGTCATCGACGCGATCTGCAAAACGACGGGCGGGCATATCCTCGCCGACGGCGTCATCACCCGAAAGGACGTCGTCTATACCAAGGAGGCCTTCGATATCGGCACCATCGCCGTCGGCTCGGGCGATAAATCGGTGACGCTGCATGTGATGAACGAATATATGGCCGTGGACGATGCGGGTGGCGGGCGGCTTGCGACCTTCCCCGCCGTGATCACCACGCTGTCGCCGGAGGGCGAGCCGCTGAGCGTCGGCCAGTTGCAGGAAGGCATGCACGTCTTCATCCTGCATGTGCCGATGGAGATCATTCCGCTCTCGGCCAGCGTGCTCGATCCGACAGTTTATCCCGTAGTCGAAAAGGCGATGGGTATCGAGATCGCGCGTTATGCGCTGGCGGCGAAGGCCTGAGCCATGGCACGCGATCCCGGCCTTGAAGAACTGCTGCGCGAGGAACTCGACGATCGTCCTGGCCTCAGCGAAAAATCCATGTTCGGCGGCCGCGCCTTCCTGCTGAACGGCAATCTTCTCTGCGGCGCGCGCAGTGACGGCATGCTGATCCGTCTCGGCAAGGGCAATGATGATTGGGCGCTGGCGCTGCCGGGCGTAACCCGGATGGTGATGGGCGAGCGAGTCATGCACGGCTGGCTGCGCGCCTCCGCCGAGGCTTACGGCGACGATGCTCTGAGACGGCGTCTGCTCGATGCGGCGCTTGCCTATGTGGAATCGCTGCCGGGCAAGTGACCAACTAGCTTTCGCCCTTCTCTCCAGCGGGGAGAAGGGAAAAGCAGAGAAAAACGAGGAACCCACGATGCCGAAGGCCAATCCACGCCATCCGAAATTTCCCATTCCCGGCGGACCGGAGTTGCGCGCCAAGGGCTGGCGGCAGGAGGCGCTGCTGCGGCTGCTCGAAAACGTGCTGGCCGTCGGCGAGGATCCCGACAATCTGATCGTCTATGCCGCGCTCGGCAAGGCCGCCCGCAACTGGGCGGCGCATAAGGGCATCGTCAAGGCGCTGACGGAGATGGATGAGGACCAGACGCTGCTCATCCAGTCCGGCAAGCCGATCGGGCTCGTAAAGACCCATGCCAGGGCGCCCCTCGTCATTATGGCGAACTGCAACATCGTCGGGCAATGGGCAAAGGCCGAAGTGTTCTACGAGCTGCAGCGCAAAGGGCTGATCTGCTGGGGTGGGCTGACCGCCGGGGCCTGGCAATATATCGGCAGCCAGGGCGTCATCCAGGGCACCTATGAAATCTTCATGCGCATCGCCGAGCGGCGTTTCGGCGGCGACCTTCACGGCCGCTTCGTGCTGACGGCCGGACTCGGCGGCATGGGCGGGGCCCAGCCACTCGCCGGCCGCATGGCGGGCGCTGCGATCCTCTGCGTCGACATCGATCCGGAGCGAGCGCGCAAACGCCAGCAGATCGGCTATCTCCAGGAGATCGCGCCGGATCTCGATACCGCCCTTGAGATGATCGACGCAGCTGTAAAGGCGAAGCGGGCGCTGTCCGTCGGCCTCGTCGGCAATGCGGCGGAGGTCTATCCCGAGATTGCGCGGCGCGGCATCGTGCCAGATATCGTCACCGATCAGACCTCGGCGCATGACCTCGTCTATGGCTATGTGCCGAAAGGCATGAGCCTCGATCAGGTGAGAGACCTGCGCGACGATGGCCAGGGGCAATTGATGGCGGCAAGCCGCGCCTCGATCGTCGAACATGTCAGCGCGATGCTGGAATTCCAGAAACGCGGGTCCGAAGTCTTCGACAACGGCAATCTGATCCGCACCCAGGCCAAAGAGGGCGGCGTCGCCAACGCCTTCGACATTCCAATCTTCACCGAAGCCTATCTCAGGCCGCTGTTTGCCCGGGCAATCGGCCCGTTCCGCTGGATGGCTCTCTCAGGCGAGGAGAGCGATATCGCCCGCATCGACGATCTGCTGCTCGAGATGTTTCCCGACAACAAGATCATCACCAACTGGATCCGGCTGGCGCGCGAGCATGTTCCCTTCGAGGGACTGCCGGCGCGCATCGCCTGGCTCGGCCATGGCGAACGCACCGCACTCGCACGACGTGTCAACATGCTGGTGGCAAGCGGCGACCTAAAGGGCCCGGTCGCCTTCTCCCGCGACCATCTCGATGCCGGCGCCATGGCGCATCCGAATATCATGACCGAGCGGATGAAGGACGGCTCCGATGCGATCGCCGACTGGCCGCTGATCGATGCAATGATGCTCTGCTCGTCGATGGCCGATCTCGTCGTCATCCATTCCGGCGGCGGCGGCTATGCCGGCTACATGACGAGCTGCGGCGTCACCGTGATTGCCGACGGCACCGATGCCGCCGACGAACGTCTCGACCACGCGCTGACCAACGACACGGCGCTCGGAGTCATGCGTTATGCCGATGCCGGATATGAAGAGGCCCTTGATGAGGTGGCGAAGAAGGACGTTCCCTATCTCAGGCTTGGTTGAAACGGACAGAGGATTGCTATATATCATTGCCATATCTCATCCGGAGCGAATGACATGGAAACAGCTAAAATCTTCTGGTCGGGGCGCTCCCAAGCCGTCCGGCTGCCTAAGGAATTTCGCTTCGACGGCGATATCGTCGCCATTCGGCGGCAGGGGCGTGCGGTCATTCTCGAACCGATTTCCGACGATTGGGGATGGCTTGCCGATGTAATCGGTCCTGTTGACGCCGACTTTGCGACGGCGGCGGAAGAGCAGCCTGCACAGCAGGAACGTCCCGAACTCGACTTCTTCAAATGAAATACTTGCTCGATGCGAATGCCGTGATTGCCCTGATGAAAAGCAACGAGGGCCTGATTGCCGAACTGAGCAAACACCTGCCCCACGACTTCGCCGTGCCCGCAATCGTTGCGCATGAACTGTTTTACGGCGCCTATAAAAGCCATCGCATTCACGAAAACTTAGCGCGGATCGATGCACTGCAGTTTTCAATACTGGAATTCGACCGGAACGATGCACGCAAAGCGGGGGAAATCCGCGCCGCGCTGCATGCATCGGGAACGCCGATCGGACCCTACGACGTATTGATTGCGGCCCAGGCTGTCGCACGCAACCTCATCCTGATCACCCGAAACCTGCGGGAGTTCGAACGTGTGGCAGAGTTGCGGGTGGAGAATTGGGAGCGTTAGCTCTCGCGCTCCAAATTATCGGGCATTCTTTGCGAAATGCTGAGCGACACAGGCTGACATATAGGCCAACGCCAGCATGGCAAGCGTGAAGACGACGACGGCTACCCAGCCTTCGACCGCGAAGAACCAGCCCCCGGCCGAGCCCATGAGGCTGGAGCCGACGTAATAGGCCAGCATGTAGATGGAAGAAGCGTGCCCCTTGTTGCCAAAGGCAAGCTTGCCGACAAGGCCGCTGGCGATGGAATGGCTCATGAAGAAGCCGGCGGTCAGCACGATGATACCGAGGATGATCGACGGCAGCGCGGCTAAGAGCGTCAATGCGCTACCGGCAGCCGTCAGCGCGAGGCCGAAGAGCAGCACGGGAAAGTGACCGATCCGGTCTCCCAGCAGCCCTCCGATCGAGGCGGCGCCGATGCCGAAGACATAGACGGTGAAGATCAAGCCGAGTTCGGTCTGATTGAGCCCATAAGGCGGCGCCACGAGGCGGTAACCGGCGTAATTGTAGATTGTCACGAAGGAGCCCATCGCCAGGAAGGCGATGGCGAAGACGAAGGGTAGCGCCGGATTTCTAAGATGGCTAAGCCAGGCTTTCGCGTGGAAACGCGGATCGAAACCCGGCCGGCGAACGAAATTCCTTGACGGCGGCAGAAGGGCGATGAAGCCGATCGCCGCGGCAAGACCGATGGCGCCGACGAGGAAGAGCGCCGGGCGCCAGCCAAAATATTCGGCGAAGATGCCGGCGAGCACGCGGCCCGACATGCCGCCGAAGGCCGTACCGCCGACATAAAGGCCCATGGTGGCGCCAAGGCCGCGCGGATCGATTTCTTCGGCAAGATAGGCCATGGCGACGGCCGGCACGCCGCCGAGGACGAGGCCCTGCAGGGCGCGGATGACGAGCAGCAGGTGCCAATTCGAGGCGAAAGCCGTGGCAATTGTCAGTACTGCCGCGCCAACCAGCGATATCGACATCAGGCTGCGGCGGCCCAGCCCCTCCGCAACGGCGGCGGCACAGACAATGGCAAGCGCGAGAAAGCCGGTGGAAAGCGACAGCGACAGCGAGCTTTCGGCCGGACTGACGGAAAACTCCTGCGAGAAGACCGGCAGCAGCGGCTGCACACAGTAGAGCAGCGAGAAGGTGGAAAAACCGGAGAGAAAGAGCGCCAAGCTGGCGCGGCGATAAGCGCCTGTGCCGCGCGTCAGGTAATGCTTTTCTCGTGCGATCACGGTCTTCACGCTTTCCGCTGCCGGCGGCATATCTTCATCCTGGCGGGTCTTCGAACTCATGTGTTAACCCGCCGGATCCCAATAGGGCGGATCGCCGAAGCTCTTCCTCAAGTGATCGGCGATGGCGCGAAGCTTGGCGGATGGATTTCGACCTTCCGGATGGGCCATATAGATGAATTCGGCCTCCGGCCTGTGACCGACATCGATTTCGGCAAGCCGGCCCTCGCGGATGGCCGGGCCGGCAATGAAGGCCGGCAGCAGCGCGATGCCGAGACCGGCAATCGCGGCATCGCGCATCATGTCGCCATTGTTGATGCCGAGCGCCAGTTTGGCGCGGACGGCGACCGCCCCCTCCGGCGTCTGGAAGCGCCAATCGGCAACGCCGCGGTTGGTGTAGAAGACGCCGCGATGGCGGTTCAGGTCGGCAAGCGACGATGGCGTTCCCTCGCGGGCGAGATAATCCGGCGAAGCGCAGAGAAGACGGCGGCTGCGGGTGAGCTTCCAGGCGATCAGCCTGCTATCGGCGATCGGGCCATTGCGGATGATGGCGTCGTAGCCGTCCGAGGCCGCATCGACGCGGCGGTCATCGATGTCGAGCGTCAACTCGATATCGGGATGATCGGCAAGAAAGGGGTAGAGCGCCGGGCCGAGATGCATGCGGCCGAACGTGACCGGGGCGGCGATGCGGATCGGGCCGGACAGCGTGCCGCGCCGCTCGGCCATATCGGCGGCGGCCTCGTCAATTTCACGCACGATGCGAGCGGCGCGCCGCAGAAATGCAGCTCCGTCCTCCGTCAAGGTGAGCTTGCGTGTCGTTCGGTGCAGCAGGACGCCGCCCAAGGACTTCTCCAATTCCGCCAATCTTTCGCTGACGACGGATTTGGAGAGCCGCAGCCGCCTGGCCGCCTCGCTGACCGAGCCTGCCTCCGTCACGGCGACGAAAGCCGCGATGCCTTCTATCCTGATCATCGTTCGGTATTTCCGAATTCCAGTTCCTCAATCTGGAGACTAATCCGAACGAAAAGGAAATGCCATCTTCTGATCAACGAAACGGACGGCAAGGGCCGCCTCGGATCAACCACAGGAGATGCAACCATGAACCGCTTGAATAACAAGGTCGCAATCGTTACCGGCGCAAGCTCCGGCATCGGCCGCGTCACGGCAAAGCTCTTTGCCGCCGAAGGTGCCAAGGTCGTCGTCGGCGCGCGCCGCGAGCGCGAACTCGACAGCCTCGTCGCAGAGATCGAGGCCGAGGGCGGCAAGGCTATTGCCGTTGCCGGCGACGTCCGCTCGGAAGATTATCATAAAGCGCTGGTGGCCGCCGCGATGACGAATTACGGCAAGCTCGACATCGCCTTCAACAACGCCGGCATCATCGGCGAAGCCGGTCCGAGCACCGGTGTCTCGGAAGCAGGCTTCAGCGAGGCGCTGGCCGTCAATCTCACAGCATCCTTTCTCGCTGCCAAACATCAGATCGGCGCGATGGCAGAAAATGGCGGCGGCTCGGTGATCTTCACCTCGACCTTCGTCGGCTACAGCTTCGCCTTTCCCGGTGTCGCCGCCTATGCCGCCAGCAAATCCGGCCTGATCGGGCTGACGCAGGCTCTCGCCGCCGAGTTCGGACCGCAGGGCGTGCGCGTCAACGCCATTCTGCCGGGCGCCGTCGATACCGACATGTACCGCGATGTGAACGATACAGCAGACAAGCAGGCTGCCATCACCGATATGCATGCGCTGAAGCGCGTCGCGACACCTGATGAAGTCGCCCGCTCGGTTCTCTACCTCGCCTCCGATGATGCGAGCTTCGTCACCGGCACGGCCTCGCTGGTCGACGGCGGCATTTCGATCACTCGCACCTGAGATGGTGGGGCGATTATTCGCTGCGGGTTGGGGCGAAATGGATCGGCCAAGATGAGAGGGAACGCCGTGTAGCCCCTCATCGCCCGCCGGCACCTTCTCCCCCGAGGGGAGAAGAGATTTGCGGCAACCTCTCCGTTTCCCCGCGACTCCCATAGGGCCTGTCACCTCGCTTGCCCGCGCGATTGCATGTTCTGCGCCAAAGGCTTAGGGTCAAGATCAATCAGAAAAAGGCGACGGGTAGAAGGCCATGGCTCTCAGCGGCAAACGCATCCTCCTCATCATCTCGGGCGGCATCGCCGCCTATAAGAGCCTGGATCTGATCCGCCGGCTGCGGGAGCGCGGCGCAAGCGTGCGTCCGGTCATGACCAAAGGCGCGCAGGAATTCGTCACGCCGCTGGCCGTCGGGGCACTAGCGGCTGACCATGTCTTTGTCGATCTGTTTTCGCGCCAGGACGAACAGGATGTCGGCCATATCAGGCTGGCGCGCGACTGCGATCTCGTGCTGATTGCCCCCGCCAGCGCCGACCTGATGGCGAAGATGGCGAACGGCCTTGCCGACGACCTCGCCTCGACCGTGCTTCTGGCGACGGACAGGCCGGTGCTGGCCGCACCGGCGATGAACCCTCGCATGTGGGCGCATCCCGCGACACGGCGCAATGCGGCGACGCTGAGAGCCGACGGCGTGCGTTTCATCGGGCCGATGGCCGGCGAGATGGCGGAGAGCCGCGAGGCCGGGCTCGGCCGGATGGCGGAGCCGCTGGAGATCGTCGCGGCCGCCGAAACCCTGCTCGACGACGGAGAAAAGCCGCTGAAGGGCCGCAAGGCGATCGTCACATCAGGACCGACCCATGAGCCGATCGACCCGGTGCGCTACATAGCCAACCGCTCCTCCGGCCGGCAGGGACACGCGATCGCCGCAGCGCTGGCCAAGCTCGGGGCCGACGTGACGCTCGTCTCCGGGCCGGTGACGATCGCCGACCCGGTCGGCGTCAATGTCGTCCATGTCGAGCGGGCGGAGGAGATGCGCGATGCCGTGCTGGCGGCGCTGCCGGCCGATATCGCCGTGATGGTGGCGGCGGTGGCGGACTGGCGCGTGGCCTCCGCCGCCGACCAGAAACTGAAGAAACATCCGGGCGAATCCATTCCGACGCTGGCGCTGACCGAGAACCCCGACATCTTGAAGACTCTCGGACATCACACGATGCGGCCGAGGCTGGTGATCGGCTTTGCCGCCGAGACCCAGGACGTGGAAAGCAATGCCAAGGCGAAGCTCGAGCGAAAGGGCGCCGACCTGATCGTCGCCAATGACGTTTCTCCTGCGACGGGCATCATGGGCGGCAGCCGCAACAGGGTCAAACTCATTCGCCACGACGGTGTCGAGCAATGGCCAGACCTGACGAAGGAAGAGGTCGCCGAAAGGCTGGCGGCGCTGATCACCCAACGCTTCCACGCATAGTCCCCTAGAAAATCGATCCCGTTTTTCGGAAGGGATTATGCCGAGATAGCCATGCGTTGCGATTTGGTTTTGCTCGGCTTTTCCGGGCGAAATTCCGCGACATTGATACCGTCTCTGCCGACGATGACGGCGCTGCCGTCAGGAATCTCCGCCCAGGCGTCGACGTCGTCGTTCAAGGGTTCCGAGACGAGGCAGTAGCCGGCACCGACGGGCGAGGCGTAGAGCGTCGGCGCCTTGCGATCCGTGGCATAGCGGATCGCATAGAGCGACTTGCCGTCGGAGAAGGCGGCGGTAAAGCGCAGCAGGATCGAGCCGATGATGCTTTCGGCGAGATCTTCGACGAAGCCGATCATATCAGCCATCGCGGCGACCGGCGCCTCGCGCAGGCCGAACTGCAGCGCCAGCAGGAACATCAGCTCGGAATCGGTCGTGCCGCTGCGGGCATTGAACAACTCGTCATCAAGCATCGCCTCCATCGGCCGACGCAGACGCTCGAAGCCCGATATCTGGCCGTTGTGCATGAATGACCAGGTCTCATGCGTGAAGGGATGGCAATTGTCGCGGCGGGTGCCGCCGCCGGTGGCGGCACGGACATGGGCGAGGAAGAGCGGCGAGCGGATCTGCCGCGCCAGGCTCTTCAGATTGCAATCCGACCAAGCCGGCAGGATGTCGCGGTAGCGGCCGGGCTCCGGCCTGTCGCCATACCAGGCGATGCCAAAGCCGTCGCCATTGGTCGCGGTCTTGGCACGAGTGGCGCAATGGGACTGCTCGATCAGCGAATGGGCCGGCGAGGATACCAGCTCCTCGAGGTAGAGAGGGTCTCCGCGATAGGCTGCCCAGCGACACATGGCTCTTTTGCTCCGGAACCCGCGGCATCGGCGGGCATGCTCTAAATTGTCGAACGCCACGGCTAATAACAGCTTAACGCGCGACTGATTTGCAGGCCGATCATGACGGTTTGGTGACCGAGTGGAACTTCAAATTCGGCGAAAGCCTGTGTTCTTTTGTGAACGCGGGTCCGCCCCCGAGTGGATGTCTCGAGTGCAATTTCTTCTTGCATCTGGCGCGAATCGTCCTACCTTTTCCCTATCAGCAACAGAAAGAAAGGAAGGTGATCCAATGTCTAATGAGATTTCGGACCTCGTATCGGGCATGGAAGAGGTGATGAAAGCGAGGCAGCCCTCGCTCTAAGACCCGCCTTCCTGGGGCTGCTTTGACGGTCCAGGCCAGTTCGAGGCCAAACTCATGGAAAGGGTCGCCGAGGCGGCCCTTTTTTATTGCCCGCCTCCCAGCATTGACAGAAGACGGCAATTCTTCTACTCATAAAGTCATCTGATGACTTTATGAGTAGAAAATGCAGGCGCTCCGCAAGACCAATCTCGCCGATGGAGCGATCGAGGCAATTCGCAACGACATTGTCGGCAAGCGCTGGGCGGTCGGCGACAAGCTGCCGAACGAGGCATCGCTGTCGGCCACGCTCTCCGTCAGCCGCGGCACGGTGCGCGAGGCGGTGCGGGTGCTTGTCTCCCAAGGTTATCTCGAAACGCGGCAGGGATCAGGCACCTATGTGCGCTCGACCAACGACGCCGGCCGGCCGCTGACAATGGCGCGGCGCGCCAGCCTGCGTGATCAGTTCGAAGCGCGCTGCGCCCTCGATGTCGAGGCCGCACGGCTGACGGCGATGCGCAAGACGCCGGAGGTGATAGCCGAGCTGCGCCGGCTGCTGAACGAACGCGGCAGTTACGCCGGCGGCGATGAAGCCGCCTTCATCGAACGGGACCTCGCCTTTCACAAGGCGATCATCGCTGCTTCCGGCAATCGGGCGATGATCGAAATCTACGATTTCTTCTCGGCCTCGATCGCCGACACCATTGCGGCGACGCTCGGCAAGGATATTCCCGAACCCGACATGCAGGCGCATGTCGATATTGTCGATGCGATCGAAACCGGCGATCCCGATCAGGCGGATGCGGCGGTGCGCCGCTTCATGGCCCCCGTTCTTGCCGCACTCGATCGAATGATCCTGTCATGAACACGTCTTCCAACGATGCCACCATCACGCTTGACCTGGCCGACGAATTGCTGATCGATGCCGAGGCTGCCAGCCTTCCCGCCCCAGAGGCGACGCCGGTGCGGGATGGAGCAGCCAGTTTGCTGCTCGGCGCGAGCCTCGTGCTCATCGCTTTCAACCTGCGCCCAGTCTTTTCGAGCGCCTCGGCACTCCTGCCTGAGATCCGTACCGAGCTCGGGTTGAGCGCGCTCGGCGCCAGCCTGCTGACGACGCTGCCGGTCGTCTGCCTCGGCGTCTTCTCGCCGCTTGCGCCGCGTCTTGCCCAGCGCATCGGTTCGGAGCGCACACTGCTCGGCGTTCTCCTATTGCTCGCCCTCGGCACCGCCTTGCGTGGGCTTTCCTCCGTGCCGCTGCTCTTCATCGGCACGGCCCTTGCCGGTGCCTGCATCGCCGTCGGCAACGTGCTGCTGCCGGGACTGGTGAAGCGGGACTTCCCCACGCGCGCCGCGCTGATGACCGGCTTTTATACGATGGCGCTCTGTACGGGTGCTGCCAGCGCGGCGGGGCTGACGCTACCGATCGAGCATGCGCTCGGCGGCTCTCTGAACGGCGCGCTCGCTGCCTGGGCGCTGCCGGCGCTCGCCGTCGGCCTGATCTGGCTGCCGCAGGTCCTTCGCGGCGGCGCCGGAGGAAGGCGAAACGGCTTTCGCGTCAAAGGGCTCTGGCGGGACCGGCTCGCCTGGCAGGTCACGCTGTTCATGGGGCTGCAATCGGCTCTGGCCTATTGCGTTTTTGGCTGGCTCGTTCCGATCCTGCGCGAACGCGGCCTCGACGGCGTCACGGCCGGAGCGATTGTTTCGCTCTCCGTCATGGTGCAGGCGGCGTCCTGCCTTGTCGTGCCGCATGTCGCCGTGCGCGGCCGGGATCAGAGATGGATCAATGCCGGCCTCTGCGGCGTCGCCGTCATCGCCCTGCTCGGGCTGCTCTTTGCCCCGCTTTCGAGCGTCTGGCTGTGGGCGGTGCTGCAAGGCATCGGCCAGGGCGGGCTGATCGCGGCCGCCATGACGACGATCGTGTTGCGCTCGCGCGATCCCGATGTTGCCGCCCATCTCTCCGGCATGGCGCAATGCGTCGGCTATCTGCTCGCCGCAATCGGGCCGCTGATCGTCGGCCTGATCCGCAGCTGGACCGGCAGCTTTTCCTGGTGTGCGGCTCTTTTCATCGCGCTCGGGCTCGGGGCCGCGATCAACGGCTGGAAGGCCGGCCGGGCGCTGGAAGTGAATGTGCACGCGGTCGAGAAACTCTGAGCGGCCCTGCACCTCACCGGCCCATCACCATCTCTTGATGCCGGTCGTCAGACGCGGATGCTACGCTATCTCAGCCTGCATTCGCCGGAGGACAAATCGTTGCGCCTACGAACCCTGTTTCTGCTGACCGCCCTCGTGGCATCGCTCTGGCCTGCCCTTTCCCCGGCGCAGGAAAGCGGCGGGCGCCAGGCCAATGTCGAGCGGAGCGCGCGCGACGGCGTGCTGAAGCTGCTGCCGGCCGACTCCGTCACCGAGCACGAGCTGACGGTCGACGGCCGGAAGATCGCCTATACGGCGACCGCCGGCACGCTCGATCTGTTCGGTCAGGACGGAGCGCAGACCGGCGCGATCTTCTACACCGCCTATGTCGCCAAGGGTGGCGGGCCGGATCGGCCGCTGACTTTTGTCTTCAACGGCGGGCCGGGCGCGGCCTCCGCCTTTCTGCATCTCGGGCTGGTCGGGCCCAAAGTGCTCGATTTCGGGCCTCAGGCACGCGACGGCGCCCATGCGAAGCTCGTCGACAACCAGCATAGCTGGCTCGACTTTACCGATCTCGTGCTGATCGACCCGATCGGCACCGGCTGGAGCCGGACGGCGAAGGCGGACGACGCCTCCAACTATTACAACGTCAACTCGGATGCCCAGAGCATCGCCAAGGCGATCGCGCTCTATGTCGCCCATAACAACCGTTCCAACTCGCCGAAATACCTGCTCGGCGAAAGCTACGGCGGTTTCCGTGCCGCCAAGGTTGCCTCCACCCTGCAGGAAAGCCAGGGCATTGTCGTTGCCGGCGCCGTGATGCTCTCGCCGCTGCTGGAAGGGCAGCTGATGTTCGATGCCGACCAGTTCGCGCTCGGCGCGGCACTCGAGCTGCCGTCCTTGGCTGCAGCCGAACTCGACCGGCAAAATGGCTTTACCGAGGAGAAGCAGAGGGAAGCGGAGCGTTTCGCGCTCGGCGACTATTTGACGACGCTCGCCGGCCCGCCGCCGAGGGGCGCCGATGCTGCAGCCTTCTATGGCAGGATCGCTGGGCTAACCGGCATTCCGCAGGATATCATCGCGCGCAACCGCGGCTTCCCAGGCAATTCCTTCGTCAAGCACTCGGACGGCGGCGGTCAGGTGACAAGCCCCTACGATGCGTCCTTCGCGGCGCCCGATCCCTATCCGGAATCCGATTACGACCGCGGCGACGACGCCATCCTCGACGGCTTCACCCGCGCCTATGGCGGCGCCTTCGCCGATTATGCCCGCAACGAGCTCGGCTTCAAAACCGAAATGACCTATTCGCTGCTCGACAGCGACATCAGCCGGCGCTGGGAATGGGGCGGCGGCCGCGGCGGATCACGCTTCCAGGCAAGCGCCACCGACGATATCAGGCAACTGCTCGCCTCGAACGCGGCCTTCCATCTGCTGATCGCGCATGGCTACAGCGATCTGGTGACACCGTACAGCGTCAGCCGCTATGTGGTTGACCACCTACCGCCGTTGCTCGCCGATGGCCGCGTCGGGCTGAAGCTCTATCATGGCGGCCATATGTTCTACACGCAAGCCGATCAACGGGCCGCCTTCACGGCCGATGCCAAGGCCTTCTATGCCGCACGCCCGGCCGCACAGCCGGCGGATTGAGGAGTTGCCGATGCGTATAACGGGAGGATGTCATTGCGGGGCGATCCGCTACCAGGCGGAAATCGATCCGGAGCGCATCTCGATCTGCCACTGCACCGATTGCCAGCGATTGACGGGATCGGCCTATCGCGTCACCGCGCCGGTGCAACCGGAAAGCTTCACGCTCATTTCCGGCGAGCCGCACATGTATACGAAACATGGCGACAGCGGCGCCCTCAGCCGGCAATTCTTCTGTCCGAATTGCGGATCGCCACTCTACCGCACGGACGGCGAAGGCGGCGCGATCGGCATCCGCGTCGGCAGCATCGACCAGCGGCAGGACCTGACGCCAAAGAAACAGATATGGTGGCGGTCGGCTCTGCCGTGGGTGGAGAATATCCAGCCGCTACCGCGGTTCGATGGCGAGGACTAGTTGATCTCAGCGGGAGACAAGTTTCGCAATGAGGTTAGTCAGTTGGAGCTAATTGACCATCCTTAGAACCATGTCATCCTATTCTACGTTGTCGAGTCCCTCCGGCTGGCGGCACGGGTAGTGCAAATGCCCCGCGATTTGCGGGGCATTTTGCTTGTTGGCCGGCTGCCTCGACATGGGGCGAGGCAAGATGTTGATCGGCAAATGCCCGCCGGGACCGCTATCAGACTTTAGCCCCAGCCCTCAAGCCGTCCACTACTGTGTCGGGAAACGGCTAAGCATCCGGTCGTGGACATTCTCCTGACCGACGATCATCGCCGCAAGCGCGATGGCTCTGTCGCGGTCGGCGGGCGTTGTTATATAGCCTTCGAGCAGCACGACAGGACCGAGCATCCTGACCTCGATGGCGCTGCTGTCGATGTCGGGATCAGCGGAAAGGGCTGCTTCGATTGTTTCGATCGTCGATGCTGAACTGTGGCCTTGCGAGCAGCGCTCTTCGTGGTTGCAGTTGTCGGGGCCGAACTTCATATTCTCCTCCTGTTCCGCCCCTCCACGGACCTTCATGTTACCTCTCCCTAATATGAGCTGCGACCCTGAAGCCGGCCAGTCCGACTTAGGTCCGTCTTTCCGCCCGCAGTGTCCGGGTTAGATTTTTCTTATCCTTGTCGAAAGGACATCAGGGAGGTTCGGTCGTCGTAGCTAGTCTAGTCAGAACCTCCCTGATGAAGCTACACCGAGGAAGCCGGATTTCCCGTGATTGCCTTCGTTCACTGACGCAATGCCAGGCATATTCGAAAAAGACCTTGGCGAACGAGCCCTTCATGCGCTTGCTCGGCGAGAACAAGATTCTTGGCCTCTCGGCGTCTGTGCGTTTTTCATCACTAGCGGCTTCCTCGTCACGCAGAGCGCGCAGTTCGGCAGCGCGGGCGGTTTTCTCTGGCGGCGGGCGCTGCGAATTTGTCCGGCGTTTGTCGTCTGCACGCGCTCAGCTTCTATGTCCTGGGCGCCTTAGGCTTATGTTTCGGCGTCACCTGACGCGGCTGACTGCCGTGGATGCCATGTTGAGTTCAACTCTTACGCTCCGAGCGAACAGGACCTGATGCGTGGAAAGGGGGAATGATAAAGGATTGCGAGCCTTGGAAGCAGGCTCGCAATCCTTTGACGTTATTGGACTACCTCGATCACCGCGCGGGTTTTCGGATTGACGAGCACGCGCTTTTTGTTGACGACCACATAGCCATAATCAGGTTGGTCAGGAATTGTGTGGATTTCGACTGTGTCAGGGAGCGTCGTACCGACAGCAACGTCACCTTCAAACGTGACGGATGGCGTTTCCTGTTTCATGACATAGGTCTTGACCTCGCCGGGAACGACCACTGCCGTAGTCTGCGCGACCGCAGCGCCGCCGAGCGACAGAAACAGCGATACGGCAGAGATGACCAGTACTTTCATGTTATCCTCCCAGGATCTTGAGTGTCCCGGCAAAACGCTACCGATAAGATATTGTTCCTCCGCTACACGGAATGCCTGCGGGCATGTCGCTCCCGGACAGCAGGCGCGGGTCGGGTTTCCGGCCTTTGTCCGCCATAACCTGCCGCCGCTCGACAGCGTTGTGGAAATCGTATCGGCTGACAGAATGGTGGGAGCGCCAGCCCCCACTCTTCCAAGACTCCCCGATCACGCCGCCTTGGCGGCGTGATATTCCTTGATAGCGACCATCTTGATCGCCGGGTAGCGCTCCGCCTCGTAACGCAGCGAGAAGGCGTCCTGAGCGAGGAAAACCGGATCGCCGTCGAGATCGCGGGCGATATCGCCGCGCTTGACGGTGAGGAACTTTTCCAGATCGGCCGGCTGGTCGGCCGAGATCCAGCGGCAGACGGAGAAACGCGACATTTCGAAGGAGACCGGCAGGCCGTATTCGGCCATCAGCCGCTCTTTGAGGACGTCGAGCTGCAGGGCGCCGACGACGCCGACGATCGCCGGTGAACCGTCTTCCGGCGAGAACAGCTGCACGACGCCTTCCTCAGCCATCTGCTGCAGCGCTTCCTTGAGCTTCTTCGCCTTCATTGCGTCTTCGAGACGCACGCGGCGCAGAATTTCAGGCGAGAAGTTCGGCACGCCCTGGAAGACCAGGGCTTCGCCTTCGGTCAGCGTATCGCCGATGCGCAGCGTCCCGTGGTTGGGAATGCCGACGACGTCGCCGGCATAGGCAGTGTCGGCGAGCTGGCGCTGCGAGGCGAAGAAGAACTGAGGCGCCGTCAGGCCGAGCTGCTTGCCGGTGCGGGCAAGCCTTGCCTTCATGCCGCGCTCAAGCTTGCCCGAGCAGATGCGGGCAAAGGCGATGCGGTCGCGGTGGTTCGGATCCATGTTCGCCTGGATCTTGAAAACGAAGGCCGTCATCTTTTCGTCGGTCGCGTGCACGGTCCTGGTATCGGCGACCTGGTCACGCGGCGGCGGCGCAAACTCGCCAAGCGCGTTGATGAGGTCGCGAACGCCGTAGTTGCGCAGCGCCGAACCGAAGAAAACAGGCGTCATATGGCCTTCGAGGAAAGAATCACGGTCGAAGGGGCGGCAGGCCTCGATCGCAAGCTCAGTTTCGTCGATGAAGGCCTGGCGTTCGTTTTCCGGCAGCCTGTCGGCGACGGCCTGCGGGCCGTTGACCGGTGTCGTCTCGACTTCGGTGTCGGAACCGCGGGCGGTGCTGTTGGCGAGATGATAGGAGCCGCAGAAGGTCTTCGAACGGCCGATCGGCCAGGTGATCGGGGCCGTATCCAGCGCCAGCTTTTCTTCCACCTCGTCGAGGATCTCGAAGGGATCGCGGCTTTCCCTATCCATCTTGTTGATGAAGGTGATGATCGGAATATCGCGCATGCGGCAGACTTCGAAGAGCTTCAGCGTGCGCGGCTCGATGCCCTTGGCGGCATCGATGACCATAACGGCGGCGTCGACGGCCGTCAGCGTGCGATAGGTGTCATCGGCGAAATCCTCGTGGCCCGGCGTGTCGAGGATGTTGAAGACATTATCGTTATACTCGAAGGTCATCACCGAGGTGACGACCGAGATGCCGCGTTCGCGCTCGATCTTCATCCAGTCGGAGCGCGTCTGCATGCGGTCCTTCTTCGCCTTAACTTCGCCGGCAAGCTGGATGGCGCCGCCGAACAGCAGCAGCTTTTCGGTGAGTGTCGTCTTGCCCGCGTCTGGGTGGGCGATAATAGCGAATGTGCGGCGGCGGGAAACCGCCTCGGAGAGGCTTTCGGCCATGATGTGAATCCTGTGGAATTGCGGCTTAACTAGCGATTAAAGGCTGAGATTGCAATTGACCCCGGCCGCTCACGCGCAAAGTAATGGGTCATGACCATTCATCACGATCTCAGCCCGACGCTGAACCTCATCCGCCTGGCCAACGGCGAGGGCCTCGACCTGCCCGCCTATGAAAGCAAGGGGGCGGCCGGCATGGACCTGCGCGCCGCCGTCGCCGACGGCGAACCGCTGACGTTGCTACCTGGCAAGCGGGCGCTGGTGCCGACCGGCTTCATCTTTGAAATTCCGGAAGGCTTCGAGGGGCAGGTGCGGCCGCGCTCCGGCCTTGCCTTCAAACACGGCATCACCTGCCTTAATTCGCCCGGCACCGTCGACAGCGACTATCGCGGCGAGGTGAAAGTGCTGCTCGCCAATCTCGGCGAGGAAGCCTTTGTCATCGAGCGCGGCATGCGTATCGCCCAGATGGTGATCGCGTCGGTGACCCAGGCGCGGGTGACGGAACTGTCAGTGGCGAGTGAAACGGCGCGCGGCGCAGGCGGCTTCGGCTCCACCGGCGTTTGATGGCAAAGCGCCTCGACAGCACGGGCTTAACCTTCCGACAGGATTATTTCGGCGACCCCGCTGGTTGGGCAGCGCTGGTGCGCCTGCTTCAACATATTTTCGGCATTGACATCGGCCCGCTGCAGCATCTCGGCGGACCCGACCCTACCAGCATGCCCTTCGGCTGGTTCGATGCCACAGGCGAGCTTGCTGCCAATATCTCCGCCTTTGCGCTGCCCTTCGTCATCAATGGCAGGGTCGTTCATGCCGCCGGCCTGCAATCCGGCGCGGTGCGGCCGCAGTGGCGCGGCTGCGGGCTCTATCGCGACCTGACGGTGAAAGCGCTCGACTGGTGCGAGCAGCAGGGTTTCGAGGCTGTCATCCTCTATACCGACAAACCATCGCTCTATGAAGCCTACGGTTTCCGCTCGATACCGCTGCACCGGTACGAAGGGGCGGCCCCTGCTCCGTCGACACCCACAGCACCGGCCCTGCCGCTTTCGCCGGCGAATGCGGACGATCTTGCCCTGCTGCAAGCGCTGCTGAAAACGCGCAGCCCCATTTCGACGACGCTCTCGGTGACTACAAATGCGGCGATGTTTCTCATCAATACGCAGATCGATCCCGAGATCCGTGTCAGCTTCCTCGAAGACCAGCAAGCAGTCATCGCCTGGAAAATGGATGCGGCGGGTCGCTTCAGCCTTCTCGACGTCGTCGCGAGCGAGATCCCATCACTTGCCGCTATCCTCGGCGGACTCGACATCGCCTCCGCCGCCATTGACGTGTTTTTCCGTCCGGAGAAACTGGACTGGGTGGGTACTCCACAGCCTTTGGAAAGCACCACAACACTGATGCTGCGTGGGCTCGGCGATGTCACCCCGCATTTTCCGGCCATGCTTTCGCCACTGGCGGATTTCTGACCGTTTCAGCGATCCTGTTTCCCGCGTGAGAGCGGCGGCAGGCGACGTTTGACAGGCGACGATTTGATCATCGAGGTGTTGGTTTCCGCCCGTTCGGCGACTTTGTCCAGAATGCCGTCGAGCTCCGCCATCGAGCGCACGACCAGGCGAGCGATAAAACAATCCTCGCCCGTCACCTTGTCGCATTCGACGATTTCGGGAATGTCCTGGATGATGCGCTCGACGATGTGCAGCTGTCCCGGCAGTGGCCGCACGCGGACGAGCGCCTGCAGGGGATAACCGACGGCGGCCGGATCGAGATCGATGGTGAAGGCCTTGATGACGCCGCGCTCCTCCAGCCGCCGCAGGCGCTCGGCGGCACTCGGCGAGGAAAGCCCGACCTGCTGCGCCAGCTCCTTCAGCGAAATCCGGGCATTGCCGGCCAGCGCCTCCAGAATGGACTGATCGATATCGTCGAGCTCCAGCACACCATTAGGCATCGTAATTATTTTCCCTTCAATTATTAGGCAAAAGTCGTTTTGATCCTTCTTATTTCTATATTGAACCAGCTGCTGACGCAATATTATTGTCCGAGCAAAACGGAGGCTACCATGAGCGGCGATATCAAAAGAGGTTCGGTGGAAATGACGGCAGCGATGCTGATCTCGGGGACGATCGGCTGGTTCGTCGTCATGTCGGGCCAGCCGGTCAGCGGTGTGGTTTTCTGGCGCTGCCTGTTCGGCGCGCTGACCCTGCTCGTCATCTGCGGCGCCCTCGGACTGCTGCGGCCCGGCATCATCACGCTGCGCGCCTTTGGCATCGCCGTCATCGGCGGCGTCGCCATCGTCGTCAACTGGCTGCTGCTCTTCGCCTCCTATTCACATGCGACGATCTCGATCGCCACGACCGTCTACAACACTCAGCCCTTCATGCTGCTGGTGCTCGGGGCGCTGTTCCTCGGCGAAAAGATCACCGCGGCCAAGCTGTTCTGGCTGACGCTCGCCTTTGCCGGCATGGCAGCAATCGTCGAGGCAAAACCTCAGGCCGGCGGGGGAACGGATGGCTACGGCCTCGGCATTCTGATGGCGCTCGGCGCCGCCTTCTTCTACGCGCTGGCAGCCTTAGCCGCGAAATGGCTGAAAGGCACGCCGCCGCATCTGATCGCACTGATCCAGGTCACAACCGGAATGCTGATGCTGGCGCCGATGACGGAGTTTTCGCAACTGCCCGGCGATGCCGGCGGCTGGGCGATCCTGGTGACGATCGGCGTCGTCCATACCGGGCTGATGTATGTGCTGCTCTACGGTGCGATCCAGCGGCTGCCGACGCATCTGACCGGGGCGCTCTCCTTCCTCTATCCGATCGCCGCGATCCTCGTCGACCGGCTGGCCTTCGGCCATGCGCTGCAGCCGATGCAGATCGCGGGCGCCGCAATCATCCTGCTGGCCGCCGCCGGCATGAATCTCGGCTGGAGCCCAAGATGGCTGCGGCCGAGGGCGCTTCAGGGCTGAGGTATCGGCAGGCACGCGGCGGCAGGCATTCCTTCTGGTGATGCATCCATCAGCGCCGGCGGATTGATGGCACGGCCTGCCTGACATAAAACACCGGAAAGAGGGAGCCGCCACATGAGCCTTGCCGCCTTGCTTGCCTATGCCGGAGCGTTGTTTATCGCCGCAGCCATTCCCGGACCCGGCATAACCGCCATCGTCGCCCGTGCGCTCGGCTCGAATTTCCGCGAGACCTTCTTCATGGGTCTCGGCCTGGTGCTCGGCGATATGACCTATCTCACCGCGGTCATTCTGGGCCTGGCTTTCGTGGCGCAGACTTTCACGGAAGTCTTCCTCATCATCAAGATCGCCGGCGCCCTTTATCTCGGCTACATCGCCTGGAAACTGTGGACGGCAGGGCTGCTGCCGCAGGATATCGCCGCAAAAAAATCCGGCAATGTCGGCCTGTCCTTCCTCTCGGGCCTGCTGGTGACGCTGGGCAACCCGAAGACGATGCTATTTTATGTCGCGCTGGCGCCGACGCTGATCGATATCGGCAATATCACCCTGCGCGACTATGCGCTTCTGCTCGCCGTCACCTTCGTGGTGCTGATCACCGTGCTGGTGCCCTATATGCTGCTTGCCGCTCGCGCCCGCACCATGCTGAAACAGCCGCGCGCCCTGCAGGCGTTGAACCGGGTTGCAGCCGGGATTCTCGCGGGCACGGCAGCCTTCATCGCCACGCGGGCTGCGTGAAATAAACATCCGTCAAGGAACGGTTTTTAAAGCTTATTTTCTCTCCGCCACCCCAGCCCGGGACGAACGGGCTCTGGTCTCATTCCGTCTTTGACCCTATTCTCCTCCTCGATTTCGAAGTCCAAAGGGAGAGCACCATGTCGCACAAACCCGGCCGCGGCCGCATTTATTCCTCGATCACCGAGACCATCGGCGACACGCCGCTGGTGCGCTTCGACAAACTGGCGCGGGAAAAGGGCGTGGCGGCAAACCTGATCGGCAAGCTCGAATTCTTCAATCCGATCGCTTCCGTCAAGGACCGCATCGGTGTGGCAATGATCGAAAGCCTGGAATCGCAGGGCAAGATCACATCCGGCAAGACGGTGCTGATCGAGCCGACCTCGGGCAACACAGGCATCGCACTCGCCTTTGCCGCCGCCG
Source organism: Rhizobium sp. BK049 (assembly GCF_014193135.1). Lineage (NCBI taxonomy): Bacteria > Pseudomonadati > Pseudomonadota > Alphaproteobacteria > Hyphomicrobiales > Rhizobiaceae > Rhizobium > Rhizobium sp. BK049. The sequence goes on from NZ_JACHYV010000007.1 coordinate 112,798, forward strand.
CCAAGGGGTATCGGCTGATCCTCACCATGCCGGAAACCATGTCGGTCGAACGGCGCAAGATGCTGGCGCTGCTCGGCGCCGAGCTGGTGCTGACCGAAGGTTCGAAGGGCATGAAGGGCGCCATCGCCAAGGCGGAGGAGCTGGCAGCGTCGCTTCCCGACGCCATCATTCCGCAGCAGTTCGAAAACCCGGCCAACCCCGAGATCCACCGCAAGACGACGGCCGAGGAAATCTGGAACGATACCGAGGGCAAGGTCGACATCGTCGTCTCGGGCATCGGCACCGGCGGCACGATCACCGGCGTCGGCCAGGTGCTGAAGAGCCACAAACCCGAGATCCAGATCATCGCCGTCGAACCCGCCGATTCGCCGGTGCTCTCAGGCGGCAATCCCGGCCCGCACAAGATCCAGGGCATCGGCGCCGGCTTCGCGCCGAAGATCCTCGATACCGGCATCTATGACGAGGTCGTCACCGTGACCAACGACGAGGCCTTCGAACAGGCCCGCCTCATTGCCCGGCTCGAAGGCGTGCCCGTCGGCATCTCCTCAGGCGCGGCTCTGACCGCCGCGATCAAGGTCGGCAGCCGGCCGGAGAATGCGGGGAAGAATATCGTCATCATCATTCCGTCTTTTGCGGAGCGGTATTTGTCGACGGCGCTGTTTGAGGGGTTGGGGAGCTAAAGTTGGTTGTGGCGGGCGTTTTCTCCCGCAATTTGTCTTGCAGAATATCGGGGCGCTTCGGCGTCCCTTTTTGTGCCGTTACCTGCATCCCAATTGAAGCGGGACGAGTGTTCTGTGGTGGTCCGTAACGATGGTCGATGTCCGGCCTGAGCTAGTTGAGTGCAGATGTTTGCCCACCTTCGCCATCACCTCCTTCAGCGTCGCGGTCAAACGATTCCACTCGGTGTGCTCGCTCGCCCGCTCCCGTGCATAGCGCGAGATGAGGTACTCACGCTTTGCTGTCATTGCCTCCAGATGCAGAGCAGTCCTTTTTCTCAGTTGAAGTTTAGCAACGAACATCGGCTCAGCGAGGTTGTGCATCCGTCCTCGTATTTCTTCTGGAGCAACGCCTTCATGGCGCAGGAAGGCGTTTAAATAGAGTTCAATAGCATGAATGGCGCACATTCGAGCTGGTGCGATCGATAGTGCAACCTGCTTCTGGCCCTCGCTGAATAGGAGGATCGAAGCGCGAGAGTAGGCATTCGCCAAGTCAAAAACTTCCCTGGGTTTGGCGTTTGAGCCTGGATATTCGTTCCCCATGAGCATCCCCGGCGGCAGGCCTCCCTATCCGTCACCTCCGATCGACTATATCGAACGGACCGACATCCCTTCGGAAATTTTTCAGCCGAAGCTAATATTGTAAAGAGGGACGAATTGAGGAGAGATTCCTACCCCTAATGGATAATCAATACAGAGGGACGCTTATATCGGCGCCTTAGCCAGTTTCGGTACCGCGTTCGGCAAACCAGCCCCGGCCAAGACCATCGCGCCGACCGCTGCCGGCAGCGCGCCGCTATAGCCGGACGGCCATATAATTCATAATCCGCAGCGCTCAGTGGCGATTTTGCTGCGTGGCAGCCATCAGCGCAACGCGATCGGCGAATTGGTGGGCAGTCTGACGACTCATACTCCGCGCGTCCGTCCTTCTTCTCACGCCGCCGCCGTTAATCTTTCCCCGGCGATCCGATAAGAGATCGCTTCGGCGAGATGCAAACGGCCCACTGTCGGTTTGTCGTCGAGATCGGCAAGCGTGCGGGCGACCTTGAGGACGCGGTGGTAGCCGCGGGCGGAGAATTTCATCTTGTCGGCGGCGTCGCGCAGGAGCTGCAGGCCGGCGGAATCGGGTTCGGCGAGTTTTTCGATCATCGCGGTGGAGCAGCGGGCGTTGGTGCCGATATCCCCAGCGCCGGCGCGCTCGAAGCGCTCCTGCTGGATTTCGCGGGCGCGGGCGACGCGGCGGGCGACGTCGGCGCTTGCTTCGGCCGCCATCGGCCGGATCAGATCGGCGGCGGAGACGGCCGGCACGTCGATGCGGATATCGATGCGGTCCATCAGCGGCCCGGAGATGCGCGCCTGGTAATCGCTCATGCAGCGCGGGCCGCGGGCGCAGGTGTGGCCCGGCTCGCCGGCCATGCCGCAGCGGCAGGGGTTCATCGCCGCGATCAGCTGGAATTTCGCCGGATAGGAGACGCGGTGATTGGCGCGGGCGATGACGCATTCGCCGCCTTCGAGCGGCTGGCGCAGCGCATCGAGCGCCTGCGGCGTGAACTCGGGAAACTCGTCGAGGAAGAGCACGCCGTGATGGGCAAGCGAGGCCTCGCCCGGCCGAGCACGCAATCCGCCGCCGACGAGCGCGGCCATGGTGGCGGAATGATGCGGGGTGCGGAAGGGCCGGCGGTCGGACAGCTTGCCGCCGGTCAGCTGGCCGGCGATCGAATGGACCATCGACACTTCAAGCAGTTCGGCGGGCGAAAGCGGCGGCAGGATCGAGGGCAGGCGCGACGCCAGCATCGATTTGCCGGAGCCTGGAGGCCCGACCATCAGGAGATTGTGGCCGCCGGCAGCCGCCACCTCGAGCGCGCGTTTGGCGCTTTCCTGGCCCTTGATCTCGGCAAGGTCGGGCAAGTTGGCGGCATTGGCGCGGATCGACGGTTCCGGCCTAGACAGTACCTGCGTGCCGCGGAAATGATTGGCAAGGGCAATCAGGCTGCGCGGGGCGAGAATATCGACCTCGGAGCCGGCCCAGGCGGCTTCCGCGCCGCTTTCGGCCGGGCAGATCAGCCCCTTGCCGAGCGCATTGGCGCCGATCGCGGCCGGCAGCGCGCCGGCGATCGCGGCGATCGTTCCGTCGAGGTTGAGTTCGCCGACGACGACATAATCGGTCAGCGCGTCGCCAGGAATGGCGCCGAGCGCCGCCATCAGCGCGAGTGCGATCGGCAGATCGAAGTGTGAGCCTTCCTTCGGCAGATCGGCGGGCGCCAGATTGACGGTCACCCGTTTGCCCGGCAGCGCCAGGCCGGAGGCGTGAAGGGCAGCCTGCACACGCTCGCGGCTTTCGGCCACCGCCTTGTCAGGCAGACCGACGATCTGCATGCCGACCTTGCCGGGCGCAATCATGACCTGAACCTCGACCGGAACGCCTTCGATGCCCTGGAATGCTACCGTACTGACACGCGCGACCATATGCCCACCCTTGTCCCGCAAACTCTTAGACCGCCCCTGTGGCCGTGAAAGCCAGCGGTTGCAATCTGGCACGGAAACAGGACTAAAACAAGAACAATAAAAGAACGCAGGCAGATAATCAGTGGCAGGCGCGGTTGTACCCAATCGCAGCCTCAGCCGCGCTTGCGCTCGATCGCGTCCCAGAGCAGGCTTGCTATGTCGGCGCCGCCGAACTTCCTGACCTCGCGGATGCCTGTCGGCGAGGTGACGTTGATCTCGGTCATGTAATCTCCGATCACGTCAATTCCGACGAGCAGGAAGCCGCGTTCCCTCAGCGCGGGGCCGATGCGGGCGCAGATTTCCTTCTCGCGCGGCGTCAATTCGGTCGCCTCGGCGCGGCCGCCGACATGCATGTTGGAGCGGCTGTCATGTTCGGCCGGCACGCGGTTGATCGCACCGGCGAACTCACCATCGACGAGGATGATACGCTTGTCGCCCTTGCGCACGTCGGGCAGATATTGCTGGGCGATGAAGGGCTCGCGGAAGAGCTGGCCGAACATTTCCAAGAGCGATGAGAGATTGCGGTCGTCGCGGGTCGAATGGAAAACGCCGGCGCCGCCATTGCCATAGAGCGGCTTCAGGATGATGTCGCCCATCTCGTCGCGGAAGCGGCGGATTTCGGCCGGATCCTTGGTGATCAGCGTCTTCGGCATCAGATCGGCGAATTCGGTGACGAAGATCTTCTCCGGCGAATTGCGCACCCAGGCCGGATCGTTGACGACGAGCGTCTTCGGGTGGATGCGCTCGAGCAGATGCGTCGAGGTGATATAGGCCATGTCGAAGGGTGGATCCTGGCGCAGCAGCACCACATCCATGGTCGAAAGATCGACGCGCTCAGGCGCGCCAAGCTCGAAGTGATCGCCCTTGACGTCGCGCAGCACCATGGGCTCGACGCTCGCAAAGAGCTTGCCGTCGCGAAAGCTCAGGCGCTCGGGGGTGTAATGGAAGAGCCTGTAGCCGCGCGCCTGCGCTTCCAGGCTCATAGCGAAGGTGGAATCACCTGCGATATTGATGCCGGCGACATGATCCATCTGGACCGCTACATTGGTGATCTTGGCCATTTCCGTCCCTCGCTGAATGCCGGACAGATGTAGGTCGGCCCGGCATTAAACGCAACGGTCATCAAGGGCTTCGGGCGTTCGCAACTTTCAGGCGGCGATGCCCTGGCTGCCGCCGTTGCGCAGCATGTTGCGCAGACGGTAGGCGATCGCCAGAGGCTTGGGGAAAGGCTTGCGCAGGAAGGCGACCTTGCGAACATAGTTGTCGACCCGCCAGCTCGCCCAGGTTCCACCTGCGAAAAAGGCGACGTCGCCGGTGCGCAAGGTCCGTTCCGTGCCGTCCTCGGCGGTGATATGGACCTCGCCTTCGAGGATCATCACGGTCTCGTCCCAGCCGAAATACCAGCGGAATTCGCCCGCCGTGCAGTCCCAGATTGCTGTCAGCGATGCCTCGTCATGGCCGCGCGAATGTTCGGCGGTGCGCGCCTGCGGATTGCCGCTGATGATCCAGTCGGGATTGATTGGCGTCGATTTCAGCGGCAGGTGGTCGCTCGCATGGGCGACGAAGGATTTCCCGGCCGGCTTCAGCGCAATATACGGCACCGAGCGCGCCGCCATGGCGACCGCGCTTGCGAGCATCATCTTCAAGGCCACGCAACAACCCCCAAATCTCAACCCCTATTGCGACGGTGGGTAGCAGAAAGTCGTAAGGAGCTCGTTCAACGGGGGACTAAAATTTTAACAATCCGGTAACTCGACCGGGCTGAAAGCGCTCAGAAGGCGTCGGGAAAGTGCCGTGGCAGCCGGCCGGGCATGACCGCGACGATATCGTAGCGCTGGGAAAGGCGGGCCTGATCCGCCTGGCGGGCGAGCCACAGATCGCTTGCCGCCCGGATGCGCTTCTGAGCGGCGACAGAGACGGCGTCGATCGCCGCAGCCTCGCCATGGCGGGCCTTGACCTCGACGAAGACGGCGAGATCGCCCTTGCGGGCGACGATATCGATCTCGCCGAGCCTGGTGCGGTGGCGCAGCGCCAGGATACGGTATCCCTTCAGCATCAGGAAGGCGGCGGCGACATATTCCGACATGCGGCCGCGGCGTAGCGCCTTCCGTTTGATGGCGGTAAGCTCCTTATCTCCCATTGCCGCCCTTCATCTCCAGCAGGCGCTGGTAGAGCGCCTTGCGCGGCAGGCCGGTGAGACGGGCGGCCTCGGTCGCAGCCTTTGCCGTCGGCATCGACATCGAGAGGTCGGCAAGCACGGCTTCGACATCGGCCTCGGATGTTTCGGCTGGCTGCGGCGGACCCACGACGAGGACGATCTCGCCCCTGACGTTTTCCACCTGCTGGTAATGGGCGGCGAGTTCGGCAAGCGTGCCGCGGCGGAATTCTTCATAGGTCTTGGTCAATTCACGGCAGACGCAAGCCGGCCGGGCCGGGCCGAGCACATCGGCGGCGGCAAGAAGCGAGGCAGCGATGCGATGGGGCGATTCAAAAAAGATCAGCGTCGCCGGAGCTGCGGCAAATTCACCGAGACGATCGCGGCGGGCCTTGTCCTTGGCCGGCAGAAAGCCGGCAAAGAGAAACGCGTCGTTCGGCAGGCCGGAACCAACAAGGGCGGCGAGCGGCGCCGAGGCGCCTGGAATGGGAATGACGCGGTAACCGGCGGCAATTGCCTGCCGGGCCAGCCGGTAGCCGGGATCGGAGACGAGCGGCGTGCCGGCATCGGAGACGAGCGCCACCGAGCGCCCGGCTTCGAGCGCCTGGATGAGCCGCGGGCCGGCTTCGTCGGCATTGTGCTCATGGTACGCGAAGGGGCGGTTCTGGATGCCGTAGCGGTCGAGCAGAACGCGGGTGACGCGCGTGTCCTCGCAGGCCAGCACGTCGGCGCCGGCCAGCGTTTCCAATGCGCGCAGCGTGATGTCGCCAAGATTACCGATCGGAGTGGCGACCAGATAGAGCGCCGGCTCCAGCGGCCGCGCCGGCACCGCCATGTTGTGCAGGCGGAAGCTTCGCCTCGTGGCGTCCTCGCCTGTGGTTTGCTCGTTCATGCCCTTTGCCTTCGTGCCGCCGGCGCCTTGCCGGTTCATCGGCCTTTATGGGCGAGCGCTGCGGCTTCGGCAAGGGTTGGGATTTCTGTGAGCATTGCTCCGGAAAACCTGAAATGCGAGGGCTCGGCCGTCCATGCCTCTTGCCATCCAATGCTGAAGTCTGCCATTTTGCCCGTCCACTCCCCCGACCTAAATCGGGAAAGCATTCTTCGGGCCTTCGATGCGCCCGGGCAGTCACGGTCGAAAGCGGTAGCATCCCATGCGTATTACTATTGAGCGGTCAAACCTTCTGAAATCGCTGAACCACGTCCACCGTGTGGTCGAACGTCGCAACACGATCCCGATCCTGTCCAACGTACTGCTCAAGGCCGATGGCCAGAACCTCGACATGAAGGCGACCGACCTCGACCTGGAAATCACCGAGGCGACGCCGGCAAGCGTCGAGCAGGCCGGCGCTACCACCGTTCCCGCCCATCTTCTTTACGATATCGTGCGCAAGCTTCCAGATGGCGCCGAAGTGCTGCTGGCGACCAGCACCGACGGCGGCTCGATGACCGTCCAGTCCGGCCGCTCGAAGTTCTCGCTGCAGTGCCTTCCGGAATCCGATTTCCCGGATCTGACCGCCGGCACCTTCACGCATTCCTTCAAGCTCAAGGCGACCGATCTGAAGATGCTGATCGACCGCACCCAGTTCGCGATCTCGACGGAAGAAACGCGTTATTATCTGAACGGCATCTTCTTCCACACGATCGAGAGCAATGGTGAGCTGAAGCTCAGGGCGGTCGCGACCGACGGCCACCGGCTGGCCCGCGCCGATGTCGACGCGCCGTCGGGCTCAGAGGGCATGCCCGGCATCATCATTCCACGCAAGACCGTCGGGGAACTGCAGAAGCTGGTCGACAATCCGGAAGCGATCGTCACCGTCGAGGTTTCCGACGCCAAGATCCGCATGACGATCGGCTCGATCGTCCTGACCTCGAAACTGATCGACGGCACATTCCCGGATTACCAGCGCGTCATCCCCACCGGCAACGACAAGGAAATGCGTGTCGATTGCACGACCTTCGCCCAGGCAGTCGACCGCGTCTCGACGATCTCCTCCGAGCGCGGCCGCGCCGTGAAGCTCGCGCTGTCCGACGGGCAATTGATGCTGACCGTCAACAATCCGGATTCCGGCAGCGCCACCGAAGAAGTCGCCGTCGGCTACGACACGGATGCGATGGAAATCGGCTTCAATGCCAAATACCTGCTCGACATCACCGCGCAGCTTTCCGGCGAGGAAGCGATCTTCCTGCTGGCCGATGCCGGCTCACCGACGCTGATCCGCGACACCGCCGGTGACGACGCGCTCTACGTCTTGATGCCGATGCGCGTCTGACGGGAACGAAGGCGGCCGCTTTCGGTTCTCCTCCTGTCAAACAGGAGGATTCCAGAATGAAGAAGACGGGGGCGGTGCGCATCGGCATATCAGGCTGGACCTATGCGCCCTGGCGCGGCCAATTCTATCCGGAAGGACTGCAGCAGAAGCAAGAGCTTTCCTATGCCGCCCGTCACTTCCGTTCGATCGAGATCAACGGCACCTTCTATGGGCTGCAGAGGCCCGAAAGCTTCGGCCGCTGGCGGGACGAAACGCCTGATGATTTCGTCTTTGCGGTCAAGGGGCCGCGCTTCCTCACCCATGTGCGGCGACTGAAGGAGATCGAGGCGCCGCTTGCCAATTTCTTCGCCTCGGGTCTGCTCAGGCTTGGCCCCAAGCTCGGGCCGATCCTCTGGCAATTCCCGGCCAACATGGCCTTCGATCCCGATCGTTTCGAAAATTTCCTGTCGCTGCTGCCGCATGATCATGATGCGGCGATAACGCTTGCCAGGCGGCATGACGAGCGCCTCAAACAGGCATGGCTCAAAAGCGACGGACACCAGCCGATCCGCCATGCGTTCGAAATCCGTAACGACAGCTTCCGCTCAGCCGAGTTCATCGAAATGCTCCGGCGACACAAGGCCGCGCTGGTCTGCGCCGATACGGTGAAATGGCCGCTGCTGATGGATATCACCGCCGACTTCATCTATTGCCGCCTGCATGGATCCGAACAGCTCTATGTCAGCGGCTATGAAGACGAAGCGCTTGATCTATGGGCCGAGCGCATCCGCGCCTGGGCAACGGGCGGAGAACCAGAGAATGCGACGCGGATCCTTGCGCGGCTGCCGGCGAGAGCCAAGGGCCGCGACGTCTATCTTTATTTCGACAACACCGATAAGAAACTTCGCGCCCCTGTTGACGCCGGCCATTTGAGCGAAAGACTTGCCGACCTCATGCCTCGTTCCCAGCGAAAGGCCGCATGAGCTGTTGATGTCGATGTTCTCGTTGCGAAAATCCTTGTCCCGGGAGCGACAAGCAGCATATTAAGACAGTCGATCAACGTGCGGATGGGTGGAGAATGCGCTTACGGGTCAAGGTGAAGGAACACCTCGGGAAGAGATTTGATGAGGAAATCCGTTTCTTCCGGGGCATGATGCAGGGGCCGAAGACGGTGGGCTCGATCGTGCCGACCTCTTCGATTACCGCCAAGCGCATGGCCAGCGTCATCGATATGCATTCGGGGCTGCCAGTGCTGGAACTCGGCCCGGGCACTGGTGCCATCACCAAGGCCATCCTCGGCCGGGGCGTGAAACCGGAAAATCTGGTGGCAATCGAATATTCGACGGACTTCCACCAGCATCTGCTGCGGACCTATCCCGGCGTGCATTTCATCAACGGCGATGCCTTCGATCTCAAGACCACGCTTGGCGCATTCGGCGAGCAGACGTTCGATTGCGTCATCTCCTGCATTCCGCTCTTGAATTTCCCGATGGCGATGCGCGTCTCTCTGCTGGAAAGCCTGCTCGACCGCCTGCCGGCCGGCCGGCCTGTGGTGCAAATCTCCTATGGCGCGATTTCGCCGATCGCCGCCAATCCCGATCGTTATCACATTCAGCACTTCGACTTCGTCATGCGCAACATCCCTCCGGCGCAGCTCTGGATCTACCGCCGCGGCTGAGATGTTCGGACTTTATATCACCCACCCGCAAGTCAAGATCGATGCGAACGTTCCCGTGCCGAAATGGGGCCTTTCCGATGTCGGGGCTGCGCGCGCCCGCAGAGCTGCCGAGAGCGGCTGGGCCAAACGGCTGACCCGCATCGTCTCCAGCGATGAGACGAAGGCGATCGAGACGGCCGAAATTCTGACGGCCGCCTCCGGTATCAGCATCGAGATCGTACATGACATGCACGAGAACGACCGGTCGGCGACCGGCTTCCTGCCGCCGCCGCAATTCGAAGAGGCGGCCAACTGGTTCTTTGCCCATCCGGAAAAAAGCTTCCAAGGCTGGGAGCGCGCCGTTGACGCGCAGGCCCGCATCGTGGCGGCGGTCAAGGCCGTTCTCGCCACGCATGATCCGGCCGCACCGATCGCCTTCGTCGGTCATGGCGGCGTAGGCACGCTGCTCAAATGCCATCTGGCGGGGCGGCCGATTGCCCGCGACCGCGACCAGCCGGCCGGCGGCGGCAATCTCTATGCTTTCGGCCTTGCGGATCTCGGCCTAACATGCGACTGGACGCCCATCGAAGACTGGCGGGGGTGACTTCACATGGATGCACGCGAGCGGTTGATCGTCGGCCTGGATGTTCCAACGATCGGCGAGGCGGAAAGACTGGTTTCCACGCTCGGCGACGACATTCTCTTCTATAAGATCGGCTATCAGCTGGTCTTTGCTGGCGGCCTCGAATTCGCCCGCGACCTTGCCGCGAGCGGCAAGAAGATCTTTCTCGACATGAAGCTGCTCGACATCGACAACACGGTCGCGTCGGGCGTCGAGAATATCGCCAAGATGGGCATGTCGATGCTGACGCTGCATGCCTATCCGAAGGCGATGAGGGCGGCGGTGGAGGCCGCTGCCGGCTCCGGCCTCTGCCTGCTCGGCGTCACCGTGCTGACCTCGATGGATTCCGAGGACCTTGCCGAGGCCGGCTATAGCCAGGACCCGCACAGCCTGGTACTCAGCCGCGCCGGACAGGCCCGCGCCGCCGGCATGGGCGGCATCGTCTGCTCGGCGGCGGAGGCGGCCGAGGTGCGGGAGGTCGTCGGTCCCGGCATGGCGATCGTCACCCCCGGCATTCGCCCGACCGGCAGTGACAAGGGCGACCAGAAGCGGGTGATGACACCGTTCGATGCGCTGAAAGCGGGATCAACCCATCTCGTCGTCGGCCGCCCGATCGTCAAGGCACCCGACCCGAGAGAGGCCGCGCGCGCCGTTCTCAACGAGATGGTGAGCGCGCTCTGGCCGGCAAACCGCTGAATTCAAAAGAACAAGGGAGAAGATCATGGCCAAGGCATACTGGATCGCCCGCGTCGACGTTCGTGACGCCGATCGCTACAAGGATTACGTGGCGGCGGCCAAACCGGCCTTCGAAAAATACGGCGCGAATTTCCTGGCGCGCGGCGGCGCCATCACCGAGCTCGAAGGCAAGGCGCGCGCCCGCAACGTCGTGATCGAATTCCCTTCGATGCAGCATGCGGTGGATTGCTACAATTCGCCGGAGTACCAGATCGCCGCCAAGATCCGCCAGGAAGTGGCGGATGCGGAAATGGTCGTCGTCGAAGGCGTCTAAGCTGCGCGCACCGCCAAAAACTGACGGCGCGATAGGCCTTCCCGTCGCCTCGGGATTGGGCTAATACGGTGCCGACAATCCCAAGCCTTTCGAGGAAACTGCCATGACCCTTGCCAATCTGCCGCCGCTCGTCACCGTGTTCGGAGGGTCCGGTTTCGTGGGCAGGCACGTGGTGCGGGCGCTCGCCAAGCGCGGCTATCGCATCCGCGTCGCCGTGCGCCGGCCCGATCTCGCCGGCTTCCTGCAGCCGCTCGGCAATGTCGGCCAGATTTCCTTCGTGCAGGCGAACCTGCGCTACCGCAACTCGATCGACCGTGCCGTCGAGGGCGCCAGCCACGTCGTCAACTGCGTCGGTATTCTGCATGAGACCGGCCGCAACACTTTCGACGCGGTGCAGGAATTCGGCGGCCGCGCGGTTGCCGAAGCGGCGCGCAATGCCGGCGCGACCCTCACCCATATTTCGGCCATTGGCGCCAATGCCAACTCCGATTCGGATTACGGCCGCACCAAAGGCCGCGCGGAAGCGGCCATCCTCTCCATCAAGCCGGATGCGGTGATCTTCCGTCCGTCGATCGTCTTCGGGCCGGAGGACAGCTTTTTCAACAAGTTTGCCGACATGGCTCGCATGTCGCCCGTCCTGCCGCTGGTCGGCGGCGGCAAGACGAAATTCCAGCCTGTTTATGTCGAGGACGTCGCCGAGGCGGTCGCCCGCGCCGTCGATGGCAAGGTTGCGGGCGGCACGATCTATGAGCTCGGCGGGCCCGAGGTGCTGAGCTTCCGCGAATGTCTCGACATGATGCTGAAGGTGACGTGCCGCAAGAATCCGCTGGTGTCCCTGCCCTTCGGCCTGGCTTCGCTGATCGGCAGCATCGCCTCGCTGATCCCCTTCGTGAAGCCGCCGATCACGCCCGACCAGGTGCGCCTGCTCAAGCGCGACAACGTCGTTTCCCCAGAAGCCGAGGCGGAAGGCCGCACGCTGAAGGGACTCGGCATCACACCCACAATGCCGGCATCGGTGCTCGGCTCCTATCTCGTGCAGTATCGTCCGCACGGCCAGTATACTGGCTCCGGCAAGGCCGCCTGACCATCTTTGCCGAGAAACGATAGCGCCGTCCGCCGGTCCCGCGGGCGGCGTTTGCTTTGCCGCAGCATGGCGTTCTTTGCGCGTCCTGAACGGCGTGTGGCTCTGCCATGCCGGCGCAAGCTCGGCATATTTTCCTGCCGGCCATATCGAGCAGCGTTGCATAAAAGGCGCAGCGGAAATTTTGTGGAATTAACTTCAAATTTAGCAGGAACGTTTATTGCTATTTGTCATTCCACTGACTACCAAACCCCGCGCCTTCCAACGGACTCAACGTCTGCGAAGGCGTGCGGCAATCACTGTGAAAGGCATTTCTCGATGGGCAAGTCAATCGCGCTCCTTTTTGCGTGTGCGGCGCTGATTATCATGGCAGGTTCCTTCGTTGCGCCCGGTTCGGTCGCGGCGGTCAAGGGCGACTGCTCGCCGGCTTACGGCGTCGATCCTTGCTCGACGGCTTCGATCAGCCATTGACGAAAAGGCCGGTGCTTTGCGCCGGCATCCAAAAGACAAGCAATCGGGAACGCCGAACAAGGCGTTCCGCAATGACGGCTCGATATTGCCTGCTTCAAAGCGGCGACGAGCGTCCTTCCTCTCAAGATGTTCTGAAAACTCGACGCTTGCCGGCGAGCGGGTATCGTGCGCCAAATTCCGACAGGGCAATGCATTCGCGCCGGGAGTTGCGCGAATGCAGTTGCAGGTTGCTCAGGCGATCAAGCCGGTCGCGGCCATGCCGAGCAGCAAGACACCGAGAATGATGCGGTAGATGGCAAACAGCGTGAAGCGGTTGCTCCTTATATAGGCGAGCAGCCATTTGACGGCGATGAAAGCGATGATCGTGGAGACCACGAAGGCGATGGCGAGCGCCGTCCAGTCTTCACCTGCCGCGCCGCCGTCCTTGAAGGTCTTCAGCAGTTCATAGCCGCTTGCGGCATACATTGTGGGAATGCCGACGAGAAAGGCAAATTCGGTCGCCGCGGCGCGATTGCCGGTGCCGGCCAGCAAGGCGACGAAAATGGTGGCGCCGGAGCGTGACGTGCCCGGAAAGACGCCGGCAACGATCTGGGCGATGCCGACCAGGATGGCGACAAGCCAGGTGATTTTTTTATGCGGCGGCCGGCGCGCGGCGGCCCATTCGGCAAAGATCATCCAGATGCCGCCGATGATGAGCGCCCAGGCGATCGGCGTCGCGGTCTCGGGCAGTTCGAAGCCGAGCTTCTTGACGACGAGGCCGAGAATTGCGGTGATGAGAAATGCGACGATCAGCTTGGCGGCATAGTCCCGATTCTCAGGCTCGCGCCAGCCGAGCACCAGATCCAGCAGGCGGCGCCAGTAGATAATGGTGACGGCGAGGATGGCGCCCGCCTGAATGACGATATTGAACATGTCCGAGCGGTGTCCGAGCCATTGCTCGGCAATGATCAGGTGGCCGGTGCTCGAGATCGGCAGAAATTCGGTGATCCCCTCTATGACACCGAGAATTGCGGCACTGATATAATCCATACATTGTCTCCGGTTTAAAGTTCGGTCGGCCTGATCGCTTGGGTCGATCAGGCTGCCGTTTCCATTCGTTCGTTAGACCGTGTTTTGCCATCGTCAGATGGGGTAAAATCCGATTCGCTTGTATTGGCGGGGCCAAGCTCCTATAGCTTCAACCAATGAGTCACGACTAAGGCGCTATAAACGAGCTGCCACACAGTCCTGTAACAGCAATCACAAAGCCCGAGTATCGATGCCCACGCTTTATCATCATCCCATGTCATCCGCATCCCGCTTCGTCCGGCTGATCCTGGCGGAATACGGCTATCAGGCGGATCTGATCGAGGAGCAGACATGGGAGAAGCGCCGGGATTTCCTGGCGCTCAATCCGGCCGGCACGCTGCCGGTCTATGTCGACGACAGCATGCGGGCGCTCTGCGGCGCCACCGTCATTTCCGAATATCTGGACGAGACGCACGGGGTGTTGAAACGCGACCGGCGACTGCTCGCCGAAGACCCTTTCCAGCGGGCGGAAATCCGCCGGCTGACCGAATGGTTCATGCAGAAGATGGAGAACGACGTGACGAAGCCGCTCGCACGTGAGCGTGTCTACAAGTTGCAGATGACCGCCGATCAGGGCGGCGGAGCGCCGGATTCGAAGATTTTGCGCACGGCCCGCGCGAATATCCGCCAGCATATGCGTTATCTCACCTGGCTTGCCGGCTCGCGCCAATGGCTGGCGGGAGAGCGGATGAGCTATGCCGATCTTGCCGCCGCCGCCTCCATCTCGATCCTCGATTATCTCGGCGAGATCGAGTGGGCCGAAGCCCCCGTCGTCAAGGAGTGGTATCAGCGGCTGAAATCGCGTCCCTCCTTCCGGCCGATGCTCACCGAGCGCGTGCGCGGCCTGACCCCCGTTTCACACTATGCCGATCTGGATTTCTGACGAGGGCTCTTCATGCCCGAAGCTTATAGAGACGACAAAGAGCGGCGGCGCCGCGACAATTTGACCGACTTCGTTCGGGCGGAATCGGTCGCGAAGGGCTTCGATCTCTGCCGCATCACGCGCCCTGACGCGATCCCCGAAGCCAAACGGCGTCTCGGTGAGTTCATCGATGCCGGCCGGCACGGGACGATGGAGTGGATGGCGGAGACGCGCGAGCGGCGCGGCGATCCGCTGACCCTCTGGAGCGAGGTGCGATCCGTCGTCGTCTTCGGCCTTAACTACGCCCCGGAAGAAGATCCGCGCGGCATCCTCGACAAGCCCGACAAAGCGGCGATCTCCGTCTATGCCCGCAACCGCGATTATCACGACCTCATCAAGGGCCGGTTGAAGGAGATCGCCACCCGCTTTGCGGCGCGGGCCGGCGCCGATGTGAAGGTGTTTGTCGATACCGCGCCGGTCATGGAAAAGCCGTTGGCGGCGGCGGCCGGTATCGGCTGGCAGGGGAAACACACCAATCTCGTCAGCCGCACGCATGGTTCGTGGCTGTTCCTCGGCACGATGTTCACCACCGCCGATCTTGCCGTCGACGCGCCGGAAATCGATCATTGCGGCTCCTGCCGCGCCTGTCTCGACATCTGTCCGACCGCCGCCTTTCCGGCGCCTTACCAGATCGACGCGCGGCGCTGCATCTCCTATCTCACCATCGAACACAAGGGGCCGATCGACCCCGACCTGCGGGTGCTGATCGGCAACCGCATCTATGGCTGCGACGACTGTCTCGCCGCCTGCCCCTGGAACAAGTTCGCAAGCTCCGCCTCCGAAATGAAGCTGCAGGCGCGCGAAGAGCTGAAGGAGCCGTCGATCGCCTTTCTGCTGACGCTCGACGACGCCGCCTTCCGCTCCTTTTTCAGCGGCTCGCCGGTCAAGCGGATCGGCCGCGACCGTTTCATCCGCAACGTGCTGATCGCTGCCGGCAATTCCCGCGAGAGGGCGCTCATCCCGCAATGCCGCCTGCTCGCCGACGACGCCTCGCCGGTGGTGCGGGGGATGACAGTCTGGGCGCTTTCAAGGCTGATGAAGGCTGACGAATTCTCGGCCTTTGCCGCAAAAAGGGCTGATGAGAGCGACGATAATGTCCTGAACGAATGGCGCCTGGCAGGAGTGGGCTGATGCATGTGATGATCTTCGGCTGCGGTTTTTCCGGTACGGCGATCGCCAAGGCCTTCGCCGGCGACGGCATGCGCGTGTCCGGAACGACCCGTTCGGCAGAGAAGATGGAAGCGCTGCGCCGCGCCGGCATCGAGGCATTCCTGTTCGATGGCGAAACCTTGGAAGAGCAGCTCGTCCGGGCTTTGGCCGATGTCACCCATCTCGTGCAGTCGATCGCGCCCGGAAAGGCTGACCCGCTGCTGCGGCTGCTCGATAAGGACGGCGCGAGCCTGCTGCCGAGGCTTGAATGGATCGGCTATCTCTCCACCGTCGGCGTCTATGGCGATCACAAGGGCGCATGGGTCGACGAGGAAACACCTTGCGTGCCCGTCTCCGGACGGTCGAAGGAGCGGCTCGAGGCGGAAGAGGGCTGGCTGGCAATGGGCGCGAGGCGCGGCGTGCCGGCGGCCGTGCTGCGGCTTTCCGGGATTTACGGGCCGGGCCGCAATGCCTTCTGCAACCTAGAAAAAGGCACGGCGCGGCGGCTGATCAAGAAGGACCAGGTCTTCAACCGCATCCGCGTCGAGGATATCGGCGCGGCGGCGCGCTTCCTGTCGGAGCGCGGGCTCGGCGGCATCTATAATGTCACCGACGACCAGCCTGGGCCGCCGCAGGATGTGATCGTCGAGGCGGCACGGCTGATGGGCGTCGAGCCGCCTCCGGAACAGGCTTTCGAAACCGCCGAACTGACGCCGATGGCGCGTTCTTTCTACGGCGAGAACAAGCGGATTTCCAATGCGAAACTGAAGGCGGCCGGTTTCCGATTTTCCTTCCCGAACTATCCGATGTCGCTTGCTCAATTGTGGCAGGACGGGCGCTGGCGCGGGTAAGTCCGGGCCGCTTGAGGTGACCGGGGTTATCACCCAAATTGAGTAGGAAATTCCTACTTTGCACAGTTGGCAGAACAATTCTCGCCGCATATCATGGTTAACAGCCTTTGAATTTGCGCAAATGTGGCGGGAAATATGGCGAAGTCAGAAAAAATATTCCGTGATTTTTGTGAGGGCCGCGAAGTTTAGGGCTTCCCCGGAAAAATCATTTGAATTTTGGCTGATTTCATTGCGTTTTTTTCTTATATCGCCATGCGCGGCAAATTCTCATTTTTTATCAACGGCCTGGCAAATATTACAGACTGTAATATTCCGTGATCGCATGCGGCACTTTTTTGCCATTTTTCGGCGGATTTAAGCCCCGCCGCCTGCCAGGGCGTCGAGTTCAATAGTTGAGGGATACTCCGTTTTGAAGAAAATCAGCCGTTCTATTATCGCTGCCGCAACTATTGCAGCCTGCTCTTCCATGCTTCCGGCGGAAGGTTTTGCTGCAAATGGCTGTGGCGGTGCTTCGTGGTACGCTCTTCACTCCAAAACTGCTTCCGGAGAACGTATGAACCCCGCCGTCTTGACTGCCGCGCATCGTTCGCTCGCATTCGGCACCAAGGTCAAGGTCACCAACCGCAACAATGGCCGCACCGTCGTCGTCCGCATCAATGATCGCGGCCCGTTCATCCGCGGCCGTGTGCTCGATCTGTCGCGCGCCGCCGCACAGAATATCGGCATGGTGAGCTCCGGCACGGCGAAGGTCTGCTACCAAGTGATCAGCTAAGTCCGGAGCTTGCAACCGGCTGCACTGTCAGCGGCGCTTGCTCTTGCCGCCAATCGCGGTTACCACGCGATCGAAACCTGTAAACAATCCGCCCGACCTCTGGGTGCGGATCGTTCGCACGGTACGGCAACAGGAGATATGTGAATGCGTCTGGGCGGCCGCCTCGAAGGGGCGATTTCTGTGCTCGCGGACATCGATGCCCGCAAGCGACCCGTCGCCGACGCACTCAAGGACTGGGGCCTTGCCCATCGCTTCGCCGGTTCCGGCGATCGTGCCGCGATCGGCAACATCGTCTACGACGCCTTGCGCATGCGGCTTTCGCATGCCTGGCTGATGGATGACGACAGCGCTGCGGCCATTGCCCACGCCGTCATGTTCCGTCAATGGGGTTTCACGCCCGAAAGCCTTGCCGCCGAGCTGGCCGACGACAAATTCGCGCCGGCGCCACTTTCACCCGAAGCCCTTGCCGCCTTTAGCAGCCGCTTGCTCGAAGACGCGCCGCCGCATATCCGCGGCGATATTCCCGAATGGGTTCAATCCTCCTTCGAACAGTCTTTCGGCACGGGCTGGCTCGCCGAAGCACAGGCGCTCGCCGCCCGCCCGACGCTCGATCTGCGCGCCAACATTTTAAAGGCTTCGCGCGACAAGGCGGTCAAGGCGCTCGAAAGAGCCGGCGCGCATGCGGCGAAGATCGCCCGTTACGGCATCCGGATTGCCGCAGGCGAAGGCGCCTCGCGTCTTCCCAACGTGACAGCCGAGCTTTCGTTCCAGAAAGGCTGGTTCGAAGTCCAGGACGAGGGTTCGCAGATCGTCGCCGATCTGGTGCTGGCGCGCGATGGCGAACAGATCCTCGATTATTGCGCCGGCGGCGGCGGCAAGACGCTCGCCATGGCCGCCGCCATGCAAAACAAGGGCCAGGTTCACGCCTATGACGCCGATCGCAAACGGCTGGCGCCGATCATCGAGCGGCTGAAGCGGGCGGGCACGCGCAATGTCCAGGTGCATGACGACGCCAGAGGGCTTTCGGGCCTTGCCGGGCGCTGCGACAAGGTGCTGGTCGACGCGCCCTGCACCGGCACCGGCACATGGCGCCGCCGCCCCGATACGAAATGGCGGCTGACGGCGAAGAACCTCGACGAACGCACCGCCCAGCAGCAGGACGCGCTGGCGCAGGCAAGCGGCTTCGTCAAACCGGGCGGTGAGCTGATCTATGTCACCTGCTCGGTGCTGCCTCAGGAAAACGAGGAGCAGGTGCGCCGCTTTACGGCCAGGAATGCTGATTTTGAGATCGTCGGCGCCCTGCCCGCCTGGGACGCTCTCTTCGGCAAAGACGCGCCGCGTCCGCACTCCTCCGATGGTCTGACGGTGACGCTGACACCGGCTTCCATGGATACGGACGGCTTCTTCTTCTGCCGCATGCAGCGCAAGGGCTGAGACCCCCGCGAGAGCCGCAGATTGGGACCGCCATTTCGGGAAAGTGACGGTGGTGTTTTCAGGCCGATGCAGCTGAAAGAGTGGCTGTTCCGGCTCGCCCCCAGTTAAAATCATTCCAAACTAGAGCGTTTGACACCAGTTTACTTTTGCGCGAAGAGACGGAGCCCGACGGAATATCCGTCACAGGAGAGGATTATGAAGCTCAACAGCAAATTCCGCGCAGCCGTGCTGGCGATTGCTCCCGCCGCTCTGCTCGCCCTTCCCGCGCAGGCCGAGACCGACGCTAGCGCCGTGGTGAAACATTATGCCGAAGTGGCCCATGCCAAATACGAGGACTCGCTGACGACGGCCAAGGCGCTCGACGCCGCCATCGACGCCTTCCTGAAGGCGCCGACCGATGAGACGCTGAAGGCCGCCAGGGATGCCTGGGTCAAGGCGCGCGTGCCCTACCAGCAGACCGAAGTCTTTCGTTTCGGCAATCCGATCGTCGACGACTGGGAAGGCAAGGTCAATGCGTGGCCTCTCGACGAAGGCCTGATCGATTATGTCGATGCCGCCTACGGGACCGAGAGCGACGAAAACTCGCTCTATGTGGCCAATGTCATCGCCAACAAGACGATCAAGATCGACGGCAAGGATGTCGACGCCTCGAAGCTGACGCCGGAATTCCTCTCCGGCACGCTCGCCGAGGCCGGCGGCATCGAAGCCAATGTGGCGACCGGTTACCACGCCATCGAATTCCTTCTGTGGGGCCAGGATCTGAACGGCACCGGTCCGGGCGCCGGCAACCGCCCGGCCACTGATTACGACCTCAAGAACTGCACGCACGGCAATTGCGACCGCCGCGCCGAATATCTGAAGTCCGCCTCCACCCTGCTTGTTTCCGACCTGCAGGAAATGACCGACAACTGGAAGCCGGACGGGGTGGCGACGAAGAACGTCGATGCCGATCCGAAGGCCGGTCTTGTCGCCATCCTGACCGGCATGGGCTCGCTCTCCTATGGCGAACTTGCCGGCGAGCGCATGAAACTCGGCCTGTTGCTGCACGACCCGGAAGAAGAGCATGATTGCTTCTCCGACAATACCTACAATTCGCATCTCAACGACGCGATCGGCATCGCCGCCGCCTATACCGGCAACTATACCCGCGTCGACGGCACCAAGCTCAGTGGCCCGTCGCTGCACGACCTCGTCGCCGCCAAGGACAAGGCGCTCGATGCCGAGCTGGAAGGCAAGCTCAACAAGACGCTCGATGCGATGAATGCCATGGCCAAGCGCGGCGAGACGGTCGAGAAGTACGACCAGATGATCGCCGAGGGCAACAAGGAAGGCAATGCCGTCGTCCAGGCCGCCATCGACGGGCTGATCGACCAGACGAAGTCGATTCAGCGCGTTATTGCCGCACTCGATCTCGGCACGGTTCAGCTTGAAGGTTCCGACAGCTTGGATAATCCTAACGCCGTCTTCAAATAAGCAAAAAGGCGGGCCGCCTCGACAGCCGGAGCGGCCCGGACTCTTGAAATGTCGCATGCCCCGGCCCGCCGATTGATCGCCAGCGCAGCGCTCTGCGCCATGTTTGCCGGATTTTCCGCAGCCATCGCCGGCGGTTTCGACCTGCCAACCAAACGCACCGACCTCTCCGAGACCGATCTCAAACGCGTCGCCGACATCACGCGGCCGACGGCGGATTTTTCCAAGGCCGAGCAATATGAAGCGATGCAGGCGGGGGCCGCGACCTCGATCGATCCCGTCACTGAAGACAGCTTCTCGCATATTTCCGCCAACATCCCCTTCGAGGAAGAGCAGAATTTCAAGCTCGGCAATGCGCTCTTTCGCAAGCTCTGGGTTTCCGCTCCTTCCTCGACGCAGGCCTCTGATGGCCTCGGGCCGCTCTTCAACGCCCGCTCCTGCATGAGCTGCCATGTCAATGACGGCCGGGGCAGACCGCCGGAGGGGGCCACAAGCGCCACCTCGATGTTCCTGCGTCTGGCACGCGCGGCGACCACGCCGGAGGAAGAAAAGGCGATCGCCAATGCCGACGTCGTGAACTTTCCCGATCCGGTCTATGGCCATCAACTGCAGGACCTTGCCGTCCCCGGCATTGCCGCAGAAGGCCGGATGGCGATCACTTATGATGTGGAGACGGTGACGCTCGGCGACGGTGAAAAAGTATCGCTTCGCCGGCCGCATTATACGGCGACGAACCTCGCTTATGGGCCGCTCGACACGGCGACGACCATTTCGGCGCGCGTGGCGCCGGCGATGATCGGCCTTGGGCTGATCGAAGCCATTCCGGAAGCGGACATTCTTGCCCATGCCGATCCTGATGATGCAGACGGCGACGGCATTTCGGGCAAGGCGGCGATCGTGCGCGACCATCGCAGCGGCAAGATCGCACTCGGTCGTTTCGGCTGGAAGGCGCAAAACGCCACCGTGCGCGATCAGAGCGCCGATGCCTTCGCCAACGATATCGGCATCTCGACGCCCGACCAGCCGGATGCACATGGCGATTGCACCAAGCCGGAAGAAAAATGCCTTGAGATGCCGACAGGGGTGCAGAAACGGCTGGGTGCAGAAGAAGCCCCAGGCCCCGTTCTCGACCTCGTGACCTTCTATTCCGAAAATCTCGCCGTGCCGGCGCGGCGCAAGGCGAGCTTTCCCGAGACACTGCGGGGCAAGCGGATTTTTTACGAAACCGGCTGCATTTCCTGCCATGTGCCGAAATTCGTCACCCGCCTGGATGCAGCCGAAAAGGCGCAATCCTTCCAGCTGATCTGGCCCTATTCCGACTTTCTCCTGCACGACATGGGCGAGGGTCTGGCCGACGGGCAACAGGTCGGGCTTGCAAGCGGACGTGAATGGCGCACGCCGCCGCTATGGGGTATAGGACTGACCCGGACTATCAGCGGACACAGCTTTTTCCTGCATGACGGCCGTGCGCGAAACGTCACCGAGGCGATTCTCTGGCATGGCGGCGAAGCTGAAAAGGCCCGCAACGCTTTCTCCTTCCTGTCGAAAGACGACCGGGCGGCCCTGATTACATTCCTGGAGTCACTTTGATGCGCCTTTGGCACCCCCTGCTCTGCCTCACTCTGATCGGCCTCGCCACATCGGCGGCCGCTGAGACCGCCGCTCCTCCGGCAGGGCTGAATGAGGATGCCGTTCCCGCCGTCATGCAGCGCACCGTCGATGAGGTGATCCGCCCCGGCTATCGCAATATGCAGCAATCGGCCGCCCGGCTGACGACGGCGATGAAGGATCTCTGTGACGACGGAACGCAACAGGCGCTCGACAAGGCGAAATCCGCCTTCGACGACACAATCCGCTACTGGTCGATCATCGAGATCGTCCAGACAGGGCCCGTCATCCAGGACAATCTCTTCGAGCACATCCTGTTCTATCCCGACCGCAAGGGTGTCGGCCTGAAGCAGGTGCAAGCGCTGATCGCCAAGGCCGATCCTAAGGACGCGACCGTCGATGCCATCGCCGGCAAGAGTGTGGCGCTGCAGGGCCTGACGGCGCTGGAATATGTGCTCTATGGCAACGGCTCCGACGATCTCGTCAAGCAGAAGGGCGGCTTCCGCTGCCTTTACGGTGCCGCGGTCGCCGGCAATATCCAACGTGAGGCAGGCGAAGTCGTCGCGGCGTGGGAAAAACCCGATGGCGTGCAGGCGAGCTGGAAACATCCGGGCCCGCAGAGCAATGATTTCATGGACAACAAGGAAGCCGTGACTGCGCTGCTCGGCATTCTCGTCCACGGCGCAGAGAATGTCCGCGACCAGCGGCTGGAGCAGTTCTACAAGGGCAAGGACACCACGCCGCGCCCGCGCATGGCCATCTACTGGCGTTCGAAGAACACCTGGAAATCGATGGCCGCCAATCTGGAAGGCCTGCGCACGCTCTGGCAGAAGGCCGGCATGGCCGAGCTTCTGCCGACGGACAAGCGGTCGGTCGCCGCCTCGATCGACGCGGATTTCAAATCGCTGCTCGACAGCGTGCCGAAGCTCAATCCCGACATTGACGTCGCCGTGAGCGATGCCGAGAAGGCCAAACTCGAAGCGTTGCTCGCCGATAGCCGCCAGCTCATTACCAGAATCAGCGACGAATATGGCTCGGCCATCGGCCTTTCGGCCGGCTTTTCCTTTTCGGACGGAGACTGAAGCGATGATACGAAGCACCACGATCGATCGACGCAGCTTCGTCAAGGCGGCAGGGATCGGCTTCCTTGCGGCCTTGACGCCAAGATCGCTGATGGCGTTGGAGCGCTCGGACGCCGTTTATGCCTCGGGCATTCGCGCAGCCGACGGCTCCTTTGCCATCGCGACGGTGACGGAGCGCGGCGAGATAGTCGATCAGGTGGCGCTTCCCGCCCGAGCTCACGGCATGGCCTTCAGCGCCGCCACCGGCAAGACCGTCGCCTTTGCGCGCCGGCCCGGCACCTATGCGATGATCTTCGATCCACGGAATAAGGGGCAGCCGATCGTCGTCAGCTCCCGGGAAGACCGGCATTTCTACGGCCACGGCGTGTTCTCGCCCGATGGCCGCATTCTCTACGCCAGCGAGAACGATTTCGACGGCAATCGCGGCATGATCGGCATCTACGATGCGACCGACCGCTTCACCCGCATCGGCGAATTCGAGACCTATGGCATCGGCCCGCACGACATGACCGTGTCCGATGACGGACGCCTTCTCATTGTCGCCAATGGCGGCATCGAGACCCATCCCGACTTCGGCCGCACCAAGCTCAATCTCCGGGCGATGCAGCCGTCGCTGGTCCTGATCGATGCGGCGACGGGCGCGTTGATCGAAAAACATGTGCTGCCGGCCGAATGGTCGCAGCTGTCGACCCGCCACGTCGACCTCGACGGCGAGGGCCGCATCTGGTTCGCCTGCCAGTACGAGGGCCACCGCAAGGACCTGCCGCCGCTCGTCGGCCATTTCGCCAAGGGCGAGGATATTTCCTTCGTCGAGCTGCCGGAAGAGACGACGCGCAGGCTTGCCAATTACGTCGGGGCGATCGCCGTCAACCGCAGCGAAGGCCTCGTCGGCATCACCTCCCCGAAAGGTGGCGCCTCGGTGACGATCGACGCGAGGACGGGGAAGGTGCTGGCCGAGACGGCAGTTGCGGATGCCGCGGGCATCGCGCCGGCAAATGAGGGCTTTGCCGTCTCCTCATATGATGGCGACTTCCTGTCGACCCGCAGCGACGTCGCCTGGGATCAGCACATCGTTCGGATCTCTCAGCCGACGCGCGCATAGGCCTTCTGCTCGGCACTGATCACCGACGCCGCAGCCCTTGC
This sequence comes from Rhizobium sp. BK049, assembly GCF_014193135.1. NCBI lineage: Bacteria > Pseudomonadati > Pseudomonadota > Alphaproteobacteria > Hyphomicrobiales > Rhizobiaceae > Rhizobium > Rhizobium sp. BK049. Next base: position 136,762 of record NZ_JACHYV010000007.1, read on the forward strand.
CGCTTGATGCAGCCATTCGCTCCCGCGCACCCGTAGGTCCTCCAGGATCGCCGCGGCCGCTGCCGGATCGTCGGAATGACAGTTGGCGATCTCGAAGCCCATCAGCTCGAGCATCGTCGGCGCAAGCAGGATTTCCGGGTGCTTGTCGATCTCGATCTTGCGGCTGTTCGGCGAGAGCCGGCGCACGAGGATACGCCCGGAGACTTGATAGTGGGGATCGGCCGAGCGCATCCGCCCTCCGGCAATCTTGCCTGCATTGATCGTCCCATGCTGCAGCCCGTGGCAAAGCGACCAGGCCGAGGGCACCAGCGCCTTCGCCTCGCGCAGAACCGGCCCGCCTTGCCATTCGCTATAGGCGACAAAACGCGGCCGACCGAGACTGCCGGTGCCGGCGCGATGCGGCTTGGCCACGAAGCGACCTGTGCCGGATGGCAATGCCCCGGTAAGCGCCTCGATATAGGCGGGAGGCACCGGTTTCTTGCCGGGACGCAGGGTCTCGTATTTCTCCCAAAATTCCTGGCGGTCGGCATTCGGCAGCACCAATGCCTTGCGAAGCCATTTATAATCGCGTTCGAGGATGACGGGCACCGGATTTTCAAGGCCCCGGCGATAGCCGGTGAGGATCAGTTCGCCGATCCTGCGGACGGACGGACCATTGTCGCCACGCGCCAAGATGGCGCTTGCCGCCAGACGAACGAGGTCGAGCGCATAAGGCATGAGCGCCGCGTCGTCGAAATCATTGACGCCCCAGACGAGCCGGCCCTCGACATCGCGCCAGGTGCCGAAATTTTCCAGATGCGTGTCGCCGATCGCCAGCACTTCAGGTGCGCCTGCAAGTTCCTGGCAGATGCCGAGGATGGTTTCGCACCAGCGCCAATAGGTGGCGCGCAGGAAGACGAACGCATTGCTGCGCATCTTCTTATGTTTCTCCCTGAGATCCTTCTTGACGAGATCGTCGCCGAGTTCGCCGCTCAGCCAGTTCTCGAAATTCCGGACAGATTGCGATATCGTCATCATGCCGCTGATGCATCCATCCTTTCGAGTGTGGATGCGAGAATACGCGCTCCGCGCGAAGCTGCAATCGCCATTGCACGAGGCTGGCGGCGCTGAAGAAGCGGGTTCATGCAACGACGCATGGCGAAAGGTTGCCCCGGCGACACGGTTTGCGGTTTCCGGCGTCGGCCGGGCGGATTTTGGCAAGGTCCAGCTTGTCGAATCCGGCCCGCCATGCCACTTTCCCGGCTTCGAGAGGGGTAGCCATGAGCGAGACTGACAGGGGCGATTTCCGCGCGCGAATCCGCCGCAATTTTGCGCGCCAGGCGGCGATGCAGACGATCGGCGCGGAGCTGACGCGCGTCGAGCACGGCGTCGTCGAGATCGAGCTTCCCTTCGACGTCAAACTGACACAGCAGCACGGCATCCTGCATGCGGGCATCATTTCGGCGGCGCTGGATTCGGCCTGCGGCTTTGCCGCCTACAGCGTCATCGACCCTGAAGCCTCGATCCTGACAATCGAGTTCAAGGTCAATCTCATGTCGCCGGGGCGTGGCGAGCGCTTCCTGTTTCGCGGCGAAATCACCAAACCCGGCTCCACCATTATCGTCGCCGACGGGCGAGGCTACGCGATCAGCGACGGGCCGGCGAAACTCATCGCCTCCATGACCGGAACGATGATGGTCATCCGCGGGAGAGAAGGAATTACAGGATGAAGTTCGAGCTGAAGTCGGTCGCAGGAAAATCCATGCTTTTCGTCATGGCGGCGGAGGCCGAATACGGCTCATTCCTGCGTTCGCGTATTGAACCCCTGATGACCGGCGTTGGCCCGGTCGAGGCAGCGGTCGCGCTGACCAAGACCCTGGCACGGCTGGATGCGGCCGACGACCTGCCGGATCTCGTGGTATCGCTCGGGTCGGCCGGTTCGGCGAAACTGGAGCAGACCGAAGTCTATCAGGTGAGCTCGGTCTCCTATCGCGACATGGACGCCTCGCCGCTCGGTTTCGAAAAGGGTAGGACGCCGTTTCTCGACCTGCCCGCTGCGCTCGAACTGCCGCTGCGCATCCCCGGAATTCCCGAAGCCAGCCTTTCCACCGGCGGCAACGTCATCTCGGGCGCCGCCTATGGCGACATCGACGCCGACATGGTGGACATGGAGACCTATGCGGTGCTGCGCGCCTGCCAGGGCTACAAGCTGCCGCTGATCGGCCTGCGCGGCATCTCCGACGGCGCGGTCGAACTGCAGCATATCTCCGGCTGGACAGAATATCTGCACATCGTCGACCGCAAGCTTTCCTACGGCGTCGACAGTCTGTTCACGGCGCTGGAGGACGGGGTTTTCTGGTTCTAAGGCCTCGAACACGCCGCGCGCCTTTCACAGGCGCGGGGACAATCGGAACAATAAAAACCCGAAGCCCGCGATTTCCCGGATTGCCAGGCGAAGCGCTTTTCTTTAAAGCCTCGCCATGACCCAGACAGCACATCCCGACTCCGTTCTCATCGTCGATTTCGGCAGCCAGGTGACCCAGCTCATCGCACGGCGCGTGCGCGAGGCCGGCGTCTATTGCGAGATCGTCCCCTTTCAATCCGCCGAAGAAGGCTTCAAGCGCCTGCAGCCGAAGGCCGTGATCCTCTCCGGCAGCCCGGCTTCCACCGTGGACGAGGGATCGCCGCGAGCGCCCCAGATCATCTTCGATAGCGGCCTGCCGGTGTTCGGCATCTGCTACGGTCAGCAGACGATGTGCATGCAGCTCGGCGGCAAGGTCGAAAGCGGCCATCACCGTGAATTCGGCCGCGCCTTTCTGGATGTCGACAAGGATTGCCAGCTGTTCGAAGGCCTCTGGTCCTCCGGCTCGCGCCATCAGGTCTGGATGAGCCATGGCGACCGCGTCACGGCACTGCCGGATGGTTTCGAGGTGGTCGCCACCTCTTCCAACGCGCCCTTCGCCTTCATAGCCGACGAGAAGCGCAAATATTACGGCGTGCAGTTCCACCCCGAGGTCGTGCATACGCCCGACGGCGCCAAGCTGATCGGCAACTTCATTCACAATGTCGCCGGCATCAAGGGCGACTGGTCGATGTCGGCCTATCGCCAAAAAGCGGTCGACGAGATCCGCAAGCAGGTCGGTGACAAGCGCGTCATCTGCGCGCTTTCAGGTGGCGTCGACAGCTCCGTCGCGGCACTCCTGATCCACGAGGCCGTCGGCGACCAGCTGACCTGCATCCTCGTCGACCACGGGCTGATGCGCAAGGACGAGGCGGCCAATGTCGTCGCCATGTTCCGCGAGCACTACAATCTGCATCTGCTGCACGTCGATGCCTCAGACCGTTTCATCGGCGAGCTCGAGGGCGTCAGCGACCCCGAAACCAAGCGCAAGATCATTGGCCGGCTCTTCATCGAAACCTTCGAGGAAGAGGCGAAGAAACTCGGCGGCGCCGATTTCCTCGGCCAGGGCACGCTCTATCCCGACGTGATCGAGAGCGTTTCCTTCACCGGCGGCCCGTCGGTGACGATCAAGTCGCACCACAATGTCGGCGGCCTGCCGGAGCGCATGAACATGCAGCTCGTCGAGCCGCTGCGCGAACTGTTCAAGGACGAGGTGCGCGCGCTCGGCCGCGAGCTCGGCCTGCCCGACAGCTTCATCGGCCGCCATCCCTTCCCCGGCCCTGGCCTCGCGATCCGCTGCCCCGGCGGCATCACGCGCGAGAAGCTCGAGATCCTGCGCGAGGCCGATGCGATCTATCTCGACGAAATCCGCAAGGCCGGCCTCTACGACGCGATCTGGCAGGCCTTCGCCGTGCTGCTTCCCGTCCAGACTGTCGGTGTGATGGGCGACGGGCGCACTTATGAATTCGTCTGTGCGCTGCGCGCCGTCACCTCGGTCGACGGCATGACGGCGGATTTCTACCACTACGACATGGAATTCCTTGGCCGCGCCGCCACCCGCATCATCAACGAGGTGCGCGGCATCAACCGGGTGGTCTACGACGTCACGTCGAAGCCGCCCGGCACGATCGAGTGGGAGTGAGGGCAGAAGCCGCCCTCCGAGGTAGCTATTTGAGCGGCAGAAGCACCTCCGCCAGCGCCTCATGCTGCGGCACTTCAAGAAGCCAAGCCGCTGGCGAATATGGGGAAGTCGCGCGTCGCCGCGCAGCGTCCGCCAGGGATCTCGCCGGCCTTAATCGCTTCTCCATTTGCCTGATCGATCGGTCGACCAACACAAGGTCGCCAAAGGCGAGACGAAGTGGGGCTGAGACTGCTGGTGCATCGCTGATGTAAGCGGATCGATGCCCAATGAAGCGCCTGCCCCGATCAGTTCGGACGCGTTCGAGTTCAGCCAGAAACCAATTGCAATGTAAAATCAGTTGGCCTAACCTACTCCCGTCGCTACGCAGCCGAATTCACGCACATACTCCGTTCAAGAAGGAAGTTGGCATGGCTAAGCTCGTCTTCGGGATGAACCAGTCGCTGGACGGTTACGTCGACCACACGGCCTTCGGGCCAAGTCCCACCCTCTTCCGCCACTTCGTCGAGCAGGCGCAGAGGCAGGCGGGCAGCGTCTACGGCCGCCAGATGTACGAGGTCATGCGTTATTGGGATGACGATCATCCCGAATGGGATGCCGAGCAACGAGCCTTCGCAGCGGCGTGGCGGAAGCAGCCGAAATGGGTGGTCTCGCGCTCGTTGACGTCAGTCGGCTCCAACGCCAGGCTTGTTGGGAATGATCTCGAGGGCGTGATGCGCGCGCTAAAGGCCGAGCGTGACGGGGAGATCGAAGTTGCCGGGCCAGACTTGGCGCAAAGCCTTACCGGACTCGGGCTGATCGATGAATATCACATTTACCTGCATCCCGTCGTGCTTGGCCGCGGCAAACCCTATTTCGCCGGGGCCCGGCCGCCGCTTCGTCTTGTGAGCCATGATCTGATCGACGAGAATGTGATCAAGCTGACCTATGTTCCTGCCTAGTCCAAGGAGCCGCAAGTAAACTTGTCCGATCGTGGGCGGCGCGCACCTCTCGCGCCTGCAGTTATGAGCGCGGCCACCTCCAACCTCCTCATGCTGAGGTGCGAAGCCCATAGGCGTAGCCTCGAAGCACGCCGCAACATTGCTTCTTGAATCCCTCTGATGCCGCCTGCGCTTGCCTCAGCGCACAGACCGGCCGAGGTTTAGTCACCACGGCCGGTCTTTGGTATGCAAGGATGGTGCGGCTCCAGAGCCGCCTCAGCGGCCGTAAGTGACCTCGATCGAGGCCTTGTCGAGCGTGTTGGCCCTGACATAGAAGCCGACCATGGCGCCCGGCGCCGTCTCGGGAAGCGGGAGCTTGTCCACCTTGAGCGCGTAGACGGTGAACTGGTAGCGGTGCGGCTTATCGCCGGCCGGAGGGCATGCGCCGCCATATCCGGAGGTGCCGAAATCTGTGTGGCCTTCCACGGCGCCTGCGGGAAGCTTCTTGTCACCGCTCGCGCCAGCGGCAATCTCCGAAGTCTTTGCCGGGATGTTGAACACCGACCAATGCCACCAGCCGGAACCCGTGGGCGCATCCGGATCGTACGCCATGACGGCGAAGCTCTTGGTTCCCTCGGGTGCGCCCGACCAGGCCAGTTCCGGCGAGATGTTCTTGCCCGAGCAGCCGAAGCCGTTGAAGACCTGCGCATCGGCCATGGCCTTGCCGGCGGCTAAATCCTTCGAGGTGAGCTTCATTTCGGCATGGGCGGCCGTGGCGCCGAAGACGGTGGCGGCCATAAGTGCTGCTGTGATCAATCGCATTGCTATTCTCCTGTGGTTGACGATGCCGGGAAACTATCGTCACCGCGCCAGCGCATCTGCCCCGCTCTGCTCAATTTCTGCCCCGATCCGCTCAAATTGTTCGGGTCCGCTGCGTACATGGCGTGGGCTGACGCCAAACCGCTCCTTGAAGCGCGCGGAAAATTGCGAAGGCGAATCGTAACCGACCTCCAGCGCAACCTGCGCCATCGGCAATGTCGTGGTCTGAATGAGCGCCAGAGCACGGTTCATCCGGGTATCGCTCAAGATCTCGCTGAAGGCTGTATTCTCGGCGGAGAGCCTGCGCCGCAGCGTCGCCTCGCTCATGTTGAACAAGCCCGCAGCATGCGCCAGCGTCCAGGCGCCGGCCGGATCAGCTTCGATCATCTGCCTCAGCCGGTCCTCAAGCCGGGGGCTTTCGCATCGGCCGAGCACCGCCCCGCAGAGCGCGAACCAGGTGACGAGTTCCATCAGACGGGCCTTGGCGATGGCGCCCGGAAGCCGCGCCAGATTGCCCGGCTGACTGCAATATTCGAACAATGCAGCAGCTTCCTCCGGCAGTCTCGAGGTGCTGGCCGGAAGAGGCCGTGATGGCACGGCGACTGATCCCATCCTATCATAAGCGTCCTCGAAAAGCTGTCGCGGAATTGGAAGCGCCAGGGTCTGATATTTCTGCGGCGCTTTGGGAATGTTCTCCATCGTCAACGGCCGGTAGTCGGGCAACAGACCGTAATCGCCCGCCTCGAGGCGCAAAGGCTTGTCATCCGACATGACGATCTTCGTTCCAGACTGGACCTGGATCAGCAGCGGGCTGGTAGTGACGAGGCGATGGAAGCAGGCTCGACCACCCTGGCGGATCACTGCCCTGGTCGGAATGGGAAAGACGTCGTCGAGCATATGTTCTCCGCCAGCGGGATGGTCAGAACGGCGACCGGAGCAGCCAGCACGACGTCGCCCGCTTCGCCATCCAACTGAAGGCTCGAAATACCAAAACCACATGCTCGCAGCAACCATGCCGGCGGCACGGCACTCGAGTAGGTCTAACGATCGGCCGACCGGCGCACATAGTCGACCAGCGCGCGCAGTTTCACTGGCTGCCTCTGGCGCCTGGGATAGTAGAGATAGAAACCAGGAAAGGGCGGGCAGAAATCCTCCAGCAGCGGGATGAGCTCGCCGCGATCGACATAGGGCGCGAAGGTTTCCACCATGCCGAAGGTGATCCCGGCCCCGGCGCAGGCCATGCGGATCATCATTCCCATGTCATTGGTCGTGACCACGGGATCGACGGCGACGTCGAAGTCGCGGTCGTTCTCCGTGAACTCCCAGCGATAGGGCGCGGTATCCGGGCGCGGCCGCCATCCGATGCAGGCGTGGTTCTGCAGGTCGCGGGGATGGCGAGGCGAACCGTGACGCTCGAGATAGCTTGGCGATGCGGCGGCGCATTGTCTCTGTTGAGACGAGACCGGTACCGCGATCATGTCCTGCTCGATCACCTCGCCCAGTCTCACACCAGCATCGAAGCCGGCTTCGACGATGTCGAATTCGTCATCGGTGATGGTGATATCGAGCTTGATGCCGGGGCAGGTCTGCATGAAGCCGGCGAGCAAAGTCCCGGATAGGAAGCGCTCGGCGATGGAGGAAACAGTGACCCGCAGCAGGCCGCTCGGGCGCGCTTGCATGTCGCGCACCGTCTGCATCGCATCGCTGACCTGGCGCATCGAGGGACGAACCGCCTCAAGGAAGACTTCGCCGGCCTCGGTCAGGCTGACGCTGCGCGTCGTGCGCTGAACCAGGGGCGCACCAAGCCGGTCCTCAAGGCGTTGCAAGGCCTGGCTGACGGCGGAGCGGGTCACGCCGAGGCGCTCGCCGGCGAGCCGGAAATTCCGCGCCTCCGCTATGGCGAGAAAGACTGAAATGCCTTCGAGATCATCGGCCATTGGTTAGCTATGCTAACCAAGCCATTCGGCATTGGCAACTTAATCGCGCGGCTCGCCAAGATTATGTTCTGTCGAGGGCAAGGCATGAGCTAGCCGCGAGTGCTGCCCGCGTCGAAAGGAAGAGCGATGCCAAAGTTTTACAGCAGCCCAGTTCTGCATCTCTTCACCGCAATCATTCTAACCGGCACGGCGCTCCCCACGTGGCCCGCCGACGCCTCGAACGAGCGAAAATCCAAGTTCCAACAGCCAAGCGAGAACACCATGCAGCAGCATCCCTATGTCGGAATGTGGGTCACCGACGACGGCCGCGTCCGACACGAACTCCGGCCCGACAATCGTTACGACGAGGCCCGCGGACGCCGGGAGAGCGCCTATCGCGGACGCTACGAAGTCACCGGAACACATATCGAGTATTGGGACGATACCGGCTTCACCGCCGATGGCGATTTCGTCGACGACAACACGCTCCATCATGGCGGCATGGTGCTTCGCCGCAAATGACCCCCGCACACCGAAAAGGCCGCATAGGACGGCCGGAAAGGATGACGACATGTCTTCCACCACACCCATCTGGTTCATTACCGGCGCATCATCCGGCCTCGGCCGGGCACTCGCCGAAGCGGTTCTGGCGCGCGGCTGGCGCGCTGCCATTACGGCGCGCAAACCCGATACACTCGGCGACCTCACGGCAGCACATGGCGAGCGGGCGTTGGCCCTCGCCCTCGACGTAACCGACGGCCGCTCTATCGCTGCTGCGGTCCGTGAAGCCGAGGCGCAGTTCGGCGCCATCGATGTCCTCGTCAACAATGCCGGCTATGGCTATCTCTCGGCAATCGAAGAGGGCGAGGATGCCGAGATCCGCGCCCAATTCGAGACCAATGTCTTCGGCTTGATCGCCGTGACCAAACAAGTTCTGCCTGGCATGCGCTCACGCCGGCGGGGGCATATCTTCAACGTCTCCTCGCTCGGCGGGCTCGTCGCCTTCGCTGCAACCGGCTACTACCATGCCACCAAGTTTGCGGTCGAAGCCCTGTCGGAGTCGCTGGCCCATGAGGTCGGTCCGCTTGGCATCCGTGTGACCATCCTGGAGCCCGGCGGCTTCCGCACCGATTGGGCCGGCCGCTCGATGGTCGAATCCAGCACGATCCTCGAAGACTATGCCGAAACCGCGGGCAAGCGGCGCCAGGCCACCCGCTCGGTTTCCGGCAAGCAGCCGGGCGATCCCGCACGCGCGGCAAGCGCAATCATATCGGCCTTCGAGGCGGGCGAGCCGCCGCTGCGGCTGCTGCTCGGGGCAGCTTCCCTGAAGATCGCCCGCGAACGGCTGGACACGCTGCGCGCCAATTTCGATGCCTGGGCTGACACGACGCTCAGCGCCGATTTCCCCAGCTGATCGCCACAACTACCCTCAACCTGCACATGGAGTGTGAAATGTCTGACATCGAAGGAAAGGTCATCGCCATCACCGGAGCCAGCAGCGGCATTGGAGAGGCCACGGCAAAGGTGCTGGCCGCGGCGGGCGCCCGGATCGTGATCGGCGCGCGCCGCAGCGACCGACTGGAGGCGCTCGCCGGCGAAATCGAAGCTGGAGGTGGAACGGTGCGTCTGCGCAAGCTCGACGTCACCGACCGTGCCCAGGTGGAAGCCTTTGCCGGCTTCGCCAAGTCCGAATTCGGCCGCCTCGACGTCATCGTCAACAATGCCGGCATCATGCCGCTCTCGCCGCTCGACGCACTCAAGGTCGACGAGTGGGACCGAATGGTCGACGTCAATATTAAGGGCGTTCTCTACGGCATAGCGGCCGCTCTTCCGATCATGAAGGCACAGGGATCGGGGCAGATCATCAACCTGTCCTCGATCGGCGGCCACAGCGTCTCGCCGACTGCCGCCGTCTATTGCGCGACGAAATACGCGGTGCGGGCAATCTCGGATGGATTGCGTCAGGAGACAGATCGTATCCGCGTCACCGTCGTCTCTCCCGGAACCACGACATCGGAACTCGCCGACACGATCACCGATCCCACTGCGCGGGATGCGATGAAGGCTTTCAGGGCGGTAACCATCAGCCCCGAAGCCGTCGGCAATGCGATCCTCTACGCCATCAGCCAGCCCGATGACGTCGATGTTAGCGAGATCGTCATCCGGCCGACTGCCAGCCCGCATTGAACTGCCGGCATTTCGCCTAAAAACCCAGCGATTGCTGGGCGGGCGGCGGCGGGGCGAGGCTGACGCCTTCAAGCTCCAGCATGCGGGCCTTCGATGTTGAGCCGCCGGGCGCGGAGAAGCCGCCGATCTTGCCGCCGGCGGCCAGCACCCGATGGCAGGGAATGATCAGGGCGACTGGGTTTTTCGCCATCGCCTGACCAACATCGCCGGCCGCTTCCGGCCCGACGCCAAGCTCCTTCGCCAGCGCGCCATAGGTGGTCGTGCGGCCCCAGCCGACACGCCGTGCCGCCGCATAAATATCCCGGAAGAAGTCGTTCTGGCCGGCAAGATCGAGTTGGACGCAGGAGAAATCGGTTTCCTCCCCTTGGAAATAGCGTTTCACCGCTGCGACGGTCTCGAGCACCTGAGGCGTCGGCGCGCCGGGCGCACCATCGGGCAGTCGGCGCAGAAGCAGCCGCTCGGTAGCCTCCGCGGTTTTCGTCGGCAGCTGGAAACGGACGATGCCGGCGTCGCCCCAGGCGATGCCGCAGAAGCCGCCCGCGGTTTCGAAGATGAGATAGTGGTGCCTTGTCTCAGCCATGACATAGCCTCCGCGTTTTCGATGTCCCAAAGGATCGTATGGAGCTGCCGCTGTTTCAACCCGTTTCTTGCCTAGATCGTTCTTTTTTTGTTCCTATAGGCTTGGAAGCCGATTAAGCAGGCACTTTTGATGTTTCGTGCATCATCTCGACGGCGAGGCAAGATCAATCATAGCGGCAACCTGCTTTTCTTCGGGCCTCGGTGAGGCAAGGGTGGCGGTGAGGCTTGCGCTCGCCGGTTTTCAGCGCATAAAGCTGGTCGGGCTGGTGAATGCGGAGCAAGGACAGCATGGACGTTTCGGAGATCATCATCCCAGGCGATACGCCGGGAACGGCGTGGCGGCTGCCGGTGCTGCGTTTTGCTGGCCGTGATCCGAAGGCGCCGAAGGCCTACATTCAGGCGGCGCTTCACGCCGGTGAGTTGCCGGGAACGGCGCTCCTGCATTTCCTCTCGGAGCGGCTGCGTCGGGCGGAAAGCGAAGGCGCGGTCGCAGGCGACATCACCATCGTACCGCAGGCCAACCCCATTGGCGCGGCGCAATCGCATTTCGGCGAATTGCAGGGTCGCTTCGATCTCGGTTCCCGCACCAATTTCAACCGGGATTTTCCGCTGATAAGCGTCACCGATCGGGCAATACTGACGGAAGATTTCACTGATTATCCGGCTACCGACCAGCTGAAGCGGCGGCTTCTGCACATGGCGCTCGGGGCCGACCTCGTCCTCGATCTGCACTGCGACGACGAATCACTGCAATATGCCTATATCGATGAGGCCTTCTGGCCGGAGGCGGCCGACCTTGCCGCCGCGCTCGACATGGAGGCCGTGCTGCTTTCGGATGGCGAAAGCTCGGCCTTCGAGGAGGCCGTCGGTTTTGCATGGAAATATGCGGTTCCCGGCGAACGACAATCCCGACTGCCGGGCAAGCTTTCGGTCACCGTCGAGCTGCGCGGCAAGCGCGACGTCGATCCGCTGCTGGCGAAGCGGGATGCGGACGGGCTCTGGCGTTTTCTCGCCGCACGGGGGATCGTGAGCGACAACAGAATGGCGCCGGCCATGTTTGTCGGTCCCGCCGTGCCGCTCGACAATGTGGAGATCATCCGCGCTCCCGAAGGCGGCGCCGTGCTCTTCCATCGCACGATCGGTGACAGGATTGCAGAGGGCGAACTTCTGGCGACGATCGTCACCCGGCCGGGTCAGCCTGACGGCAGCATCGACCTGCATGCGCCGCAGGATGGGCTGGTCCTGACCCGAACCTCGGATCGGCTGGTGCGCCGGCGCGGCGACCTGATGAAGATCGTCTGCGCCAGGCCGAGCAAGGCCACACGCAAGGCCGGCACGCTGGAGAGTTGAGCAGGCGCTGCCCGGGACAAATGCCCGGGCGGCATTTGCGCCGGCTGTCGCGCATGCTATCCCGTTGCCATCACAGGGAGATCGATCGGGCATGGCCGTCACCATCTATGGCATCAAGAATTGCGACACGATGAAGAAAGCCCGTAGTTGGCTGGAAGAACATGGCGTCGATTATGAGTTTCACGATTACAAGGCACTCGGCATCGACCGCGCCCATCTCGAAGTCTGGATCGATGAAGCCGGCCTCGATACGGTGCTCAACCGCGCCGGCACCACCTTTCGAAAACTGCCCGATGCCGAGCGCGAGAACCTGAGCCGGGAGAAGGCGATCGCGCTGATGCTCGACCAGCCGTCGATGATCAAGCGGCCGGTGCTGGAGACGGAAGGCAAGCTCTTGATCGGCTTCAGGCCGGAGAATTATTCGGATCTGTTCGGGCGCTGAGCAATGTCCAAGACCACGCGCGCGACACAGGTTCTCTCCCAGGCGGGTGTCGCCTTTACCATCCACAGCTATGATTATGATCCGGGCGCGGAGCGTGTTGGGCTGCAGGCGGCAGAAGCCTTAGGCGAGGCGCCGCAGCGCGTGCTGAAAACGCTGATGGCGGAGGTGGACGGCAAGCCCGTCTGCGTTGTCGTGCCGTCGGATCGCGAAGTCAGCATGAAGAAACTCGCCAGCGCCTTTCGCGGTAAATCCGCCAATATGATGAAGCCTGCCGATGCCGAACGGCTGACGGGCTACCATGTCGGCGGCATCAGCCCCTTCGGCCAGAGGAAGACCGTGCCGATGGCAATCGAGGAGATCGCTCTCGCAGAGCCGCTCGTCTATATCAATGGCGGACAGCGGGGGCTGCAGGTGCGGCTTGATCCGAAGGATGCACTGAAGGTGGTAAAAGCCGTCGGCGCGCCATTGGTCGCCTGATCAGAGGAAACGAGCGAGCAGACCGGAAATCGCCTTCGCCTCGTCTTCGGCAAGCTTGCTGCCGACATGGCTCTCGATCGCTGCGGCATAGACAGTCCACATCCGGGTGCGAAGCGTTCGGCCGGCATCGGTGATCAGAACCCAGCGCCCGCGGCCATCCTCGGCGAAGACCTCACGCCGGACCAAGCCCTCTCTTTCCAGCCGGTCGATCAGCCGGGAAAGATTATACTGGGCCAGCAATGTCCGCTCCTCTATCTCGTAGGGCCGCAGCTTGCCGTCGTTCGCGCGCGCCAGTTCCCACAGCACGTCATACCAGGCAAGCGGCGGCATGCCGGCCGCTTTCAGATCGGCTTCGATCGCGGCGAGCAGCCGTTCGCGAGCGCGCATAATGCTGGTCCAGGCAGAGGTGGCGGTTTCGCTCGGCTTCGGCATCTTTTCCATGATAGATGCAGATACATTTATCTTGCGCAAAGCCGCAAGCACTACTATATGCAAATGCATCTATCAAAACTGCGAGGAGACGTTCATGAGCAGGCTTACCCTCATCAGCCACCATCTCTGCCCCTATGTGCAACGCGCCGCCATCGCGCTTCACGAAAAGGGTGTTCCCTTCGAGCGCGTCAACATCGACCTTGCCAACAAGCCGGACTGGTTCCTGCAGATCTCGCCGCTCGGAAAGGTGCCGCTGCTGAGGATCGAGGAAGAGGATGGCAGCGAGGCCGTCCTCTTCGAAAGCAGCGTCATCTGCGAATATCTGGAGGAGACGCAGGCGGGACCTGCCCTGCATCCTGCCGATCCGCTTGCCCGCGCCCGCCATCGCGGCTGGATGGAGTTCGGCTCGTCCGTGCTTTCCGATCTCTGGGGCTATGAAACGGCCACGGAGGTGGAACAGCTGGAGGCCAAGCGCAAGGCGCTGATCGCCAAGTTTACGACGCTCGAAGGAGCGCTCGGGGATGGACCTTATTTTTCCGGCAGCAGCTTCAGCCTCGTCGATGCCGTCTTCGCGCCGATCTTTCGGTATTTCGATGTTTTCGACAGGCTGGGGGATAGCGGCATCTTCGAGGGGCTCGAGCGGGTGACGCGCTGGCGGAGCGCGCTCGGCGAACGGCGGAGCGTGAAAGACGCCGTCGGCGAGGATTATCCGCAGCGGCTGTTGGAATTCCTGGAAAAGCACAAGTCGATCCTGCTCAGGCTGCCCGTCGCGGCCTGAGGCGTGATGCTGAAGCGGGTCGGGCATGGCGCCGGCCGGTTTCAAATCGGCGGCGGCGCGCTTCATTTTCGCCGCAAACGGGTCTAAGTCTTTCAGCCTCTTGGAGCGGTTCAGCTTTTCACGGAAGAGCAGAACCGCTCTAATCTCTTGAACTTACGCAATTCCAGACGGAAAACCGCTTCGCACTTTTCCTGGAATTGCTTTAGCGTCGATGACAGAAGGCAGGTTGCACCATGACTTTCATGCCCCAGAGCCAGAACACCGTTGATCCCGTCAAGCTGGAGAAACTCGCGGAAGTCGCGGTCAAGGTCGGGCTGCAACTGCAGAAGGGCCAGGATCTGGTGATCACCGCGCCTGTTGTGGCGCTCCCGCTCGTTCGCCTCATCACCAAACACGCGTATCAGGCCGGCGCCGGTCTGGTGAGCGCCTTCTACTCCGACGAGGAAACGACGCTGGCGCGTTATCAGTACGGCAGCGACGAGAGCTTCGACCGCGCCTCCGACTGGCTCTACGAGGGCATGGCCAAGGCCTATGCCAACGGGGCGGCCCGTCTGGCGGTCGCCGGCGACAATCCAATGCTGCTTTCCGAGCAGGATGCCGGCAAGGTCGGCCGCGCCAATCGCGCCACATCAACCTCCTATAAGCCGGCCTTGGAAAAGATCTCGAATTTCGACATCAACTGGAACATCGTCTCCTATCCCAACCCCTCCTGGGCCAAGGTGGTCTTCCCCGACGACCCGGAACCGATCGCAATCGCCAAGCTCGCCAAGGCGATCTTTGCCGCCTCGCGCGTCGATGTCAGCGACCCCGTCGCCGCCTGGGCGGAGCACAATGCCAATCTCGCCAAGCGCTCAGCCTGGCTGAACGGCGAGCGTTTTGCCTCGCTGCATTTCAAGGGGCCGGGCACCGATCTGACGGTCGGTCTTGCCGACGGACATGAGTGGCATGGCGGCGCCTCCACCGCCAAGAACGGCATTACCTGCAATCCGAATATTCCGACTGAAGAGGTGTTCACGACGCCGCATGCTTTGCGGGTCGAAGGCCATGTCTCGAGCACCAAACCGCTGTCGCACCAGGGCACGCTGATCGACAATATCCAGGTGCGCTTCGAGGGTGGGCGGATCGTCGAAGCCAAGGCGTCACGCGGCGAAGAAGTGTTGAATAAGGTGCTTGATACCGACGAGGGCGCGCGCCGGCTCGGCGAAGTGGCGCTCGTGCCGCATTCCTCGCCGATCTCGGCGAGCGGCATTCTGTTCTACAACACGCTGTTCGACGAAAACGCCTCCTGCCACATCGCGCTTGGCCAGTGCTATTCCAAGTGCTTCCTCGATGGCGCTTCACTGAGCCAGGAGCAGATCAAGGCGCAGGGCGGCAATTCCAGCCTGATCCACATCGACTGGATGATCGGCTCCGACAAGGTCGATATCGACGGCATCACACCGGACGGTGGGCGGGTTCCGGTGATGCGGCAGGGCGAGTGGGCCTGAGCGGCATCACCGTGCGCTGGCTGAGCCAGACGCTGGCAAGGACCATGGCGAAGCCGGCAAGCTGCGCCGGCGTCAGGCTCTCGCCGAGCGCCAGCCAGCCGAGAAGAGTGGCAACGACGGGGCTCAGGAAGCCGAGCGACGCCGCAGCCGAGGGCTCGATGCGAGACAGACCGCGAAACCACAGCAGATAGGTAAAGGCCGCTCCGATCAGGCCAAGCCAGGCGATTCCGAGAATATTGGCGGCCGTCGGCACCGGTAGCGCCGGCTCAAGCAGCAAGGCGACGGGCACGAGCAGGATACCGCCCGCGGTCAATTGCCATGACGTAAAGGTAAGGCTGGAAACAGGCGGCTGCCAGTGACGGGTCAGCACGGTGCCGAAGGCCATGGAGACGGCGCCGGCAAGGCCAGCCGCAACGCCCAGAGGATCGAGCGCCGCATTCGGCGTCAGCACCAGCAGCGCGACGCCTGCCATACCGATCAGGCCGGCGACGACGGCAAGGAAGCGGATCGGCTTGCCGAGGAAGAGGCGCGACAGGGCGATGACAATCAGCGGCTGAACGGCGCCGACCGTGGCCGCGACGCCGCCCGGCAGGCGATAGGCCGAAACAAAGAGCATTGCCCAGAAGAACGAGAAGTTCAGCGCCCCGAGAATGAAGGCGCGGCCCCACCAGACCCCCGTCGGCAGCTTCCGGACAATGAGCAGGAGAAGCAGGCCGGCCGGCAAAGCACGCAGCATGGCGATAGACAGCGGATAACCCTGCGGCAGGAAGGACGTCGTGACGAAATAGGTGCTGCCCCAGATGGCGGGGGCGATAGCGGTCGTCAACACGCCGACGATATGGCGGGAATTTGTCTTCATATCAAGAATCTCTATATCAAGATAAATTCAGCATAGTCCATTTTATCTTGACGTCAAGATATCCACTGCTATCGATGTGACATGAATGAAGAGAAGCAAGATCACGTCGACCGAATCCTGGCGCAATGGAGGCGCGAGCGGCCCGACCTCGACGTCGAACCGATGGGCATCCTCGGGCGCCTGAAGCGCCTCGGCACCCATCTCGGCCGCGAGGTCGAAGCCGTGCTCATGAAGCACGGGCTTTCAACGCCGGCCTTTGACGTCCTAGCCACACTTCGCCGTTCAGGCGCGCCGCACCGGCTTTCGCCGGGCGAGCTTCTGGAGATGACGATGGTGAGCTCCGGCACGATGACGAACCGGATTGACCAGTTGGAGAAAGCTGGATTCGTCGAGCGCATCGTCAATCCGCAGGACAGGCGCAGCGTGCTGATTGCGCTGACCGACAAGGGACTTGCGACCGTCGAAGAGGCGGTCGGCGCCCATGTCGCCAATCAGCAGCGGCTGACGCGCAATCTGACACCCGAGGAAAGGGCCACGTTCGACCGGCTGCTCAAGAAGTTCCTGTCGGACTTTGAATAGTCAGACTGCGGCGAGCAACTTACGGACGCGCTCCAAATGCGCCTTGCGCCTGGCATCAGTCGCACGGTCCATGTCGTGCAGGCTCAGCATGCGGAAGACGAGCTTCTTCGCGCAGAATGCGGCAATGCCGCGCTTCAGCAGGCGGCGGACGGGATCGCCCATATAAAGATGCACCAGCCACCAGGGCGATCCCGTCGTGGTCAACGCATAGAGCAGCCGGATATTGGTAAGCTCGGGCACGATGCGCCCGCCGGCGGCATCGTGCGTGAAGGCCACGCCGGGCGCGAAGATGCGATCGAAGAACCCTTTCAGCACGGCTGGAAAATTGAACCACCATTGCGGAAAGACGAGGACGAGACCATCAGCCGCCTTCAGGCGGCCAACGATGCCGGCAACGGCCGAAGTGTCGTAGGGCATATCGAAGTAACCGCGGCGCTCGGCTTCGGAAAGGCGCGGATCAAAATCCTCAGCGTAGAGATCGATGAGATCGACAACATGCCCGGACGCTTGCAGTGCCTCGCGGGCCGTGCGCGCCACCGAGGCAGCGAAACTTTCCGGCAGCGGATGGGCAAGCACCAGCAGGATCCGCATCGTCAGAACAAGCTTCCCTGCTTCGGCGCATCCGCTGGTCTTGCACCCCGCTTCTTCGCCCCGGTGGGCGGTACGCCGCCTTCTGTGGTCATGGCGCCGACCCGGCCGTCGGCAAATTCGATGGCGATGCCCATGCCGGCAGAAAGTGCCGCCGCCTGCGAGACCGGCCTGTTGTCCTCATCGCGAATGACGGCGTAGCCGCGCTTCAGCACATTCTTGTAGGAGAGCGACTGCAGCACGCGGTCCTGCGCGGAAAGTTCGGCGCGGGCGCGCGTCAGCTGATGGCGGATCGCCGTATCGGCATGGCGCGAAAGGTTGCCGAGCCGCTCACGACTGCGGTCTGTCTGGGTCTTCAGCCGCCCCGGCAGCGAAGTGAGAATGGCCTCGGCGCGGTCAATGCGGGATTTCGAGCGATCTAGCAGACGCTCGATTGTGCGCTCGGCCCGCGCCATGCGCTCGCTCAGAAGCTGGCGTCGCTCGGCGATGCGATTGGAGAGCACATCGGGGCGCAGATGCGAGGCCATACGCTCGAAGCCGCGACGCTTGTTGATGGTGTTGAGTTCCAGCCCGCGACCAAGACCGACGGCCGCTTCATCGAAACGGCGGCGCGGCAAGGCGAGAAGCTGATCGAGCGAGGGCAATGCCCGCATCAGACTACGGACGGACTGGCGGCGCTGATCCATCTGCCGGTTCATGCAGCCCTGCAGCCGGGCGGCAAGCGCCGCAGCCTGCGCATCGAGCTCCGCCTTGACGGGCACGGCCATTTCCGCCGCCCCGGTCGGCGTCGGAGCGCGAACATCGGCGGCATAGTCGATCAGCGTCCAGTCGGTCTCGTGGCCGACGGCCGAGATCAGCGGTATGCGGCTTTCTGCAGCGGCGCGCACGACGATCTCGTCGTTGAAACTCCAGAGATCTTCCAGGCTGCCGCCGCCGCGCGCGACGATCAGCACATCCGGGCGGGGGATGGCGCCCGCGGGCCCCAGCGCGTTGAAGCCGCGGATGGCGTTCGCCACCTCCTCGCCGGATCCCTCCCCCTGGACCTTCACCGGCCAGACGAGGACATGCACGGGAAACCGATCGGAGATGCGGTGAAGGATATCGCGGATGACGGCGCCGGTCGGCGAAGTGACAACGCCGATCACATGCGGCATGAAGGGAAGCCGCTTCTTGCGGGCCGCATCGAACAAGCCCTCGGCACCGAGCCTGCGCTTGCGCTCCTCGATCAGCGCCATCAGCGCGCCGGCGCCTGCCGGCTCCAGCGTCTCGATGACGATCTGATATTTCGAGGAGCCCGGAAAAGTGGTGACCTTGCCGGTGGCGATCACCTCCATGCCTTCCTCGGGGCGGAACTTCAGCCGCGAGAACGTGCCCTTCCAGATCACGGCGTCGATGCGGGCGCGATCGTCCTTCAGTGCGAAATAAGCGTGGCCGGAGGAGTGCGGACCGCGATAACCGGATATTTCCCCGCGCACGCGAACCTGATCGAAGGCGGTTTCGACGGTGCGCTTGATCGAGCCGGAAAGCTCCGAAACCGAATATTCGGCAAGGTTGGTCGGCGAATCGCTGTCGAAGAGGTTGCTCATCCCTCCTTTCTATTTCCATTGGCGGGAAACAGGAAGGTCCGCGACCGCCGGAGAGACCCGTTTTCCCGACGGCTGAACGGTTAGCGTGGCAGAGTCGACGCCGTTCTATCAAGGCTCATACTATGGGCATTGCGTGCATGCGGTCGTTGCAGGAGAAAAAATGACAAGAAAAACGGGAAAATCCGTTTCGCCGGGGAACGCATAGATAAAAAGCGCGTTTTACCCGAAAGGGATTGCTAACCACCGCAATACAAAGGATTTTCAGCCGAGAGAGCCGGTAAATCTTTGTTAGTTGGCGCTTCCTATTCTTCCCCTCGTTCTCTCTGGGAAGGTGCTGACATGATTATTCTCACAGCAGCAGCATTGGGCATCAGCGCCGGGTTAATGCGCTCGGCCGCCGGGATCGCGTTGGTGGCCGCGTTGATCGGAATGAGCTTCACCCTGGCGGCGATAACCTCGCCGGGGCCAGTGTCACTTCTGGCGCTTGTTTATGCCATTCTCGGCTATAATGGCGGTCTTATCCTCTTTGTGCTCGGGCTTTATGCCAGCGACCGTCTGCGGGCCGTCCGCACGTCTCACTGACGTCAGCGCAACATAAAGGCTGCCGGCGTCAATTCGCCGTCGGCCGGTAGCGGAAGAACTGGACGCCCGTATCCGGCACTTTTGCAAGTGGTTCCAGATAGGGCGGAATATTCCCCTTGCCGAGTTCGGCATAGAGCCCATCCGGCTTCAGTTTGGCAAGTTCGCGCGTCTGCAGGTCCTTCGGGCAGAAAGCAAGCGCCGTCACACCGGCTCCCTTCAAAAAGGCTTCCGCCTCCTGCGGCTTTGCCAGGCCGATATGCAATTGCGTCAGCATGCCGCCCTGATCTCGGTGATAGGGGGCGGCGAGAACCCGATTTTGCGTGAATCGGAGGATCGGCACACCCATTTCCGATGGCGCGGAGACCAGGCCGGGCGGTAGTTCGCCAAGCGGTGCCAGCGCCTCTTTCGATGTGCAGGAAAACGCTTTTGCCGGCTCCGCCGCCTTGTTCTGCGCATCGTTCTCCATCTGCATTGAAACAAGCCCGCCGCCGACGGCCCAGACCGCCGGAACGCTTGCGAGAACACTCGTCACATAGACAAGGGCGGCAGCAACATTTTCGCTGTCGCTGTTGGAGATGCGCCTGACATCGATAATCAGCAGGGCGAGCGGCAGGATCGAAAGCAGGTTCGAGAAGGAAGAGCCGCGCACCTGGACCAGCGCGATCGCCCAGCTCGTGGCAAGCAGGAAGAGCAGGATAAGGTGGATCTGCACGCGATCGCGCTGAATGAGGCGAAAGATGCAGACGGCAATGCCGAGCAGACCTGCCGCATAGAAGGCTCCGACCAAGGTGGGATCGGTGCGCGCCAGCGCCAGGAGCGACTGGGCTTCCGAAATATGGCGCAGCCAGAGTTCGACCAGCATCGGATCGAGACTGCCCAACGGATCGCTCAGGCATTGCGGTGCGATGACGATCGCCGCACCAAAAACGCCGGCGCCGACAAAGGCGAGCGCGATAAAGCGCAAGGGTCGACGCAAGCGGCTCGCAAAAATGGCCGAAAACAACAGGAGGCCGCTGCCGATCGCCGCCAGGCTGTAGTAGCCGAGCGAGAGATTGTCGCAGGTAACCATCGAATAGAGCCGGGGCGGAACCGTTGCGAAGAAAAGAATGTTGATCGCAATCGTCAGCGACAGCCCGAAGGCCCGGGCCGCAGCGCAAAAATTCTCGCCTTCCCATGCCCAGAGCAGCGCGACCGTGAGGCAGACGGCAGCGACGAAAGGAGTGGTCTCGGCGCCGATGGCGATGGCGACAGCCGCCGCAACGCCGGCGACCGCGTAGCTCCAACCGCGACGCGCGGGATCCATGAGCATCGCCACCATCGTCGCGACCAGCGCCAGCTGCGCATTGTGATGATCGATGGCGCCAGGGGCGAAGCGGTTTCCAATGTAGATCGCCGGAGCAGTGAGACCGAGGGCGATATGCATACCCGCAATGCCGCCGATCCGCCGGCCGGCAACGCCCATGGCGAGCATGGCAGGAAAGATGAGCGATACGGGCCAGACGGCCAGCGCCAGCGCCTCGGCGGTTTCACGCGGCGCAAACAGGTCGAAGAACCAGATCAGCGAAGCGATCGGCAGATCGATCAAACGCGACCAGTGCATCAACGTACCGCCGGCAAGGCCGAGACGATATTGCATCAGATCGAACCAGCCCTGACCGGCAAGAAAATCGCGAACCTCGACGAGACGCATGCCATCGTCATTGTCGGGACCGACATAATCCGTGGCGCCGGAGAGCTTGGTAACAAGGATGACGGCGGCGAGGATGACACTATAGGCGATGACGGCGGGCCAGAGACGCGTCAGCAGCGCCCCGAGCCGGCTCCTGCGGGCGGCGGTCACGGTCGACGCATTGGCAATCGGCTGCACGGCATTCATCGTGGTTAGCAACTCGTTTCCAGATCGCCGAACCTTAGCGGGCGCCGATCAAGAAAGTGTAAAGCGGTTTGCGCAGGCAGCCGATTTTGCCTTGGTCATAGGGTCTTATTAACGCTGCATGATTTAAGCTGTTGGCGGCTTTTCAGTGTAGCGAGTAGAGTCATGGCCCGAACGCGTTCCCATCACCCGGACATTGCCGTCCTGCTTCCCTGCTATAATGAAGCTGCGACGATCGGCTCCGTGGTGCAGGGCTTCCGGGCGACGCTGCCGGATGCCGCAATCCACGTCTACGACAATAATTCCACCGACGGCACCGCGCTGCAGGCGATGCTGGCCGGAGCGCATGTCGTGCGCGAGCGGCGGCAAGGCAAGGGACATGTCGTGCGCCGCATGTTCGCCGACATCGAGGCCGACATCTACATCATCGCCGACGGCGACGGAACCTATCCACCCGGCGATGCCGAGGAGCTGGTGCGGACGCTTCTGACCGAACGCGCCGACATGGTTGTGGGAACCCGGCGCGGCGTGCATGCCGATGCCGGCCGTCAGGGCCATGCGCTTGGCAACCGGCTTTTCAACCTGCTCTACCGGACGATCTTCGGCCCCGACTTCACCGATATTTTTTCGGGCTACCGCGCTTTCTCGCGCCGCTTCGTCAAGAGCTTCCCGGCAGTATCCGGCGGCTTCGAGATCGAAACCGAGATGTCGGTGCATGCCTCCCGGCTGAAACTTCCGGTCAGCGAGCTGGAGCTCGATTATGGCCGCCGCCCGGAAGGTTCGCACTCCAAGCTTTCGACGTTCCGCGACGGCGGAAAAATCCTCTGGATGTTCGCGATGCTGATGAAGGAAACGCGACCCTTCGCCTTCTTCAGCGCGATCAGCGCCGCCTTCATGCTGACGAGCCTCGGCTTCATGACGCCGGTGCTGGCGGAATATTTCGACACGGGCCTCGTCAGCCGCATGCCGACCTGGGTGCTGTCGATGGCGCTGATGATGATCTCCTTCATGCTTTTTACCGCCGGCGTCATCCTGGATTCCGTGGCCCGGGCCCGGGCCGAGCAGCTGCGCATCCATTATATGAGCCTGGAGACCGCCAGCGCGGCCAAGGCGCCGCTCGCCGACGCAAAAACGGCATCGCGTGAACGTCCCGGAAAGGCGGATGCGGCATGAGAAAGCTCGTCCGCTTCGCGATCGGCGGCGGCATCGGCTTCCTTGTCGATGCCGGCATGCTGGCGGCGCTGCTCCATCTGACGCCGCTCGGCCCATTTCTGGCGCGGCTCGTCGCCATCGGGGTGGCAATGGCGACCACCTGGGCCTTCAATCGCAGCTTCACCTTCGATCGTTCCGGGCGGTCGCTTGCTGCCGAGGGTTTCCGCTACGGCTCGGTCGGCGTGACGGCGGCGCTTGTCAATTACGGGCTTTACTCTGCGCTGCTGCTTTCGCTGCCCACGCTCCAGCCGCTGGCCGCCATGGTGATCGCCAGCGTCGCCTCGATGGTCTTCAGCTTCTTCGGCTATTCGCGCTTCGTCTTCCGCCCGGAATGAGCGGAATGATCAGACTGGCTCCCAGCCGTCCTTCTCGCTGGCGCGGTAGATCGCATCGATCACCTTCTGGTTCAGCTTCGAGTTTTCGAGCGTGACGATCTCTTCCTTGCCGTTCTTTACCGCCCGAGCGAAGGCCTCGACCTCGCGCCTGTATTGGCGGCTGTCCTGATAGCGGAAGATGCGCGATTCATTGTGGCTGCGATCGGCCAGTTCGATCTCTTCCGGTCCCCAGCGATTGGCGTTGAAGGGCGACTTGACCTCGATGTAACCTTCGGTGCCATGGAAGACCATGACCTGGCGGTTGGCCATCTGCGTCGAGACGTAGAAGCTCAACTCGAAATCGCCGAAATCGGCCTTGACGCTCGAATAGATGTCCGTGCCGAAATCCGGATCGCGCTCGGTGATCGCTTGGACTGAGAGCGGCTCCTTGCCGGTGGAAAAACGGGTGCTCATGACGGGATAGACGCCGATATCGGGAAGGCCGCCGCCGCCGAGTTCCGGAACGTTGCGCATATTGGCGGGGTCGCGGTTGAAATAGGTGAAAGCGCCCTGCACATGCCGGAGCGAACCGATCGCACCCTCGCCGATCAGTGAACGCACCTTCTGCCAGACTGGGGAATAGGTGACCATATAGGCTTCGGTGACCACCACGCGATTGCGGTCGCGGGCAGCGATGACGGCGTCGATATCATCGGCCTTCAGCGCCAAGGGCTTTTCGCAGAGCACATGCTTGCCGGCATCGGCTGATTTGATCGACCATTCGATATGCTGCGACGTCGGCAGCGGGATATAGACGGCGTCGATGACGTCGGAGGCGAGCATCTCCTCGTAGGAGCCGAAGGCATGCGGCACGGAAAAGCGGTCCGCCATCTCGCTCGCGCGCGCGAAATCGCGGCTTGCGATTGCGGTGACGACGCAGTTTTCCGCGTCCTGAATTGCTGGAACGACGTTGTCGCGGCCGATCTTCGCCGTTGATATGATACCGAAACGCAACATGATCCAATCTCCCAAAGCTGATTTTCCGCGAACCATATGCAGGCCTCTGCTGCGGCGCAATGGCACAAGCTGAAATCACGGAAACTTGGCTTCCCTCCCGCCCGGATCGCGCTAGGTTAGGCGAAACAACAAGCATGATGACTCCGAAAATCGTTCGCACTTTTCGGCATCATGCTCCGGGCCGGCGCCCTGCCGTATCCGCGGTTTCAATCAAATTATTCATTTTGGAGAGCGTCATGAACATGCGCCGGCTTGGGAAAACAGGTCTTTCGGTGTCGCCGATCGTCTTCGGCGGCAATGTCTTCGGCTGGACGGCCGACGAGAAAACATCTTTCGCCATTCTCGACGCCTTCTTCGACGCGGGGCTCAACACCATCGACACGGCGGATGTCTATTCCGCGTGGCTTCCCGGCAACAAGGGCGGCGATTCCGAGGAGATCATCGGGCGGTGGCTGAAGCAGGCGCGAATTTCCCGCGACAAGGCCGTGATCATTACCAAAGTCGGCTCGGACATGGGACAGGGAAAGACACTCAAGGAGGCATACATCCTGAAGGCGGTGGAGGATTCGCTGCGCCGGCTGCAGACGGACTATATCGATCTCTATCTCGCGCACTGGCCGGATGCCGATACGCCGCACGAGGAAACGCTCGGCGCCTTCGCCAAGCTGAAGCAGCAGGGCAAGGTCCGCGCCATCGGCTGCTCGAACTATGATGCGAATCTGCTGCAGGCGTCGTTCGACGCAGCCGAGAAGGCCGGCCTGCCGCGATACGACGTGCTGCAGCCGGAATATAATCTTTACGAGCGCGCGAGCTTCGAGGGGCCACTGGCCGAACTCTGCATCAAGCAAGACATCGGCGTCATCACCTATTTCAGCCTCGCGGCCGGCTTCCTCACCGGCAAATACCGCACTAAGGCCGATACGGAAGGCCGCGCTCGGGAAGGTCGGGTTTCGCAATATCTCGATGCCAAGGGCCTGCGCATCCTCGCCGCGCTTGATCAGGTTTCGGCCGAGACCGGCGCCAAACCCGCGGAAATCTCGCTCGCCTGGCTGTTGCGCAAGAAGGGCGTGACGGCACCGATCGCGAGCGCAACCAGTCTATCGCAGCTTGAAAGCCTGGTGAAATCAGCGACACTTGCACTTTCTGAAGAAGCAATGGCGCTGCTCGACGAAGCCGGTGCCTGAAACAGGAAAGCCCATGACCGTAACGATACGCGATGCCAGCCCCGAGGACGAAGCCCGTTGGCGTGAACTCTGGGCGGCCTATCTGGCTTTTTACGAAGTGACGGTCGATGCCGACATCACCGATCACACGTGGCGCCGGGTCTTCGATCCCGCTTCGGCGATCGCGATGCGCGTCGCCGAAGTCGATGGCCGGGTGATGGGATTTGCGCTCTATCTCACCCATGAAGGCACGTGGATCCGCGGTAGAGACTGCTACCTCGAAGACCTGTTCGTCGACTCCGACGCACGGGGAAAAGGCGTCGGGCGGGCGCTGATGGACGATCTCGTCGCGCTCGGCAAGGCCAAGGGCTGGTCGCGGCTTTACTGGCATACGAGCGAAGGAAACAGGGCCGCTCGAGCGCTCTACGACAGCTATGTCGAAACCGACGGTCATATCCGCTACCGTATCAGTTTCTTCTGAGTGCTGGAAATCCCTCATACCATCCGGAATGGTCGCCTTCCCAGTTCGCCATGCCCTGCTTGGTGAGGATGCCGCGCGGCCTGATATAACTCTGGATCACCCGCTTCGGCCGTTCGTGCCACTGGATGTTGAAGGCCCAGAGCTTGGGGAAAAAACAAAGCGAGGCATAAGGGAGGTGATCGTGGATCCACCAGGCAAGTCGCTGCCAATCTCTTTCGTCGCGGTAATGATCAATCATCCACGGCACGACGATGCAGGCGGTCGCGCCCATGCAGCCATCGAAATCGAGCATGTCCCAGATATGATCCGCTGATGTGGCGGCATTGGTCGAACAGTTGAGATTGTTCTCGTTGCCGAACTTGTTCACCTCAGGCGAACGATAGCCGGAGCGGATGTGCAGGCGCCCGAACGTCGCTTCGAGCGGCTCCAGCAGTTCCTCGCAAAGTCTTCTGCCGGCCTCGATCGCAAGGTCGGGATTCTCAGGAATATTGGGAATGCGGTAGAAATCGGCGATTTCGGAATGGAGGAAATCGCGAAGAAGAAGTTTTGCGACAGCCGTACGCGGCCGAGATCCTCCAGACCTTTCATCGAACCCGGCTTTCGCATGAGCTTTTCTTCCTCCACATCGGCGGCAGGATGATTGCCCGGCGCGGTTTTCCAGTCCACCGGAAAATCGGTCGGGAACAAATTGCGCGATCTTTGCTTCTTAGTGTGTCGCCGCGTTCGCGGCCTTTCCCAAAACAAGGATCGAGAAAATGGCCAAGGAAAAGACGTTGGAAGATCTGTTCTACGACACGCTCAAGGACATCTATTTTGCCGAGCGGCAGATATTGCGCGCCCTGCCGAAGATGGCGCGCGCCGCCCAGTCCTCCGAACTGAAGGCCGGTTTCCAGAAGCATCTCGAGGAAACCGAAGCCCAGGTCGAGCGCCTGCAGCAGGTTTTTGAAAAGATCGGCAAGCGCGCCCAGGGCAAGACCTGCGAGGCGATCCAGGGCATTATCGCCGAGGGCGAAGAGATCATGGAAGAATTCAAGGGCACACCGGCGCTGGATGCCGGGCTGATCTCCGCCGCCCAGGCGGTCGAGCACTACGAAATCGCCCGTTACGGCACGCTGAAGACCTGGGCCGCAACGATCGGCCTGAAGGATGTCGTCGCCCTGCTCGACCAGACGCTGCAGGAGGAAACGGCCACCGACAAGAACCTTACCAAGCTCGCCACGACGGCGGCAAACCAGAAGGCAAAAGCCGCCTGAGGAAACGAGGCAAACGAGCGGCGGCCCTCACCGGCCGCCCGCATCCCTCTCCACATACCTGAAGAAATCGATAAAGGCGCGCAGCGCCGGCCGCATCTGCCGCCGGCTCGGATAATAGACAAACGGCCCGGGATAGGGCGCACACCAATCCTCCAGCACCCGCACCAGCCTGCCGGCCGACAGTTCAGTATGCACCCGCATATCGAAGAGATAGGCAAGACCGGCGCCGTTCAGCGCCGCAAGAAGGGCCAGCCGGTCCTCGCTGACGACAAGCGGCCCGTCGACCGCGACGATCAGTTCCTGCCCGTCCTTTTCGAATTCCCAACGATAGATGGAGCCGTTGGTGAAGCGTCGCTTGATGCAGCGATGATGGACGAGATCACGCGGGTGCTGCGGCTTCGGATAGCGTTCGAAATATTCGGGCGAGGCCGCAATCACTGTCGTCAGATTGGGCGAGATTCTGACGGCGATCATATCGGCCTCCAGGCTCTCCTCCAGCCGGATGCCCGCGTCGAAACCCTCCTTGACGATATCGGTGAAGCCGTCCTCATTGGCGATCTCCAGCGTGATATCGGGATAGAGATTGAGGAAATCGCCAAGGCGCGGGGCGAGCAGAATATCGGAGGCGAAGCGCGGCGCCGTGATGCGCAGGTTTCCGGCCGGTTTGCCGCGCGTATCGTTGACCGCCTCCAATGCGATACCGATTTCCTCGAGCGCCGGACGCAACCTTTCGAGAAGCAGCCGACCTTCCTCCGTCGGCGCGACACTGCGGGTCGTGCGCGCCAGGAGCCTGACGCCGAGACTTTCCTCCAGGCTAGATATGGCGTGGCTGACCGCCGACGGCGCGACGAGCAGTTCCTTGGCCGCGGCTCGGAAGCTGCGATGTTCCGAGACGGCGGCGAGAACGGCGAGTTGAGAGAGTTGCCTTCTGTTCATTGATCTAAATTATAGAACAGGTTGTTAGAAACTGCATGCATTTTTTGATTGATACGGCGCCGATATATTCTGGCCGTACCGCAATGATCTCCCAACCGGTTCGACGTCAGCTCAGAAAAGGAGCGCATCATGAAAACCAGAAAACTCGGAAACGATCTCACGGTCTCTGCCGTCGGCCTCGGCTGCATGGGCATGAGCTTTGCCTATGGCGCCAGCGACGAAGCGGAATCGGTCAAGACGCTGCACCGCGCCGTCGATCTCAGCGTCACCTTCTTCGACACGGCCGAAGTCTATGGTCCCTTCACCAACGAGGTTCTTCTCGGAAGAGCGCTGAAGCCCTTCCGCGACCGCGTGGTGATCGCCACCAAATTCGGCTTCAAGATCGATACCAGCCAGGCCGGCGCTGCCGCCATCGCCGGTGTCGACAGCCGTCCTGAACATGTGCGTGCGGTTGCCGAAGCCTCACTGAAGCGTTTGGACATCGAGACCATCGATCTCTTCTACCAGCACCGGGTCGACCCCAACGTGCCGATCGAGGAGACCGTCGGCGCCATGGCCGAGCTTGTGAAGGAAGGGAAAGTCCGTGCCCTCGGCCTCTCGGAAGCCGGCAGCGCCACGATCCGCCGCGCGCATGCGGTCCATCCGATCGCTGCGCTTCAGAGCGAATATTCGCTGTGGACGCGCGATCCCGAAGAGGATGTGCTTGCCACCTGCCGCGAACTCGGCATCGGCTTCGTGCCCTACAGCCCGCTCGGGCGCGGTTTCCTGACAGGAGCGATCCGCAAGGCCGACGACCTTGCCTACGACGATTTCCGCCGGCAGGTACCGCGTTTCCAAGCGGAGAATTTCGACGCCAATGCCGCGCTTGTCGCAACGCTCGAAAAGCTTGCCGCCGCAAAAGGCGTGACCGCGGCGCAGCTGGCACTGGCCTGGGTGCTGAACCAGGGCGACGACATCGTGCCGATCCCCGGCGCGCGCAAGCTTCACCACCTCGAACAAAACGTCGCCGCTGCCGATATCACGCTCAGCGCGGAGGAGCTCGATCAACTCGGCGAGGCGATCCCAGCGGCACAGGTGGCGGGCAAGCGCTATTCGGATGCCTCGCTTGCCATGACGAACATTTGAGAACGGACAAGCCCGGCCGGTCGCACAGGTCGGGCTTGCCTTCGCGGCCGGCGAAACTATCTAACGCCATCTTGGAGAACGGGATGGAAACATGTCGGACAGACAGGCAGTCGAGCAGACGGTTCACCTCTATGTCGAAGGCATGGCCTTCGCCAATGCGGCAGCCTTGAAGAAGGCCTTTCACCCGAAAAGCTCGATCATCGGCTATTACCAGAATGCCGTCGAATGGCTGACGCGGGACGAATTCATCGCCGCAATCCTGGCCGAGGAGCCGGCCCCTCCCGGCACGCAGCCTTTCATGGACATTCAGAACGTCGATGTCGAGGGTGACGCGGCAAGCGTGAAGGTCACCGATGATTTCGCCGGAATGCGCTTCACCGACTATCTATCGCTGCTGAAGATCGAAGGCCGATGGGTGATCGTCAGCAAACTCTATCATTTGCACACATGAAAAGACCGGCCGCTCGCGCGACCAGTCCAATCTATCTTCTCTCAGCTTCTGAGGACGCCGCCGGTGAATTTCGCGACGCTGGCCACTATCTTCTGCGTCAGCGCCTCGAAATCCTCGTCCGTCAGCGTGCGCTCGACCGGCTGGATCTGAACCTCGATCGCTACCGACTTCTTGCCCTCGCCGACCGATGCGCCCTCGAAGATGTCGAAGACGGTGACGCCGGTGACGAGCTTACGGTCGGCGCCGGTCGCAGCCTTGACGATCGCGCCTGATTCCACCGTCTTGTCGACGACGAAGGCGAAGTCGCGCTTGACGGCCTGGAAAGGCGACAGATCGAGCGCCGGCTTGGTGCGGGTCGCCTTCTTTTTCGGCTCCGCCATGGCATCGAGATAGACTTCGAAGCCGCAGAGAGCACCGGAGACATCGAGGGCTTCCAGCGTCAGCGGATGGAATTCACCGAAATAGCCGAGCACGATCTTCGGCCCCATCTTGATCGTGCCGGAGCGGCCGGGATGGTACCATTCGGGGCCGCCCTGCTCGATCTGGATATTGCCCATCGGCAGGCCGCAGGCTTCGATGACGGCGAGCGCATCGGCCTTGGCGTCGAAGACGTCGACCGGCTTGCCGCCGCCCTTGGCGGCGTTCGACCACATGCGGCCGGCGCCTGATAGTGAGGCCGTGCCGCGGCGGATGCCGCCGGCGACGCGGCGCTGGCCTTCCGGCCGGTCGTTTTCATAAGTGCCGGAGACTTCGAAGATGGCGACGTCGGCGTAACCCTTATCGGCATTTCGCTGAGCCGCGGTCAGCAGGCCCGGCAGCAAAGACGGGCGCATGTCCGACATTTCGGCGGCGATCGGATTGGCAAGCTTGAGCGCGGGCGAACCGCCGCCGAACAGCTTTGCCTGATCCTCTGGAATGAAGGACCAGGTCACGGCCTCCAGCATTCCGCGCGCGGCGAGCGCCCGCTTCGCCGTGCGGGTGCGGATCTGCAGCGTCGTCAGGATCCGGCCATTGACGGCGGCATGGCTTTCGAGCGGCGCCGGCTTGATATTGTCGACGCCGTGGATGCGCATGACCTCCTCGACGAGATCGGCCTTGCCGTCGACATCAGGACGCCAGGAGGGAACGGCGACGGAGACCCTCTCGCCGGAGCCTGAGACCGTGAAGCCGAGACGCGTCAGGATCGTGTTGCTTTCCTCATTCGAGACTTCGAGGCCTGTCAGGCGCTTGACCTCCGAATAGGGGAAATCGACAACCTTCGGTTCGTAGCCGCGATAGCCGGCAATCTCGGCCCTGGTAGCGGTGCCGCCGCAGAGTTCCAGCACCAGTTCGGTCGTGCGTTCGAGACCGGGAACCATATATTCCGGATCGACGCCGCGTTCGAATCGGTAGCGTGCGTCCGTGATGATGCCGAGGCTGCGGCCCGACTTGGCAATGTTCATCGGGTCCCAGAGAGCGGATTCGATCAGCACGTCGACGGTGTTGTCGTCGCAGCCGGAATGTTCGCCGCCCATGATGCCGCCGATCGATTCGATGCCGTCCTCGTCTGATATGACGACATTGTTCGGGCCGAGCTTGTATTCGCGCTGGTCGAGCGCCAGTACGGTCTCACCTTCCCTCGCGCGGCGGACGGTGAGATTGCCCTTGATCTTGGCGGCATCGAAGACATGGATCGGCCGGCCCTGATCGAAAGTCATGTAATTGGTGACGTCAACCAGCGCGTTGATCGGGCGCAGGCCGATGGCTGTGAGCCGTTGCTGCATCCAGCGCGGGCTCGGGCCATTCCTGACGCCGCGCACAAGCCGTAACGCGAAACCGGGGCAGAGCCTGGGATCATCGAGATCGAGGGTCAACTTGACCGGCGTCTCGCCTTCGACGGCAAAGGACGGCGCGGGGCGCATCTTCAGCCTGCCGAGACCAGAGGCGGCAAGATCGCGGGCAATGCCGTGGATGGAGGTGCAATCCGGCCGGTTCGGCGTCAGGTTGATCTCGATGACCGGATCGTCGAGATTGATATAGGCGGCGTAACTCTGGCCGACCGGCGCATCCTCGGGCAGTTCGATGATGCCGTCATGACTGTCGGAGATCTGCAGCTCCTTTTCGGAGCACATCATGCCGCGGCTTTCGACGCCGCGAATATTGCCGACGGCAAGCGTGACGTCGATGCCGGGAACGTAGGTTCCGGGTGCGGCGAAGGCACCGACGAGGCCGGCGCGCGCATTCGGGGCGCCGCAGACGACCTGTACCGGCGCGCCGGATCCGGTATCGACCATCAGCACCTTCAGGCGATCGGCCTGCGGATGTTTTTCCGCCGAGAGGACCTTGGCGATGACGAAGGGCTTGAACGCCGCCTTGTCGTCGACATCTTCAACTTCCAACCCGATCTCGGTGAGGCGGGCGCAGATTTCATCCAGCGTGGCATCCGTTTCGAGATGCTCTTTCAGCCAGGAGAGCGTGAATTTCATCGTCCCAAATCTCCGTTCAAGCGCTCAGACCGCCGAACAGTGTCGGCATGTCGAGCGGGCGGAAGCCGTAATGCGTCATCCAGCGGACGTCGGCATTGAAGAAGTCGCGCAGGTCGGGCATGCCGTATTTCAGCATGGCGATGCGATCGAGACCCATGCCCCAGGCAAAACCCTGATATTCGTCCGGATCTAGCCCGCCATAGCGCAGCACGTTCGGGTGGACCATGCCGCAGCCGAGAATCTCCATCCAGTCGGTGCCTTCGCCGAACTTGACGATCGGGCCGGAGCGGTCGCACTGGATATCGACCTCGAAGGAGGGCTCGGTGAAGGGGAAGAAGGACGGGCGGAAACGCATCGTCACGCTTTCGACCTCGAAGAAGGCCTTGCAGAATTCTTCCAGCACCCAGCGGATGTTGGCGACATTGGCCTTCTTGTCGATGACGAGGCCTTCGACCTGATGGAACATCGGCGAATGGGTGGCGTCGCTATCCTGACGATATGTCTTGCCGGGAATGATGATGCGGATCGGCGGCTGCTGCGCTTCCATGGTGCGCACCTGCACCGGCGAGGTATGGGTGCGCAGCACCTTGCGCTCGCCGTTCTCATCCGGATTGAAGAAGAAGGTGTCGTGCATCTCGCGGGCCGGATGGCCTTCGGGAAAATTCAGCGCGGTGAAATTGTAGTAGTCGGTCTCGATATCGGGACCTTCGGCGATCGAGAAACCCATGTCGGCGAAGATCGCGGTGATCTCGTCGACGATCTGGCTGATCGGATGGATGCGGCCGCGCTCGGCGGGCGAGGAGCGCACCGGAAGGCTGACATCGACCGTCTCGGCCTTAAGACGGGCATTGACCGCCGCCATCTTCAGCACCGATTTGCGCTCAGCAATGGCGTCCGTCACCTCGTTCTTCAAGGCGTTGATCGCCGCGCCGCGGGTCTGGCGTTCCTCCGGCGTCATGGTGCCGAGCGTCTTCAAGAGCTCGGAGACAGAGCCCTTTTTGCCGAGGGCGGACACGCGCACGGCCTCGAGCGCGGGCTCATCACCGGCGGCGGAAATTTCGGCAAGCAAGGTGGATTTAAGCTGGTCGATATCTGACATCGTCTTCTTTCCGTCCAGATCAGGCGGCGTTCGAGAGGCGGGCTGGAGAGGCCGGCGCAAGGAGTATAGAGAAAGAAAAACCCGCGCTAGCCCAAACCAGCGCGGGTTTCCCAAAATTCAATAGAGCATAGAGCCTGGGAAGCGCTGGCAGCGCATGTCCCGTGTGGGCGAAGCCCGCTCGAAAGGTACATGCGCCACTTTAAGCAGTTGAGCCAGCTTTGCGCGTTCTTACGAACGCGCGCGGCTCAACGAACCGCGCCTTCAAACTCGTTCGCCGTGCCGGTGTCCTTGAGATATTCAAGGGCCTTCTTAGCGGCAGCAACCAGGGCGCCGAATGCTTCCGGCTCATGGATCGCCATGTCGGAGAGAACCTTGCGGTCGACTTCGATGCCTGCCTTGTTCAGGCCGTCGATGAAGCGGCCATAGGTCAGGCCGAATTCGCGGACGGCAGCGTTGATGCGCTGGATCCAGAGTGCGCGGAAATTGCGCTTGTTGACCTTGCGGTCGCGGTAGGCGTACTGCTTGGCGCGATCGACGGCGGCCTTGGCGGTACGGATGGTGTTCTTGCGGCGGCCGTAGAAGCCCTTCGCCTGTTTCAGAACCTTCTTATGCTTGGCGTGGGCTGCGACGCCTCTCTTTACACGTGCCATTTCATGATCTCCTTAATCTAACGCGTTACCGGAATAGTCTCAGAGACCGTTCGGCAGATAGTTCTTCACGACCTTGCGGCCATCGGGTTCTGCGAGAACCATCGTGCCGCGTGCATCGCGAATGAACTTGTTCGTGCGCTTGATCATGCCATGGCGCTTGCCAGCGGCAGCCGCCTTGACCTTGCCGGATGCGGTGATCTTGAACCGCTTCTTGGCAGCGGACTTCGTCTTCATCTTGGGCATTTTGCTACTCCTTCTGTCCTCCCTGCGCGCTTCATCAAAAAGCCCTCCTCGCGAAGTCCGGTTCTCCGGCCGTCGCAACAAGGTGCGGGAGCGTTTGTTGTTGATCTGCGGCATCAGCGACGAACCGTTCCGCAAGCATTCGAAACTGCCACGGCATGCCCTGCCGGTCAGTTCGGACGCGCGCTTATAACCGCAGCGTCACGAAAGTGCAACGGGGCCGCGGAGGAATCTTCGGCTATGCATGTCGCGCGGAAGTGTGCGGCGGTTCCGGGATAACGACATGCATAAAACAAAGGGGCCGAAGATAGGGTGGCCGAACGCACAAAAGCCGCCCTTGCGGACGGCCTTGGGCAAAAAGTGACTGGCGCTTACTTCGGCGCCAGCACCATCATCATCTGGCGGCCTTCGAGCTTGGGCTCGGCTTCCACCTTGGCGATCTCGGTCGTATCCGCCTTGACCTGCTGCAAAAGCTTCATGCCGAGTTCCTGGTGAGCCATTTCGCGGCCGCGGAATTTCAGCGTCACCTTGACCTTGTCGCCTTCGTCGAAGAAGCGGCCCATCGCCTTCATCTTCACCTCATAATCATGGGTGTCGATGTTCGGGCGCATCTTGATTTCTTTGACTTCGACGATCTTCTGCTTCTTGCGCGCCTCGGCAGCCTTCTTCTGGTTGGCATATTTCAGCTTGCCCAGATCGAGGATCTTACACACCGGCGGTTCGGCATTTGGGGAAATTTCGACAAGATCGAGGCCGGCTTCTTCCGCCATTCTCAAGGCCTGGTCGGTGGGCACGACGCCCATATTCTGTCCGTCAGCCGCGATCAGCTGAACTTTGGGAATGCGGATTTCACGATTCGAGCGCGGTCCGTCCTTCACGGGCGCATCGGTCTTAAAAGGTCTGCGAATGGTCGTATTCTCCTCGCGTTGTTTCAGAACGTTGCAGCCGCGCGCTCCGGATCATCAGGGGCGCAAACCTATCTCGTTATCGCTGCAACGGAGTCAATATCACCCTATAGCGGAAAAATCACCCGCTGTCAGCCTGCCAAGAATCTGTTTTATAGGCCAAAACAACAGGAGTTTCGCCGATGTCCGATCCGATGGCCAATACCCAACCCCAGTTCATGACGGTCGGTGAAGGCGAGGCGGCGCGTGAAATCGCCATGCTCGTCCGCCCCGCCCAAGCCGGCAATACCGTCCCGTCTCTCGTTTGGCTATCCGGCTACCGTTCGGACATGAGCGGCACCAAAGCCCTGGAGTTCGACGGGCTGGCGGGCGAACTCGGGGCCGCCTGCATCCGCTTCGACTATTCAGGCCACGGTCTTTCCGGCGGCAGCTTCCGCGACGGCACGATCTCGCGCTGGCTGGAGGAAGCGCTTGCCGTCATTCGTCATCTTGCGCCAGACAGGATCATTCTCGTCGGTTCCTCGATGGGAGCCTGGATCGCGCTCCGGCTGGCGCAGGAACTCGCCCGACGGGGTGGTCCGAAGCTCGCCGGTATGGTGCTGATCGCGCCGGCGCCCGATTTCACGTCGGAACTGATCGAGCCGAACCTTAAGGCCAAGGAGCGCAAGTCGCTGGCGGAGCGCGGCTATTTCGAAGAGCGCTCGCAATACAGCCCCGAACCGAACATCTATACGCAGGCACTGATCGAGGACGGGCGCAAGAACCGGGTGCTCGACGGCATGATCGAGACGGGCTGCCCGGTGCATATCCTTCAGGGCATGAAAGATCCCGACGTGCCGCATGCGCACGCAATGAAGCTTCTGGAGCACCTTCCCGCCGACGACGTGGTGCTGACCTTCATCCGCGATGGCGACCACCGCCTTTCCCGCCCGGGCGATATCGCCCTTCTGCTCAGCGCCGTCAAAGGCATCATTCGTTCATCAACAAATATGCAGATGCCCATTTGAACAGCACCGACCGAGAAATTCCCCTAACGCAAGCCGCCAACCCGTTGCATTTTAACCATGTTGGCGCGTCGCAACGCTCTCCCAAGAAGTAACGATTGACTCTTCTCGGCCCTCTCCATTAACAATTTGTTAATAATTTAAGGGGCGATCGAGGAAAGGGCGGGCGTGCGATTCAAGGGTATCTTTGTGGCCATGACGGCCGTGTTTGCGATGGCGACTGCCGCCATCCCAGCTCCAAGCAGAAATGCTTCCATGGTAACAGGCAACGCCACCTCTCAGCCGATCGGCCATTATGATTTCTGTCAGACCCACAGCAGTGAGTGCGGCGCGAACCGCAATGCGGGTCCGGTCGAGATGACGCCTGCGAAGTGGTCGCTCGTCCGCTCGGTCAACGCTACGGTCAACAGCACGATCAAACCGATGACCGACAAGGAAATCTACGGCAAGGACGAGGTCTGGGCCTATCCGACGACCGCCGGCGACTGCGAGGATTTCGCGCTCTTGAAGCGCCGCATGCTGATCCAGCGCGGCTTTTCGGCCGCCGACCTGCTGATGACCGTCGTGCGCAAGCCTGACGGTGAAGGCCACGCCGTCCTGACGCTGCGCGCAGCCGACGGCGACTTCGTGCTCGACAATCTCGCAGCCGACGTGAAGCCCTGGTTTGCGACGCCCTACACCTTCGTCAAGCGCCAGTCGAGCTACAATGCCGGCCGTTGGGTCACCATCGAGAACGGCCGCGACCTTCTGGTCGGCGCTCTTCGCTAAGAATTTTCAAGGGGGATGCGGGGGAAAAGGCCGGCGAAAGCCGGCCTTTTGCTTTTTGGAGATTGGAGACGCGTCGTCGTTAGCTTTCGCAGTCCTCGTCCTTCGAGGTCCGTGCTGTGCACCTCATTGAGGGCTGATCGTCTGCGTGCCGCCGGAGATGAGGTGTTGATATGCCGCACCGTCTCCCGGCCCTTCGCTTTGGCTCAGGGCGTTCGTCGCTGCAATCGATTCACTGGATCGATTGCTCGGCTTCGCCGACCGCTCCTCACCCATTCCCAATCAAAATACCGGCGGCGAGTACCAGGCCGCCGCCGAGCACGACCTGGAAGGCGGCGCGCAGGAAGGGGGTTTCCATGTAGCGGTTCTGGATGAAGGCGATTGCCCAGAGCTCGAAGAAGACGATGATGGCGGCAGTGATCGTTGCCGTCCAGAAATGCGGGATCAGATAGGGCAGCGCATGGCCGAGGCCGCCGAGCGCCGTCATGATGCCGCAGGCAAGGCCACGTTTGACCGGCGAGCCCCGGCCGGAGATTTTCCCGTCGTCATGGGCGGCTTCGGTGAAGCCCATCGAGATGCCGGCGCCGACGGAGGCGGAAAGACCGACGAGGAAGGTCTGCCATGTATCCTGGGTAGCGAAGGCTGCGGCAAAGATCGGCGCCAGCGTCGAAACCGAGCCGTCCATCAAGCCGGCAAGGCCCGGCTGCACATAGGTCAGCACGAATTGCCGGTGCGCCGTCTCGTCCTCGTCGCGCCTGATATCCTCAGGCGTATGTTTGTCGCCAAGCATGCGGGCGATGTCTTCGTGCCCCTGTTCGGCGAGTGCGAGGTCGCCGAGCAGCTCACGCGTCGAGGCGTCGGTGGTGCGCTTTGCCGCCTCGACATAAAATCGATAGGCCTGCTCCTCCATCGCCTCGGTCTCCTGCCGCATCGCATCGAGCGACAGGTTGGCTCGCAGCCAGTCCGGCTTGCGTTCGTAAAAGCCCTGCACATGCTCGCGCCGAATCAGCGGGATGCGCTCGCCGAAACGTTGACGATGGATTTCGAACAGCGATTTGCGGTGCGTATCCTCGACCTCGGCCATATCTTCAAAGACCTTGGCCGAAGCCGGAAATTCAGGGCGCAGCTTGTCGGCATAGGCGAGATAGATGCGGGCGTCATCTTCCTCGGAGGCAATCGCAAGGGCGAGAATCTCCTGCTCGGAGAGCGAATCAAAGGATCGTTTCGGCGACCTGAAAAAACGCGCCAGCATAAAGTTCTCCAAAAAATTTAGAATAATTCTAAACCTAGGCAAGGAAGCGATGGTGGTCAAGTGGCCGAGGCGGACCGGCTGACAGATTGCCGCAATCCGCACGAGCGGCTTTGGTTCGCTGAGGTAAAGACTTATATGAGAGACGCCGCATCATGCGGCGCCGGGGTTTATGATGAACAATGACATTCAGGGCCGCCCTGCCCATGTCGCAGCGATCCGCGAAAAGGCGGAGGCCGAGATGCGGACGATAGGGGTCGACGAGGCCTTTATCGGCAGGCTGGTCGAGACTTTCTACGGGCGCGTGCTGGAACATCCCGATCTCGGCCCGGTATTCGATGCGCGGCTTTCCGGCCGCTGGCCGGAGCATATAGAGAAGATGAAGAGCTTCTGGTCGGCCGTTGCCTTCCGCAGCGGCGCCTATGGCGGCAAGCCGGTGCAGGCGCATACCGGCGTTCAGAACCTGACGCCCGATCTCTTTCCGAAGTGGCTGTCGCTGTTCGCCGCAACGCTTGACGAGATCGCCCCCTCGTCGGAAGCCAAGGTCTGGTTCATGGCGACCGCCGAGCGGATTGCCAAAAGCCTGACGCTGTCGCTGTTCTACAATCCCGCTCTCGACGATCCGGCGAAAAAGGCGGGCTGATCACTGCCGAGCGGAAAAGGTCGCGCCAACACTTGCGGCGACCACCAAGGCAGTTCCGGCCATCTGCAGCAGCGTCATCGGCTGGGCCAGAATGACGAAACCGGCGAGTGCCGCGATGGCCGGCTCGAGGCTCATGAGAATGCCGAAAGATGCCGTCGGCATGCGCCGCAAGGCGATCAGCTCCAGCGTGTAGGGAAGCAGCGGCACGAGAACGGCAAGGCCGACCATTTCAACAAGGCCGTAAGCATCGAGCTTCGGGATGGCGCCGGCGATGCCGAAGGGTGTCGCGACAAGAGCGGCGGCCATCAGCGATATGGAAAGCCCCTCCAGCCCCTTGAAGCTCGCGCCGATCTTTTTTGTCAGGACGATATAGATCGCCCATCCGGTTCCGGCGCCGAGTGCAAAAAGAATGCCCTCGATATTGCCGACCCAGCCTTCACCGTCATGAGCAAGCGCCAGAACGCCAAATGCTGCAATGAGAGGCCAGAGGAGACGCCGGCTGAGGCCATAGCCGATGGTCGCAACGAAAAGCGGGCCGAGAAAATCGATCGCTACGGCAAGACCGAGGGGAATGCGCGCGATCGCCGCGAAGAAGCTCATGGTCATCAGCGCTGTCGCCGCGCCGAGGACCAGAGCGCTCGTCCATTGCGCCCTTGTGTAGCTGAAGACGCGCGGCCGCACGACAAGGGCGAGAATGATGGCCGCAAAAGCCAGGCGCAGCCAAGAGGCGCCGGCCGGCCCATAGGTTGAGATGGCTGAGGATGAGAGTGCGGCGCCGAACTGGATCGACGACATGGATAGGAGACACATTAGCCCGCCAGTCGCCACCCCGCCAAATGCTGTTGACGCCTCTGCGGTCAGCGTGCCCGCGCCGGCATTTGCTCTTTCTTCCATACCCGTCCCCTCGCCGATTGTGCGCTGTTCTTACGAAGACGGTCTGCGAGCGACAAATTCAAACTTCTGATCCGGCCAGTAAAAGGCCTTATGCAAGATCAGAGACGGCAGGCCAGGATGACCTCTTCGGCATCCTCCAAACTCATGTCGAACACCTTCCTGCCGATGTCGAAGCTGAAGCCGTTGCGGGCGAAGGCCGAAAGCTCTTTGGCCTTTCGCTTTTCGTCAAGCTCGACGCGGCGGAAGGGGCCGAAGGCGCGTTTGCGGGCAAATATCGCAGCAGCATAGAGATCGTCAGCCTCCTCAAGGGCGGCCCCTACCTTATCACCAGCGACGCCCTTGGCCGCAAGTTTCCGGGCGATGGCGCGCTTCGATCTGCCGCCGCGTAGCTGGGAACGCGTGCTGATCTCGGCATAGGCGCCATCATCGAGCGCCTTGTTGTCATAGGCGAACCTGACGGCGAAATCGGCAAGGGCCTTGAGTTGCGCCGCACCGATATCCTCGAACTTCTCCTTCGCCTTGCGGGTGATCGCGTCAAACAGCTGCTTTTCGGTCATCATCCGCCGCTCCAAGCGATAGATGGCGGAGTTGCGGGCCCAGCTCAGCATGCGAGGCGTCGGAATGTCGGATGGAACGATCTCGTCGGTCATATCAAGCAATCAGGCTTCCAGGCCCTTGAGGACATTGGCGACGTTGAGGCCAATTTCCGGCACGCCGTAACCGCCCTCCATGCAGGTGACGACGGGCAGGCCGGCGGCGGAGATCATCTCTCCCATGCGAATGAAGTCTTCCGACTTCAGCTGGAAAAAGGAGATCGGGTCGCGCTCGAAGGTATCGACGCCGAGCGCCACAACGATCGCCTCGGCGCCGAAAGCCTTGATGCGGGCGAGCGCATCGGCAAGGGCCGAAGACCAGACCTGCCAGGGCGTGTGCGGCGGCATCGGATAGTTGCGGTTGCTGCCCGTACCCTGCCCTTCTCCTTCCTCGTCGGCATGGCCGAGGAAATAGGGAAAGGCAAACATCGGATCGCCATGCAGCGAGGCGGTGAAGACATCGCCTCTGTGATAGAACAGGTCCTGCGTGCCGTTGCCGTGATGGAAATCGACATCGAGCACGGCGATCTTCTTCGCGCCGTGCTCGATGAGCCGCTGGGCCGCGACGCCCGCATTGTTGATGAAGCAATAGCCGCCGAAGAGATCGATGCCGGCATGATGGCCGGGCGGACGGCAAAGCGCAAAGGCGAACCGGTTGCCGGCATTCAGCCAATCCGCTCCGGTGATGGCGCAACGCATGGAGGCGATCGCCGCTTCATAAGAGCCCTTGGTTATGGAGGTGTCGGCGGCATTGGCATAATGGCCGATCGCTCCGACGATATTGTCCGGGACGCGATGGCTGGTGCGACGAACTGGGAAGGAATTGGCGATCGCTTCGCCTTCGAAACCGGCCGCCACCCAGCGATCCCAGACGGTGGCGAGAAAATCGAGATAGGCGGGGTCATGCACCTTTCGGGCCGCTTCCAGCCCATGCGCGTCCGGCGCTGCGACATCGGCAAAACCCGCTTCCTTGACCGCCGCCAGGATCCACTCGGCCCGAAACGGCGCCTCGAAGGGCGTCACCAGCTGGCCGGCATAGAGCTCGGTCCTGGCGTCACGCAGCTTATGGTCTTCGGAATAGATGACGCGCATTTCGGATCCGTCCTTGATTGGAATTCGAGATTTACATGGGTCGGCCGCGACAAAAAAGCCGGCGCGGCGCCCTTGATCGCCAAAGTGAATGACTTCACCCTTCGCGATGTTTTGAGTCCGAAGGAAACTGCCGCATGAAAGTGCTGATGGTCGATGTCGACGGCGTGCTCATCCATGGCCGCCCGGCCGACGGGCTGCCCCACTTCACCTATCTCGAGCGCGATCTCGGCCTGCGACCCGATCTGCTGCAGCAGGAGTTTTTCCAGGTTCACTGGGGCGCCATCATCATCGGCCGCGAAGCACTGGAGCCAACGCTCGCCGGCGTGCTCGCAAAGATCGCGCCCCATCTCAGCGCCGCGGCGCTGATCGACTACTGGTTCGAAAACGATTCCCGGCTCGACCGCAATCTGCTGGCGGATCTCGCCGCTCTCAGGCGAAGCGGTATCACTCTCTTCCTGGCGACGAACCAGGAGCACAGGCGGGCGCATTATCTGATGGAACAGCTGGGCCTTTGCGCCCACTTCGACGACATCATCTATTCGGCAGCACTCGGACACAGCAAACCGTCGCCTGATTTCTTCCGGCTGGCGACCGAACGCGCGGGGGTCCTGCCTGAGGAGATCGCCTTTGTCGACGATATGGCGGCCAACATCGAAGCAGCGCGGCAGTTCGGCTGGAACGCGACGCATTGGACGGCGGGCGTGACGCTTACCGGCGCGTTTCCAATATTCGCAAGGTGAGCATGGGCCACGCGGGCGCAATCAGGCGAGCCGCTTGTAGAACAGCGTGGTGTCGCAGAAGCCGCCTTCCGGCCACAGCGCATAATCCGGGATGACGCCGACGCGCTGCCAGCCGAGGCGCGGGTAGATGGCTTCGGCATCGCTGCCGGTTGCCGTGTCGAGCACGAGCAGGGTTTTACCGCGGGCGGCCGCTTCGCGTTCGGCAGCTTCCATCAACAGGCGTGCGAGACCCTTGCCGCGAGCGGAGCGATGCACCAGGAGCTTTTTCAGGTCGCCGCGATGCGGCTGGTTCGGCATCTGCGCGGCACCCACCTGCACCGTGCCGACGATCCGGCCATCGAGTTTGGCGACCAGCAGTAGACTGCTGCCGGCGGCGACTGCATCTGCAACGTCCAGCCAATAGGGCTCGGCATCTTCCGGTCCATAGGGCTGCATGAAGCCGACGGAAGCGCCGCCCGTGACGCAATCGGCCAGTACCTCCGAGAGGGCCGGAATTGCAGCGTGGGCCTCCTCAGCAGAAAGGATGCGAATGTCAGGCATGGTCTTCTCCTGAAATGAAGGTCGTCATCGGCCGCCGCGATCGAGCACGACGCAATAGCGCGCCGGGGCATTGCCGGGATTATGGAAGGAATGGCCCTCGCCGACGGGCATGAACAGGCAGTCGCCTGGACGCAGCCGGTAGACCGTCTCACCCGCAGTCATCTCCAGCTCGCCATCGAAGAGCCAGACATGCTGTGTCATGTCATGGGATGCCGCATGCGGTGGGAAGCTGACGCGGGCGCCGGGTGGAAATTCGACTTCGACGATATCGACGGCGGAGCCGGTGCCGGGCGCCGATATCGCGCGCCTGAGATAACCGGTTTCCGGATCGCGCCAGACCTGCTGTTCCTGCCGCCGCGCCAGCGGCGAGGCTTGCTGCCCCTCCTCTGCAAAGAAGGCTGAGAGCGACAGGCCGAGCGCGGCGCAGACCCTTGCCAGCAGCGAGGCGGTCGGGCTCGCCTCCGCCCGCTCTATGCGCGAAATCATCGCGCGGCTGACGCCAGACGCCTCGGAAAGCTCATCCAGCGTCAGGCCCTTTTCCAGCCGCAAGGTGCGAATGCGGCTGCCGATCGCCTGTTCGAGTTCCTGTTCCATCGCCGATCCAAGATTCTACTATAAGAGAAATATCTTATCTCATCATGGAATCAAGCGTCTTTTTGATGCGTCGTCGCGCTTGCCTTCACCGCCGTGCCGCCGATATATGGCAGCGGCGCTTGGAGAGCGGAGGACATCATGGACGGCAGCTTGCAGAACATCGAAATCACAGGAAACTTCACGGCCGCCGCCTGGGACCGGATCAAGCCTCTCATGGCCGAGATCGAGCGATTGCCGCTCCTGGAACGGCTTTCGGACGGCACGCTGCCGCCGGAGGTTTTCCGTCACTACATCCTGCAGGACGCAATCTATCTGAAGCATTATGCCCGGTGCCTCGCCATCGTCGCGGCAAAGGCGCCCGACAATGCGCAGGTGCTGCGCTTCCTCGGTTCGGCGCAGAAGGCGATCACCGTCGAACAGGGCCTGCATGCAGGCTTCCTCTCGCAATTCGGCATTTCGAGCGCAGATGTGACGGCCGCAGAGCCCTCGCCTTCCTGCTTCGCCTATACGAATTTCCTTCTGGCGACCGCCTATCATAGGTCCTATGCTGTTGCGCTTTCGGCCATCCTGCCCTGCTTCTGGATCTACATGCATGTCGGCGAAGGCATCAAAGGCAGACCCGCGATCGAAGGCAATGTTTATCAGGCCTGGATCAACACCTATGGCGATCCGCAATTCGCCGCCGGCGCCCGCGAGGTGATCGCACTGACCGATATCGCCGCCCGCGCCGCATCGGAGACGGAGCGCGCCGAAATGATGGCCGTTTTCGTGCGCGCCTCGCAATATGAATGGATGTTCTGGGATTCGGCCTGGCGGCTGGAGAGCTGGCCGGTCTGACGCACGCCGGGCAGACCCGCAAAATAGCGTAAACTCCCGATTAATTACCGCTTTGCGGCAGGGGGCGGCGCTGCTATATGGCGCGCATGAGCACCAATTCGACCACTCCGCTGTCCCATATCCGCAACTTTTCGATCGTGGCCCATATCGACCACGGCAAATCGACGCTGGCCGACCGCCTGATCCAGACGACGGGCGGACTTGCCGAGCGCGAAATGTCCGAGCAGGTGCTCGACAATATGGAGATCGAGCGCGAACGCGGCATCACCATC
This sequence comes from Rhizobium sp. BK049, assembly GCF_014193135.1. Classification (NCBI taxonomy): domain Bacteria; kingdom Pseudomonadati; phylum Pseudomonadota; class Alphaproteobacteria; order Hyphomicrobiales; family Rhizobiaceae; genus Rhizobium; species Rhizobium sp. BK049. The sequence goes on from NZ_JACHYV010000007.1 coordinate 180,769, forward strand.
AAGGCCCAGACCGTGCGCCTGCACTATCAGGCAAACAATGGCGAGAAATACATTCTCAACCTGATCGACACGCCCGGCCACGTCGATTTCGCCTATGAAGTCTCGCGGTCGCTGTCGGCCTGTGAGGGCTCGCTGCTGGTCGTCGACGCCAGCCAGGGCGTGGAAGCGCAGACGCTCGCCAATGTCTACCAGGCGATCGACAACAACCACGAGCTCGTCACCGTGCTCAACAAGATCGACCTGCCGGCCGCAGAGCCCGACCGCATCAAGGAACAGATCGAGGAAGTGATCGGCATCGACGCTTCCGAGGCCGTGCTGATTTCGGCCAAGACCGGCCTCGGCATTCCCGACGTGCTGGAAGCGATCGTCCACAAGCTGCCGGCGCCGAAGAGCCCCGGCGGTGAAAAGGCGCCGCTGAAGGCGCTGCTCGTCGACAGTTGGTACGACACCTATCTCGGCGTCATGGTTCTCGTGCGCGTCATCGACGGCGTGCTGACCAAGGGCCAGACGATCCGCATGATGGGCACCGATGCGAAATACCAGGTCGAACGCGTCGGCGTGCTGACGCCGAAGATGGTCAATGTCGACAGCCTCGGCCCCGGCGAGATCGGCTTCATCACCGCCTCGATCAAGGAAGTGGCCGATACACGCGTCGGCGATACGATCACCGAAGACAAGCGCCCGACCGCCGAAGCCCTGCCGGGCTTCAAGCCGGCGCAGCCGGTCGTCTTCTGCGGCCTCTTCCCTGTCGATGCCGCCGATTTCGAAGACTTGCGCGCGGCCATGGGCAAGCTTCGCCTCAACGACGCGTCCTTCTCCTTCGAAATGGAATCGTCGGCAGCCCTCGGCTTCGGCTTCCGCTGCGGCTTCCTCGGCCTGCTGCACCTCGAAATCATCCAGGAGCGCCTGGAGCGCGAGTTCGACCTCGACCTCATCGCAACAGCGCCTTCCGTCGTCTATCAGCTGACGATGACCGACGGCAGCGAGCGCGAACTGCACAATCCGGCCGACATGCCCGATGTCGTCAAGATTGCCGAAATCCGCGAGCCGTGGATCAAGGCGACAATCATGACGCCGGACGATTATCTCGGCGGCATCCTGAAACTCTGCCAGGACCGCCGCGGCATCCAGACCGAGCTGACCTATGTCGGCACCCGGGCGATGGTGACCTATGAACTGCCGCTGAACGAAGTCGTCTTCGACTTCTACGACCGGCTGAAATCAATCTCCAAGGGCTATGCATCCTTCGATTATCACCTCGAAGGCTACCGTGCAGGCAACCTCGTGAAGATGTCGATCCTCGTCAATGGCGAGCCGGTCGATGCACTCTCGATGCTTGTGCATCGCATGGCAGCTGAAAAGCGCGGCCGCGACATGTGCGAGCGGCTGAAGGAGCTTATTCCGAAGCACATGTTCAAGATCCCAATCCAGGCGGCGATCGGCGGCAACGTGATTGCCCGCGAAACCATCTCGGCGCTGCGCAAGGACGTGACGGCCAAGTGCTATGGCGGCGACGCCACTCGCAAGCGCAAACTGCTCGACAAGCAGAAGGAAGGCAAGAAGCGTATGCGCCAGTTCGGCAAGGTGGAGATTCCGCAGGAAGCCTTCATCGCCGCGCTGAAGATGGGCGACGAATAGCGCTTCTCAATATATCTTATGCGCATATGATTTGCGCATAAGACCGAGGAGAGCGTTATGACTCAGCAGGCGAGAAAAGCAGCGAACCTGTTTCTGGATGAAGGCCTAGTCGCTCAGGCTCGCGAGCTCAAGATCAACATATCCAGGGCGGCGGAAGAAGGTATCGCGAAAGCGATAAAAGCGGAACGCGAGCGGCTGTGGCGGATCGAGAACGCCGAGGCGATCCGGCTCGAAACCGAATATGTCGAAAAACACGGCCTGCCGCTCGCCAAGTACCGTCAGTTTTAGAGCGGTTCAGTTTTTCATTAAAGCGCAGAACCGCTATAAGTCTTGTATTACGCAATTCCTGACGGAAACACTTTTCCTGGAATTGCTTCATGCCACGCTTTCACATCTATCGCCTGAAAAGTGGGAATGTCCTTGCCGTCGACCTTTAAGCCAATCTGCTTGACGATCTGCCTTCACGAGTTATGGTTCCTTTGCATCCAGTCCAGGAATTGACTTGGACGATCTCGCGACTGAACCCACGCTTTCTCATTGAGAATGAACCATACGTAATGGCCACCCAGCGCATGGCGTCTGTCCCGACCTCGGAAATTGGAGAAGCCGTCACAGATCTATCGGGCAAAGGCGATGCCATCATCTGTGCCATGGACTTTCTCTTGCAAGGCTTCTGAGCCCTATCCCCTGCTCATATATTCCTTCACCAACCCCTCATAGGCGTCCATCTCGGGTAGCGCTTCGTAACTATACACCGCGCCGGTTTCAGCAAACGACAGCTTCTCGCTCGTCCATGTCTCGATGAACGGCGTGAACCAGCTCGGGTTATCGAGCATGGTGACGCGCAGATTGACGAACCAGTCCATGCCTTCTGGCCGGGTGAACATCCAGCTCATGCAGTGCGGACAGAAAAAATGCCTGGTGGCGCCGTGCAGGCCGCCGATAACAGGCTCGCCCTTCGTAACCTCGAAACCTTCGCTGGGGATGGCGGCACTCAGCGAATAGGCGCTCGCCGTCATCTTCTGGCAGCCTGTGCAATGGCAGGCCATGGCCAGCAGCGGCGGAGCGCTGATCTTCAAGCGCACCCGGCCGCAGCGGCAGCCGCCTTGCATGGGCAAATTCGGTAATGTCATGATATCTCTCCCCTTCCGTCCTCTGATCTAGAGGAGGCGGCGTCATTGTCGAGGGAGCGCACCGGTGCAAATCTCAAAAGCGGTTTATCGGACGCGCGGGATTGCCGATCACCGTTGCGCCCGCCGGCACATCCTTGGTGACGACGGCGCCCGCACCCACGATCGCACCATCGCCGATCGTCACGCCGCCGAGGATGATGGCGCCACCGCCGACCCAGACATCGCTGCCGATTGAGACCGGTCGGGCGATCTCGATTCCCCTACTGCGAAGCGCCGAATCCTTGTGATGCTCGGCGCAATAAATCTGCACGCCCGGTCCGAACATGGTGCGATCGCCGATCGTCACGCTGCCGGAATCGAGGATGGCGCAGCCGGAGTTGATATAGACGCGCTCGCCGAGGGTGATGTTGATGCCGTAGGAACAATGAAACGGCGCTTCGATAAAGATATCGAGGGCGGCCCGTGCAAAAAGCACCCTGAGGGCGGGGGCTGCGGCGCCGCGCTCGTCCGGCGGCAGCGTATTGTGGGCGTGGACGGCGAGCCGCGCCTGCCGGCGAAGGTGATCGAGTTCGTCATCCAGGCAGCAATACCACTCACCCGCCGCCATCTTCTCGCGTTCGCTTGCCGTCATCGCATCGCTCTTCAAGCCGGGACCTGCGACCGCATCTCGACCTCTTGCCGTTCGATCTGCCCGACCCAGGCGCGGGCGATGGCAAGGCCGGCGGCATCGGCAGCACCAGCATGCCGCGCAGCCAGTTCGGCATAGCTTTCCAGCCAACCAGGCGCGATGCGTTCTATCGTGTCAGGGAATTCCGCCTTCCACTGCTCGACCACCCTTCTGTCGGCCTCGAAATGAAACTGCGTGCCGTAGACGGCGCGGCCGATACGGAAGGCCTGGTTCTCGGCGACAGGGCTGGTCGCGAGACGAACGGCGCCTTTCGGCAGGGAAAAGGTGTCGGCATGCCACTCGAAGATGGTGAATTCGCCGCCAAGCGCCGAGAGCAGCGGATCGGAGCGGCCTTCATCAGTGACGCAGATGCTGTGCCAGCCGAATTCGCGAGCGGCTCCGAGATGGTTGTCGGCGCCATAGGCGCGGGCAAGAATCTGGCTGCCGAGGCAGATGCCGAGCACGGCCTTGCCGACATCGCCGAAGCGGCGCGCGAGCCGGGCGAGCTCCGGCAGATAAGGATGCGTCTCGTCATCCAGCGCGCTCTGCTCGCCGCCGAGAACGACCAGCGCGTCATGACCAGATATGTCCGGCGGTAGGATGCCATCCCGCCAGACCCGAAACCACTCGATCTCAGCACCCGCCTCGTCGAGCGCCGTGGCAAGCGCGCCGAGGCCGGTATTGCGCATATTTTCGACGACTGCGACTCGCATAGGTTCTCCCCGGTGGTCGGCAGTTAGAAACCATGCCGAAGAACGGCGCGCAAGATGCTTGCGCATGCGCGATTGCGTCTGCACGCCGCAAGCGCTTAAATCACGCCAAACGAAAGGAAAACGCCATGACCGAAAAAGCCCGCGTCTCGATCCTCTACTGCACCCAGTGCAACTGGCTGCTGCGCGCCGCCTGGATGGCGCAGGAGCTGCTGAGCACCTTTTCCGACAGTCTCGGCGAGGTGGCGCTGATCCCCGGCACCGGCGGCAATTTCGAAATCCGCGTCAGCGGGGATCTCATCTGGGAGCGTAAGCGCGACGGCGGCTTTCCCGGGCCGAAGGAGCTGAAGCAACGCGTCCGCGACATCATCGAGCCCGGCCGCGATCTCGGCCATGTCGACCGCGTCTCGCACGAAAGCTGACCAAGCAGGCTCAGCGATAGGGCGAGCGGCAGACCCTGTAGACGCCTTCATAGGTGAGGAAGTGATCCGTCCGCGGATTATAGGAACGGTATTCATTGGTGCACCAGGCGATGTGCTTGTTCAGATCCCGTGCCGGCTGCACCTGGCGCACCGGCGGCGGCTCATAGGTCAGCTGCGGCCGTCCCGCCGCGCCCGGCAGGTAATAGGTCGGCCCCGCGCCGCGCGGACGATAATTCGGCTGGACATAAGCCGGGCGATGCCATTGCTGCGGCCCAAAACCGAAGCAGCCGCGAAAATCGCAGAGCGTCGATCCCGTGTTGACCGGCCCGAGACCCGGCTTCGGCGAATCAGCGCCGGCCATGAGAGGCGCGAAAACGGCAAAAAGGCCGGCGAGCAGAAGCGTGCGAGCAGCAGGCATGAGGCATTCCTTTCGAGACTCCCTCTATATAGGGCGCCCGGACCGGAGCGCTATGGCTCCCCTCCGGCCGCTCCCTCGCATGTGATCGGTTGTTTTTTGCAGACTGTCAGGAAAACTTCAAAAACCCAGTTGACAGTCACGAGCCACCCCCTTACATCGCTCTCCGTCGCCCAGATGGCGGAATTGGTAGACGCGCAGGTTTCAGGTACCTGTGCCGCGAGGCGTGGAGGTTCGAGTCCTCTTCTGGGCACCATTTCCTTTTGATCGCTGCCAAGATCAAACATTCAAATCTTTCCAAAATTGCGCACTTGGCCCTGTTGACAGAGGCCATCGACCTGCTTGTCTGGATACCGGTTCCAAGAGTCGGCGCAGGTTGAAGGCCTGTCACGCCGCCATGTGTGATGTCGTCTTGCCGCTACCCGATACGACTGACAAAGCGGTAATGCCGGCTTCCCTGGCGGCGCGAAGAAGCAATTCCCTCAATTCCTCCATCCCGGCCTCTCCCGCGACGGCATCATCGCAAGCCTTCACGGCCGCGACATATTCCTCTCCATCGTCGAATGGCCAATCGATTATCAGCACTTCGGCTGCGTCTCGGAGCGTCTTGACCACCCTACGCTGACCGCCAAGAAAGAGGACAAGAGGTGCAAAATTCGGTGATGCGTTCCATTGCATGACACTTTCTCCCCAAAGGTTAGAATATTAGTAATGAAGCAAGAAGCATGCCGGGGAGCGGAAGGCGCGTTCGTTGCCCGATAGAGCAGCGCTTCATGAATGATTTGGGCAAAAGATGAATGAGCGGTGCGGACGCGGTTCCATCGTTCAGCGCATGGCCTGCGGAAAACTCCGCCGCGTCTTGCAGCATCCCGCAAGCCTCCGGCGGCCAACTCTCAGCCTGCAACTGACCATCATCGCACCGCCGTTTGGTACGATTCTCACCGCACCGGCTGGTAATGGCGGCGGAGCGGAACCTTTTCGCCCATGGTAACGAAGCCGTCGCGGTCGCAGACATACATCAGCGTCGGCATGCCGCCGGAGCGGAAGATTTCGTCATAGCGGCGGCGGATCTGGACGGTCTCGGTGCGGCAATTATAGGATTCCTCTTCCTTCTTGTCCGGCTGCGCCTTGACGCCGGGAAGGCCCTTGTAGGGATAGAGGGGTTGAACAGTCGAATCCACGGATTTCGTCCAGTCGACAGCGAAGGCTGACGGGGCGAGGCCGGACAGGACGCCGAGCGATATCAGAAGCATCATCAACAGCCGCATGGGAATTCTCCTGCCGGCGACAAACCGCTTCTTCCGCATGTAGGAAAATCGACGGCCCGCATCAAGCCGCTGCGGCGGGCGATTTCCTGAAATAGCCTCTGATGATGGGGTGACCGAAAAGACCGGCGAGGATGGCAAAGGCAGCGCCCAGGAAGAACCCGGCGAGGAAGCCGCCGATGATGCCGGCGACCATCAGGATCTTCTTTCCAGGGCCATCGGCCTTGACCGGCGGCTCGGCCGGCGAGATGACGCGGATGTTGCTCTGGCTGAGGTTCTGCTCCTCGCTCGTCTGGCTCGAGCGCTTGAGCACCGTCTCGTAAATATCGCGCGCCGCCGTTGCCTTGCGCTGCAATTCGTTCAGCTCCACCTGCTTGTCCGAGGTCGTCGCCTGCAGCGCCTTCTGAACGGCGAGCTCCTTGGCGACGCTATCCTCGGCAGCCTTGGCCTGCTCGTATTCGCCCTTTGCCGAGGTGGCGAGGCGCTGCAATTCGCCCCTGATTTCGCCTGCTATGCTCTGCAGCGAGGAGCGCGCCGCCTGCAGGCGCGGATGACGCGTGCCCATCTGGCTTTCGAGGCTGCCGACGGCGGCGGCCTGGGCGGCATATTGCTGACGCAAGCTGACGAGCGGCGAGGTGACGCCGCCCTCCGCCTGGCTGCCGGCAACGATGTCTTCGACGCGCAGATTGGCAACGGCATCGGCGCGGGCCTTCGCCTGGATGGTCTTTTCCTGCGCCGTCACCAAGAGCGTGTTCAGTGAGACGAGGCGCTGGTCGGAGATCAGATTGCCTTCGGTCGCGGCCATGTCGTTGTCGGCCCGGAAGGTTTCGACCGCCTGCTCGGCCTCCAGCACCTTCTGACGCAGGTCGGCAAGGCGTCCGTCGAGCGTCGAGGAGGTGTTTTCGTAGAGGCCGTTCGAGGCGCTGTTTTCCTCCTCGGTAAAGGAGGTGACCACCTGGTTGGCAAGCTTCGCGGATTTCTCGGGGTCGTTCGTCGTCGCGGCGAGCGAAACGACATAGGTGCCGGTCTGGCGGGTGATGACAAGCGCCTTCTGCAGGGCGCCGATCACGGCCGCGCCATCCGTCCTGCCGCCGTTGAATTCCGGATCCTGGTCGAGCTTCATCGCCTCGACGACGCGGCGCAGCACATTGCCCGAGGTCAGGATCTGCACCTGGCTGTCGATCAGCGCCGAGATCATCTCCGGCGACGGGCCCGAAGATTGCGCGCCAGCCTCGGCTAGGCCGATCTGACGCGGATCGAAATAAAGGCTGCTGACGGCAGTGAATTTCTGGCCGATCAGCGGCGCCACCACGCCGCCCCCGACGGCTCCAAAAAGGGCCAACACAAACACCACCAGCCGACGGCTCCAGATCGCCGCGATGCTGGAGCGGAGGTCGAGAAGCGCGGCGGCGGGCGCGGATGTGTCCTGCAGCGGCACATTGGCCACAGGCGGTTCTAGGGCCGCAGGCGGTTCGGCGGCAGCGGCGGACGGCGGCTCGGATCGACGGATGTCTGCAACCCGTGCCGACGGTGGCACGAAAGGCGGTGGGGCTGGCTTGGGCTCGGGACGGGCGAAATCATCCGGACGAATAACGGGACTGCGCGGGCGCACGCCTTCCGACGCAGTCGGAGACGGCTCGTAACTGCGCCAGCCGGGCAGCCGGCTTACCCTGTTCCTGTCATATTGACTCATACGCGCACTCGTGTCCCGCCCAGCGTGAAAGACTGAAGCCGAGGTGCTGCGACTTTAGAAATTCTTAGCTAACGGACCGTTAAGATAGGCGCAGCGACGTCGATGTTGCGATTTGCCGTGATTGCGAGGATAGCTATGAGGACGACACGACATCTGGCGGCGCTGCTGCTTGCGGCCGCCCTTATGCCGTCGCCGGCCTTTGCGGCCGGCGCGCCGTGTTATCGCGGCGTCAATCTTTCCGGCGGCGAATATGGCGAGCGCGGCGCCATCTACGGTACGAACTACATCTATCCGAGCGAGCAGACGATCCGCTATTTCGCCGAAAAGGGCATGACGATCATTCGGCTGCCCTTCCGCTGGGAGCGGCTGCAGCCGGCGCTCGGCGGGCGGCTGGACGAGGACGAACTCAAGCGGATCAAGGATACGGTCGGCCTGATCCGAAAGCGGGCCATGGCCGTTCTGCTCGACCCACATAATTTCGGCTATTACGATAAGGCGCAGATCGGCACCGCGCCGGCGACGGACGCTGCTTTCGCCGACTTCTGGGCAAGGCTCGCGGTCGAATTCGCCAATCAGGACGGCATTCTCTTCGGCCTGATGAACGAGCCGCACGACATCAAGGCCACCGACTGGCTCGATGCCGCCAACGCGGCGATCCGCGCCATCCGCGCCGTCGGCGCTCGCAACCTTATTCTGGTGCCGGGTACCGCCTGGAGCGGCGCTCACAGCTGGGAAGAGGATGTGATCGGCGGTGCCAACGGTACTGTCATGCTCGGCGTGCGCGACCCGCTCGATTTCTACGCTTATGAGGTCCATCAATATCTCGACGTCGATTCGTCGGGAACCCATGCCACCTGCGAAGGCGCCGCCACCGCGGTCGAGGCCATCACCGGCGTCACCGCCTGGCTGAAGCGGAACCATAAACGCGGTTTTCTTGGCGAATTCGGCGGTTCCGCCGACAAGGACTGCATGAGCGGCCTGACCAAGATCTACGCGACCATGTCCGGCAATAGCGATGTCTGGCTCGGCTGGTCCTATTGGGCGGCGGGCGAATGGTGGCCGGCGGACGAACCTTTCAACGTTCAGCCGGGCAAGGGCCTTGAGCGACCGCAGATGCGGCTTCTCGCCGCGTCGGCGAAAGCGGACGCTGGCGCCTGCACCGCCGTCAAGCCCATGGGGAATTGAACGTGGCGACAGTCGATCAGAAGGCAGCGACTTTCACGGTGTCGGGCAACCGCCTCGACGCGGCCGGGGGCGCGTCTCGCGTCGATCATGCGGTGCTCTGGCTCGGCCTGTTTTCGATGCTCTATAACGGCATTCTTGCCTTCATCAACCACAACATCATGCCGCTGTCGATGACGCATGTCGCCGCCAGCGAAGGCCTGATTCTGGCAAGCGCGATCATCTACATCCTTCATAAGGGGATCTACGAGACGGATCTGCCGGGCTTCCTGTTCCTGCTGTTCACGCTTGTCGTGACCATCTATGTCAGCGTGCTCAACCGCATGCCGTTCGTCGATCATTTCCGCAACGTGCTGATCATCTTCTGCTTTACCGGCCTCGGCGGCTGGAGCAACGAGAGAACGATGAAGCTGGCCTTCCGCTGGGCAAGCCTTGCGGTGCTGATCTTCCTGATCTTCGAGATCATCAGCGTGCCCTTCTATGTCAGCATCGTGCATCCGTCCAATTATTTCGCCAATACGCGCGGGCTGCTGCCGCTGAGCTACAACACGACAGGCCTGTTCCAGAACGCTCTCGGCTTTCCCGAGCGCTTTTCCTTCGGCATTATCGACCATCGCTCGTCGTCGATTTTTCTCGAACAAGTGTCGCTTGCCAATTTTTGCGGCGTGATCGCTATCTACCTGATTTCCATGTGGGAAAGACTGGGGCGCTGGGACCGGCTGCTCTTCATCAGCACGGCGGTGCTGATCCTGGTGACGAACGATACGCGCACAATGCTGATCTTCTGTTTTGCCTGTATCGTCGGCTATTTCGTCTTTCCGAAGATCCCGAGGAATTTCAATCTGGCGCTAATGCCGCTGATCGTTGCAGCGGGGTTCGTCGTCTATACCCTCAAACCCAATGCGACGGGCGACAATTTCACCGGCCGCATCAACCTGACGATGAAGAAGATCATGGAGCTCGATCCTCTCGCCGTACTCGGGCTTTCGGTCGACAGGGTCGCCGAGTTCGCCGACAGCGGTTATGTCTATCTGATCTACGCGGCGACGATCTTCGGCGTCGTCGCGCTCTGGCTATTCGTCTGCCTCTTCCCAGCCGGCCGTACGGCGGCGCAGCGGCGATGCGCCCATTCACTTTCTCTTTTCATTTTTCTGAATATGATGATCGGGGGGACCGCCGTTTTCTCGATGAAGATTGCCGGCCTCTTGTGGTTCGTCGTCGGGTATATGCGCTTCCACGACAGCCCGCGCATCCGGCAGGGTCGTGCGGCAGATGTACTGAGTTGACCGTAGCGGCACGGTGGAAACCGGCGTCCGCGAGCCCGAGGAGCAAGACGCTTCGATGCTTGTCCAGCTTCAATATCTGCGCGCTGTTGCGGCGCTGATGGTCGTTTATTTCCATGCGATATTGCAGCTTGCCAAGGTCAATCCCGCCATCGACGCCACGGCTTTTCTTTATGGCGAAACGGGCGTCGACATCTTTTTCGTGCTGAGCGGTTTCGTCATGTGGCTGACGACGAGCGGGCGCGCGATCAGCCCCAGCGATTTCGCCCGCCGCCGCCTCAGGAGGATCGTCCCGCTCTATTGGCTGGCAACCTTGTTTTCGGCGGCCGTGGCGCTGGTGGCGCCTTCACTGCTGAAATCCACGGTGTTCGACCTTCCGCATCTCATCGCCTCGCTGATGTTCCTGCCATGGGCCAATGCCGCCGATCCAAGCACGATCACCCCTGTCGTCGTGCCGGGCTGGACGCTGAATTACGAAATGTTCTTCTATTTTGTGTTTGCGTTGCTGCTGCCGCTCTCGGAAGCCCGCCGGATTCCAGCGATGTTCGCCGTCTTTGCCGTGATCCTGATTGCCTGCCGGCTGCTGCCGGAAACGACGGCCACCCGGTTCTACGGTCAGCCCATCATGCTGGAGTTCCTCGCCGGCGTCGTGCTCGGCTGGCTTTACGGGCAGAAGGTCCTTCTGCCGAACCGCTGGGCATGGGCGGCACTGGCCACGGGTTTTGTGTTCCTCTTCGTCAACGAAGCGCTGATGCCGCCGGAGAGCCGGTTCTACGCCTGGGGAATCCCGGCGATCTTCATCATCTACGGGGCAGTTTCCATCGACTTTTCCCGGTTGCCGGTTCTGGCATGGCTGAACTATCTCGGCGACTGCTCCTACAGCATCTACATCACCCACGCCTTCACACTCGCTTTCCTGAGGGTGGCTTCGGACCGCCTGCCGATCGGCATCCTGCAGCAGCCGCTGCTCTTCGTGGTCCTGGCGCTGGTGCTTTCGTCGATCGGCGGCGCAATCGTCCATGAAATCACCACGCCGCGTCGGAAGGTGGCCGTGGCAGGCCGTCCGCCGGCCTAACCCATCGGATTCACTTCCTGTCCTTCACATCCTTGGTTTCCCGCCTCTCGATGTCGCAAATTGCTCATCAGCTTTCAGCGACATGCTTTAGTTTCATTCACTGAAGGCGAGAACACACATCCGTGCGGCGCTGGCGGCACAGCGTTTTGAGCAACATCTCCTAAGCTGATGTCGCGATGAGAGAACTTGCAGGAACGTGATGGTTTATCTTGCAATTTGTCGCATAAATGAAAGTGCGCCGGCCTATTCGCGGCACGGGCTTTGATCTAAGCACGGGCTGCGGCCTCCAAGAGGGAAAAGGGAGAGACATGAAAAGCTATGTATTGACGGTATCCTGCAAGTCGACGCGCGGCATCGTCGCAGCGATTTCGAGCTATCTGGCCGAGAAGGGCTGCAACATCATCGACTCCAGCCAGTTCGACGATCTCGATACCGGCAGGTTCTTCATGCGCGTCAGCTTCATTTCCGAGGAAGGACTTTCCGGTTCCGCAATCAGCGCCGATTTTGCCGCCGTCGCCGCGCCCTTCGAGATGGAATACGACTTCCACGACAGCGAGAGCCGCATGAAGGTGCTGTTGATGGTGTCGCGCTTCGGCCATTGCCTCAATGACCTACTCTACCGCTGGAAGATCGGCGCCCTGCCGATCGACATCGTCGGCGTCGTCTCCAACCATTTCGATTATCAGAAGGTCGTGGTCAATCATGACATCCCCTTCCACCACATCAAGGTGACGAAGGAGAACAAGCCGCAGGCCGAAGCCCAGCTCGTCGACCTCGTCGAGCAGACCGGCACCGAACTGATCGTGCTTGCCCGCTACATGCAGGTTCTCTCCGACCAGCTCTGCAAGCAGATGTCGGGCAAGATCATCAACATCCACCACTCCTTCCTGCCGAGCTTCAAGGGCGCCAATCCCTACAAGCAGGCCTACCAGCGCGGCGTCAAGCTGATCGGCGCAACCGCCCATTACGTCACCGCCGATCTCGACGAAGGTCCGATCATCGAGCAGGACACCGCCCGCATCACCCATGCGCAGTCGCCCGACGACTATGTCTCGATCGGCCGCGACGTCGAAAGCCAGGTGCTGGCGCGCGCCATCCACGCCCATATCCATCACCGCACCTTCATCAACGGCAATCGCACAGTCGTCTTCCCGGCCAGCCCCGGAAGCTACGCCTCAGAACGCATGGGGTGATTCGGCCGAGGCCGCGCCTCTCTTTTGCTGGCGGACAACAATCTCCCGTTGCCTGCCGGCGGCAAGTATTTGATTATCGCGCCTAAGGGGTAATCGAATCATGCTGCGGGAGGGGTGTCATGACCGACGAGGCGCTTGTTGATCGCATGACGCTGCCGCGTCCCGACGTTACCGTTGCTGACGCAGAAGAAATCCTTCTTGCCCATTATAGCCTATCCGGCATTCTCTCCGAACTCGGCAGCCAGCAGGATCGGAACTACCGCCTCGACAGTGATCGCGGCCGATACGTCCTGAAGATCTGCCACGCCGCCTACGAGGCCCGCGAGCTCGAGGCGCAGAATGCCGCGCTCCATCATCTCAAGAGCCGGCAGGACGCGCCACGTGTTCCGAAGGTGATCGCCACGAATGACGGGCGGGAAATTGTCGTCCTTACGGTGCGCGGGCGGGACTATCAGGTCCGGCTGCTGGAATATCTGGAAGGCCAGGGACTGACGGAGATGAGATATCTGGCGCCGGCGTCCGTCGCGGCGCTTGGCGCGCTCTGCGCGAGACTGGCGCAGGCGCTTGCCGATTTCGACCATCCCGGCCTCGACCGTAACCTGCAGTGGGATTTGCGACGCGCCGGCCCTGTCGCGGTACAGCTGCTGTCCGCCATCACCGACAGCGCTGCCCGCGACCGGATCGCCAAAACCATGGTGATGGCCGTTCGCCGCATCCAGCCCTTGGCGCCGTCGCTTCGGCTTCAGGCCGTCCATCACGACGTCACCGGCGACAATGTCGTCGGCCATCGCGACGCCCGTGGCCACACGATCCCTGATGGCGTGATCGATTTCGGCGACATCATCCGCGGCTGGCTGGTCGGCGATCTTGCCGTCACCTGCGCTTCGCTGCTGCATCAGGCGAATGGCGATCCCTTTCATATCCTGCCCGCCGTCACCGCCTATCAGGCGATCTATCCGCTGACCGACGAAGAACTGAAAGCACTGTGGCCGTTGATCGTCGCACGCGCGGTCATCCTCGTCGCCAGCAGCGAACAGCAGATGTCGATCGATCCCGATAACGATTATGTCCGCAGCAATCTCGACCGCGAGCGGGCGATCTTCGATACGGCGATGTCGGTTCCTTTCGAACTCATGGAAGCTGCGATCCTCAAGGCCGCAGGCGCTGATGTCGCCGCCCCGTCGGCATCAGAATGGCTTCCCTTGCTGCCCGATATCGACCCCACCACGATCGCCTATGTCGACCTTGGCGTAGGAAGTGCCCATTTTTCCGCAGGCAACTGGCTGGACGCCGACATGGATTGGCGGCTGCTTGCCCGGGCTGCAACCGAAAACGGGACGGCGGCGACGCGCTATGGTGAATATCGGCTTTCCCGCGCTGCCCTCGGAAACACGAGGGCACAGGCGACCTTCGCCCTGCATGTCGACATCTGCCTTGCTGCAGGAAGTGCGGTCGCAGCGCCCTTTGCCGGCCGCATCGGCTGGAAGGACCACCATCTGACACTGACGGACGACAGCATGACCTTACACCTCGATGGGCTCGACCCTTTGATCGAGGGTGGGGTCGAGGATGGCGCCGTGCTTGCCGCCGGCGATCCGCTCGGTTGGGTTTTCGGAGAGACTTCGTCGCTCGGTGGCCTGCGCCTCCAGCTCTGCAGCGTCGTGGGCCTCGAACCGCCGCTCTTTGCCACGCCGCGCGAGGCAGCCGCCTGGTCGGTGCTCTGCCCTTCGCCTTTATCCCTTCTCAGCCCGGGAGTGGATGCGCCGCAACCGGAGACCGCCGAACTGCTCGTCAGGCGGCAGGCTCATCTCGCCGGCCCCCAGAAGAACTATTATGCCGCGCCGCCGCAGATCGAGCGCGGCTGGAGGGAACATCTGTTCGATGTCGAGGGCCGCGCCTATCTCGACATGGTCAACAATGTCACGATTGTCGGCCACGGCCATCCCAGACTGGCGGCGGCAATCAACGCCCAATGGCTGCGGCTCAATACGAATTCACGCTTCCACTATGCGGCGATTGCGGAGTTTTCCGAGCGTCTCGCGGCGCTCGCGCCTGATGGCCTCGATGCGGTCTTCCTCGTCAACAGCGGCTCCGAGGCGAACGATCTGGCGATTCAACTGGCACAGGCCCATAGCGGCGCCCGCAACATGCTCTGCCTGCTCGAAGCCTATCATGGCTGGTCGGCGGCGAGCGACGCCGTCTCCACGTCGATCGCCGACAATCCGCTGGCGCTGACCACCCGACCGGATTGGGTGCATGCCGCCGTTTCGCCGAATACCTATCGCGGCGCGTTTCGCGGACCCGACACGGCGGCGAGCTACCTGGCCGCCGTCAAGCCGATACTCGAGACGATCGACGCCGGCGGCGAAGGCCTTGCGGGCTTCATCTGCGAATCGGTCTACGGCAATGCCGGCGGCATTCCGTTGCCGGAAGGGTACCTGAAGGAGATCTACGCCGAGGTGCGCGCCCGCGGCGGGCTCTGCATCGCCGACGAGGTGCAGGTCGGTTACGGCAGGCTCGGCCATTATTTCTGGGGCTTCGAACAGCAAGGGGTCGTGCCCGATATCATCACTATCGCCAAGGGCATGGGCAATGGCCATCCGCTCGGCGCCGTCATCACCAGACGGGAGATTGCGCAGTCGGTGGAGAAGCAAGGGCCTTTCTTCTCCTCCACCGGCGGCAGCCCGGTCAGCTGCGTCGCCGGCATGACGGTGCTCGATATCATGGCTGAGGAGAAGCTGCAGGAAAATGTCCGCACGGTCGGCGATCATTTGAAGGCGCGGCTTGCCGCGCTGATCGATCGGCACGCGATCGCCGGCGCCGTCCACGGCATGGGTCTCTATCTCGGCCTGGAATTCGTCCGCGACAGAACGACGCTTGAGCCGGCGACGGAAGAGACGGCGGCGATCTGCGACCGGCTTCTCGAGCTCGGTATCGTCATGCAGCCGACCGGCGATCACCAGAATGTGCTGAAGATCAAGCCGCCGCTCTGCCTCAGTATCGAAGGCGCGGATTTCTTCGCAGACATGCTGGAAAAGGTGCTCCAGGAAGGCTGGTGATCCATGCTTTCGGACGTTAACCAAATCGGTCATTTCGAGGCATCTCGATTTTTAACGATGAGGCCCATTGCCGGAATCGGACAGACTTCCTATTTCTGCTGCGGCGATCGAAAGAGTTTCGATTCTGTCATGCGAATTTTACGAAGAGCTGATATGTTTCCTTCTGTAAGTTCGGGCCAGGATGGAATGAATTTTTTCGGATCGTCGATATTTTGACACGTTTCGGAATATGTTTCCGACAGGCTGTCGAGTAATCTCTACTAAGTTAGTAGATATTGAAGACAGCAATCACCGGCCCCGGGGCTCTTCCGGGACCATCGAGCGCAACGCCAACGAAAGGAACGAGACATGATAGACATCGAAATTCTCGCCACTCTCCTTGGGCGATCTGTGCTTGGCAATGACCGTCCGGGCGCCCTCTCCCGCCCGAACTGTCGAATGTGACGTTCGTCCTCCTTTCAACGGTACCAGACAAGTCAATTCGCCATGGCTGCGCATGCCCGCGCGGCAGGAGTTCTATCTATGAAGAAGCAAGTTATCGAATATGCAGGCGTTCCCGTCGGCATCGTTATCCCCGACGAAGATCGGCTGAAGTTCATCGCCGTGAAATTCCATGTCCACGACCTCGATGAGCAGCGGTTCGGTTCGCCCGACGAGGTGCGGCTGGCCATCCACGACCTGATGACCCGCCGTCATCCGAAGCCGCTTCATGCCTGACGGCATGCGGCCGCTACCGACTTTCGCGGCTTTTCCGATGTGACCGGTCCTGCCAGAAGGGCCGGTCTTGTTTTTTGAGGGCAATTGCAGTCCTATCGGCCGTATCAGCGCCACCAGGACCAGCCCTTGCCCGATCTTATCAATCTGCTCACCGACATCGAAGGCGTTTCCGTCGGCCATGCGACCGACCTCGTGCTGGGATCCGGAGTCACGGTCATTGTCTTCGACGAGCCGGCGGTTGCCTCCGGCGCAGTGCTCGGCGGCGCGCCGGGCGGGCGCGACACCAGCCTGCTCGACCCGTCGATGACCGTCAGCACCGTCGACGCCTTCGTGCTCTCGGGCGGCTCGGCCTTCGGGCTCGACGCGGCCGGCGGCGTGCAGGCGGGGCTGCGTGAGATCGGCCGTGGCTTTGCCGTCGGGCCGGTGCGCATCCCGATCGTCCCACAGGCGATCCTGATGGACCTGCTGAATGGTGGCGACAAGGATTGGGGGCTGCACTCGCCCTATCGCGACATGGGCTATCAGGCGTTGAAAGCAGCCGCCAAGGGCACATTCGCGCTCGGCACCGCAGGCGCCGGTACCGGGGCGACGACAGCCACCTTCAAGGGCGGGCTCGGCTCAGCCAGCGCCGTCAGCAGCGCCGGCCATCGCGTCGCAGCCATTGTCGCAGTCAATGCATTGGGCTCGGCAACGATCGGCGACGGGCCGCATTTCTGGGCGGCACCTTTCGAGCAAGACGGCGAATTCGGCGGGCTCGGCAGGCCCGGCGTGGCCGACCACCGAATGCGGCTTAAGGGCATGAACACGCCGGCGACGACGATCGGCGCCGTCGTCACCGACGCGCAGCTGACGAAGGCCGAGGCGCACCGGCTTTCGCTGGCCGGCCATGACGGCTTTGCCCGGGCGCTGCTGCCGGCGCATCTGCCGCTCGACGGCGATACCGTCTTTGCCGCGTCGACGGCCAAGCATGCCAGGGACGACATAGCCAGCCTGATGGAGCTTTGCCACCTCGCCACGATCGTCATGGCGCGGGCGATCGCCCGTGGTGTCCACGCGGCAACCGCTTTGCCGGTCGAGGGCGCGCAAAAGGCCTGGCGCGACCGCTACCCGAACGCCGATTGATTGGATAGGGTCAAAACCCGGACAGGGCGAATAGGCCGAATGGCGGAGAGACGTGAATGCAGATCCGGGCGCTGATGTATTTCGACGAGCTGGTCAGGACCAATTCCATGCGCCAGGCGGCCGAGAACCTCAATGTCGCGCCGACGGCGATCAGCCGGCAGATCGAGAACCTAGAATATCATTTCGGCGCGCCGCTGGTCGAACGCAGCGCCCGCGGCGTCAAGCTGACGGCGGCCGGCGAGCTTCTCGCTGCCCGCGCCGGCCGGACGCTGCGCGAGCTCGATCACGTGCAGCAGCTGATCGAAGACCTGAAGGGACTGCAGCGCGGCCGTGTCAGCATCTATGCCAATGGCGCCACCGTCGCCAATCTCTTGGCGCCGGCGCTTGCCGAGTTCAGCCTGAAATATCCGCAGCTGCGTTTCACCGTGACGATCACCAGCGCGCGGCAGGCGGTCGATGCCGTCAACAGCGCCGAAGCCGATATTGCGGTGACGCTGTTTGCGGTGACGCTGTTTGCGCCCGTCATATCAGGCACCAAGGTGCGGCTGCGCTCCGAGATCGCCTATGATTTCATTGTCACGCCGCAGCATCCGGCTGCCGCCCTTGCCGAAATCCCCATCCGGGAACTCGCCGATTACCCATTGGCGCTGCCGGATCAATCCTTCGGTTTCCGCCAAGCCTTCGATGCGCTGTTCGAGAAGGAGGGGCTCAGCCTCGATCCCGTCTTCGTCACCAGCTCGCTCGAAATGCTGAAGGAACTGGTGCTCAGCGGGGCTGCGGCGACGCTGCTGCCGGCGCTGACCGTCCGCCGCGAAATCGAAGCGGGCCAGCTCCTGGCCATTCCGCTTGCCGGAAAGACCGGCATCCGCACCCATGTCGATCTCTGCGTCGCGCCGGACCGGCAGCTGTCCTTCGCGGCGACGAAACTGCTCGACTTCATCGAGAGGTTCATGCGCGAGCGCACGGACGGCCGAGCCGGGACCAAAGACTGACGCTTCAAGCTTGCGTTGGCCGCGATTTCATGTGTAGCTTTTTCGGCCACACAGAGCGCACAAAATCGTCATTGTGTGTGCACTTCTGTGGTGCAATCTATTCGCAAAGGCCTTCGTCATCGACGCAAGGCCAGACAAGGGAACCATGATGAACAAGCTTTCGTTTGCGCCTTCGCGTTTCCTCAGGCGGCTTTCCCTCGCTGCCGCGCTTTCGGCCGGTCTGGTGATGACGATCATGACGCCGGCGGAAGCGGCCAAGACCACCCTCACCCTCGGCATGAGCGTCGAGCCGGCCGGCCTCGACCCGACGATCGCGGCACCGGTTGCGATCGGCCAGGTCACCTGGCAGAACGTGTTCGAGGGGCTGGTGACGATTGATCAGACCGGCAAGGTCCAGCCGCAGCTGGCGAAAAGCTGGGAGATCTCTCCCGATGGCCTGACCTATACGTTCAAGCTGCAGACCGGCGTCAAATTCCACGACGGCGAGGCCTTCGATGCCGCGAGCGCCAAGTTTTCGCTCGACCGCGCCCGCGGCGCGGATTCGGTCAATCCGCAGAAACGCTTCTTCGCCTCGATCGCCTCGATCGATACGCCCGATGCCGAAACCCTGGTGCTGCATCTCTCGGCGCCGACCGGCAGCCTGATCTACTGGCTCGGGTGGCCGGCCTCGGTGATTGTCGGGCCGAAGACGGCCGCCGACGACAAGGTGACGCCGATCGGCACCGGCCCCTTCAAATTCGCCAGCTGGGCGAAGGGCGACAGGGTCGAACTGGCCAGGAATGACGACTACTGGGACAAGGATGCGGCCGCCAAGCTCGACAAGGTGACCTTCCGCTTCATCGCCGATCCGCAGGCGCAGGCGGCGGCGCTGAAATCCGGCGATCTCGATGCCTTTCCGGAATTTGCCGCGCCCGAGCTGATGAGTTCCTTCGACGGCGATACCAGACTCATCACCAAGGTCGGCAATACCGAACTCAAGGTCGTCGCCGGCATGAACAATGCGAAGAAGCCCTTCGACGACAGGCGCGTCCGCCAGGCGCTGATGATGGCGATCGACCGCAAGACCGTGATCGAAGGCGCATGGTCCGGCCTCGGCACGCCGATCGGCAGCCACTACACGCCGAACGATCCGGGCTACAAGGACATGACCGGCGTGCTGCCCTATGATGTCGAAAAGGCAAAGGCGCTGCTTACTGAGGCCGGCTACCCCAACGGCTTCACCTTCACGATCAAATCGCCGCAGATGGCCTATGCGCCACGCAGCGCCCAAGTGATGCAGGCGATGTTTGCCGAGATCGGCGTGACGATGAACATCGAGCCGACGGAGTTTCCGGCGAAATGGGTGCAGGACGTCATGAAGGATCGCAACTTCGACATGACGATCGTCGCCCATGCCGAACCGCTCGACATCGACATCTATGCGCGCGATCCCTATTATTTCAATTATAAGAACCCGGCCTTCGACGCGCTGATGAAGAAGGTCCAGGAGACGGCCGATCCTGCGGCGCAGAATGCGATCTATGGGGAGGCGCAGAAGATTCTCGCCGAAGACGTGCCGGCGCTCTACCTTTTCGTCATGCCGAAACTCGGTGTCTGGGACAGGAAGTTGAAGGGACTATGGGAGAACGAGCCGATTCCCTCCAATGTGCTTTCCGGTGTTTCCTGGGACGAGTGAGCGGTAGGCTCGGTAGGGGTGCGATGAGGTGATGGCCTTGGAGAGATCCGACATACATTTGGCCGATATGGCACGCAGCCCTCTCCCTCCCTCACCAGGCCAGTTCAGTCCGGGCCGGCATTGTTTGGTTTTGTTGCCGTATGGTATTCCTGGCATGGGCATCTGCGCGCTGATTGCCTCCTCCCGCCAGCCCCACGCTCCGTCATGCTCGGGCTTGACCCGAGCATCCACACCACATCCATCAACAGCAGTGGCATGGATCCCAGGCTCAAGGTCTGGGGCGGAAAGTGAGGTTAGCGTTCTCGCCAAACTCGCCGCCGGCGCGGCGGGTGCTCCGCGTGAGGGCAAAAGGGGCCTGCCGCGTCCCGCCGCAGTCGTTCTCGACCCCATATGATCACCCTCCTCGCCCGCCGCTTCGCCGGCCTGTTCCTCACACTTCTCATCGTCTCGCTGCTGATCTTCGCGGTCATGGATCTTCTGCCGGGCGACCCCGCCTCGATCATGCTCGGCACCTCGGCAAGCCCGGAGACGCTGGCGGCGTTGCGTCACGAGCTCGGCCTCGACCAGCCGCTCATCCTGCGTTACGGCCAATGGCTCGCCGGCGTGCTGTCGGGCAATCTCGGCCAATCCTACACCTACGGCGTCCCGGTCGCCGGATTGATCGTCGAGCGGCTGGCGGTGACGCTGCCGCTTGCGCTGATGGCAATCGTGCTGTCGGTGGCGATTGCCCTGCCGCTCGGCGCCCTGGCGGCTACGCGCCGCGGCGGTGTCTTCGCCATCATCGCAACGCTCTTTTCGCAGATCAGCATCGCTGTGCCCGCCTTCTGGGTGGCGCTGCTCATGATCATCCTCTTCTCGACGCTGCTCGGACTGATGCCGGCCGGCGGCTTTCCGGGCTGGAGCGCCGGTATTCTACAAGCATTACAGGCGCTTGTGATGCCGGCCGTCGCGCTGGCAATGCCGCAGGCGGGTGTGTTGACGCGTGTCGCACGATCGGCGGTGCTCGACACGATGCATGAGGATTTTGCCCGCACCGCGGTGGCCAAGGGGCTGTCTCGTCAAGCGGTGCTGTGGCGGCATATCGTGCCGAATGCGCTGATCCCGATCCTGACGATGATCGGGCTGCAGTTCACCTTTCTCGTCGCCGGTGCGGTGCTGGTGGAAAACGTCTTCAACCTGCCCGGCCTCGGGCGGCTCGCCGTTCAGGCGCTCTCTCAGCGCGATATTATCGTGATGCAGGACGTCGTGCTGTTCTTCGCAGCCCTCGTCATCGTGATGAATTTCATTGTCGATCTTTCCTATCTCGCGATCGATCCCAGGATGAGAAGGACGGCTTGACGATGGCGTCGTTCTCATCCACCGCCATCGCCGGCCATCGGCGGTTTAAACTTGGTCGGCGAATAAATCTTGTTTCCGGAGCTGCGATCATCGGCCTGCTCGTTGCCATCGCACTGCTGTCGCTCATCTGGACGCCGCTGCCGCCGGCAAAAATGCAGATCGTCCATAAGCTCCAGCCGCCTCTCGCCTTCGGTCTGCTCGGCACCGATCAGTTCGGCCGTGACGTGCTTTCGATGCTGATGGCAGGCTGCTGGAACTCGCTGTCGATCGCCATCACGTCGGTCGTGATCGGCGGATCGCTCGGTTCGATCGCCGGCATTTCGGCAGCGGCGATCCGAGGTCCCTTCGAAACGCTGCTGATGCGCATCTGCGACGTCGTCTTCGCCCTGCCGCCGATCCTGTCGGCGATGATGCTCGGCGCCTTTCTCGGGCCCGGCCGACTGACGGCAATTGCCGCGATTGCCGTCTTCATGATTCCGGTCTTTGCCCGGGTGACGCTGGCAACGGCGCTGCAGGCCTGGAGCCGCGACTATGTGACGGCGGCGCGGGCGATCGGCAATACGCGCCTGACCATTTCACTGCGCCATGTGCTGCCGAATATCATCAGCCAGATCATTGTACACGGGGCGATCCAGCTAGGGCTGGCGATCCTGACCGAAGCGGGCCTCAGCTTTCTCGGGCTCGGCATGGCGCCGCCGGCGCCGACCTGGGGAAGGATGCTTGCCGATGCGCAGACCTATCTGGCGCTCGCCCCCTGGCTGGCGATCCTGCCCGGCCTTGCCATCGCGCTGACCGTGCTCGGCTTCAACATGCTGGGCGACGGGTTGCGCGATCTTCTCGACCCGCGCGAGGCGAGCCGCTGATGTCCTCCCGAAACCAACCGCCGAAGATCCGTGCCATGGCCGAAACCGACCTTACCATCCGCGAGCTCAGACGGCGCTTTGCCGATAAAAGCCTCTCCCCGCTCGAATACTGGCTCTCCCTCGAAGACCATATCGCCGCCTGGGAGCCGTCGATTTCCGCACTTTACCTCTACGATCCGGAAGCGGCGCGCGCGCGGGCGAAAGCTTCGACGGAGCGCTGGGCGAAGGGACAAACGCTCGGTGCGCTCGATGGCATACCGGTAACGCTGAAAGAACTGATCGCGACGAAAGGCCAGCCGGTGCCGCTCGGCACCAGGGCGGTGGATCTCAAACCGGCCGAGGCCGACGCACCGGCGGCCGCGCGGCTGCGCGAGGACGGCGCGGTGATCTTTGCCAAGACCACCTGCCCGGATTACGGCATGCTTTCCTCCGGCCTGTCGAGCTTTCATCCTCTCAGTCGCAATCCCTGGGACAGGATGCAGAACCCCGGCGGATCGAGCGCCGGCGCTGCCGCGGCGGCGGCAGCCGGCTACGGGCCGCTGCATATCGGCACCGATATCGGCGGCTCGGTGCGGCTTCCGGCCGGCTGGACCGGCATCTTCGGCTTCAAGCCGAGCCACGGGCGCATTCCGGCCGATCCCTATTATGTCGGGCGCTGCGTCGGCCCGATGACGCGCACCGTCCAGGACGCAGCCTTTTCGATGGCGACGCTGTCCCGGCCCGACTGGCGCGACGGCACCAGCCTGCCGCCGAACGATTTCGACTGGATGAATCTCGATATCGACATGTCGGGCATGACGATCGGGCTGATGCTCGACGCCGGCTGCGGCCTTGCGGTCGACGACGAGATCGGGGCCTCGGTCGAAGCGGCGGCAAAGCGTTTCGAAGCGGCCGGGGCGACCGTCATCTCCGTTCAACCGGTGCTGACACGCGCGATGCTTGACGGGCTCGACACATTCTGGCGCGCCCGCCTCTGGAGCGAGATCGCCGGCCTGGACGAAGCGCGGCGCGACAGTATCCTGCCCTATATCGGGGATTGGGCGAAGGCCGGTGCCGATATCAGCGGCGTCGATGCAGTCAGAGGCTTCAATCAGACGATCGAAATGCGCAGAAACTGCGGACGGCTGTTTACGACTGTCGACGCCCTGCTTTCACCGACCAACCCGATCATCTCCTATCCGGCCGAATGGGCATCGCCGACCAACGATCCGGCAAGGCCGTTCGAACATATCGCTTTCACCGTGCCATGGAACATGTCGGAGCAGCCGGCCGCCTCGATCAATTGCGGCTTCTCCCGGTCGGGTCTGCCGATCGGACTGCAGATCGTCGGGCCGCGCTTCGACGACATGCGGGTGCTGAGACTGTCGAAAGCCTTCGAGGATTGGACCGGCGGCGTAAAATCCTGGCCGCGGCCACCGGTCACATCATAACGCGGCGATAGCCGGTCGGCTGCTCGTAGAGCCGGCCGATGCGCTCGACGGCGGCCTCGAAATTCTCGCGCGCCACCGTCATGCTGTGACCGTTGGCATGGAGGATGGTTTCCCCATCCTCGAAAATGGCGACGTGCCCCTTCCAGAACGCGAGATCGCCGCGGCGGATTTCGGAGCGGTCGATCGGCTGGCCGAGACCGGCAGCCTGCATGTCGGCATCGCGCGGCGCTTGTCTGCCGACCATCAGCATCGCCAGCTGGACGAGGCCCGAGCAATCGATGCCGAGGCCGGAACGGCCACCCCAGAGATAAGGCGTTTCCAGGAAACGGGCGGCGATATCGACGTAATCGCCCCCGTCGAGCGCGCCGATCGGCTGGACGTGGCGGGCGAAGATCGCCGTTCCATCCTCAAGCACGACATAATGATTGCCGCGCGTTTCCGCCTCGCCGGCGACGTGGATCCGGCTTCCCATCGACAGCACGGCCTGGTGGGGTTTGCGCAGCTCCGGTTCCGGATAGAGGAAGGTGCGCGGCACGGTGACGATGTGGGTCGGCGCCTGCCCGGTTTGCGAGAGCGCCTCTGCCTTGAGATAGCCGACATAGCCGTCGGAGGCAGCTTTTACCCAGCACCAGCCGTCGGCACGATCGAAAACGGTCACCTCCTCGCCGAGGAGCAGTTCCGTATCGATGCCGCGGGCAAGTTCCGGCTCAGGGCGCAGGGCAGCGACGGGAACGGCAACACGCGCTGCGGCGCCTTCCTCGAAGCGCGATGCCTCCACCTTGCCCTTGAGCCCCGCTTCCGCGAGATCCGGCCGATAGGCATGCAGGCGGCGGTCGAGCATCATCATTTATGTTCCTCTCAGATCGCCCTTTTAGATCGGTAGGCGCCGGCCCTGATCTCGCACGAGATCGCCGAGCTTTTCCAGGTAAAGCGCACCGCCGACGGTACGTTTGATGATCACATTACGACGGTCGGCATCGTCGCGCACGCGATCAACCAGGCCCATCTCGCCCATCGTATCCAAGGCGCGGGTAATGACCGGCTTGGTGACGTTGAGCGTGGCGGCAAGCCCGCGCACCGTGTGGGGCGGCGGCACGAGGTAAATATGCAGGAGGATCGCCATCTGGCGCAATGTCAAATCGCGGTCGTCATGACGAACCTGGTCGAGCGCCACGCCATGCCAGAGCCCCAGCGCCTGCGACGCGGTCAGTTCGATCGGCACGGCCCCTCCGGAAATCGTTACGCTAGCGTTTCATTTTCCGGCAGTTGTCGTGGACATGCAAGTGGTGGCGGGAACTGCCGTCCGGCAGGGTGAATAAAATTTTAACGATCGGCCGCCAGGCGCAGTGCGCAACAGAGTCGTGCAAATGCGCCTTAGCATTATCCAGGAGGCGTCAGCGCAGGCTGGTGCGAATATGGTGAAAGAGCGCGCGGATCGCCTGTGCCTCGCCGCCGCCGGGCGAATGTGGCCGTTCGGACGGAGCCCAACCGTAAATATCGAAATGCGCCCAGCTCTTGGTCTTGCTGACGAAGCGCTTGAGGAAAAGCGCGGCGGTGATCGACCCCGCCATGCCGCCGGCCGGGGCATTCGTCAGGTCGGCGAATTTGGCGCGGACATCTTTTTCGTAGCCGGCATAGAGCGGCAGGCGCCAGATCGGATCATCCGTCTCTAGGCTTGCTTCGGTCAGGTCATGGGCCAGATTGGCATCATCGGTGAAGAAGGGCGGAAGATCCGGACCGAGGGCAACGCGGGCAGCCCCCGTCAGCGTCGCCATGTCGATCAAAAGTTCGGGCTCTTCCTCGTCGGCATAGGCAAGCGCATCGGCCAGGATCAACCGGCCCTCGGCGTCGGTGTTGTCGATCTGGACTGTCAGGCCCTTGCGGCTGCGGTAGATGTCGCCGGGGCGGAAGGCATTGGAGGAGATGGCGTTTTCGACGACCGGGACGATGACGCGCAGATCGACCTTCAGCTTGGCGTCCATGATCATCAGGGCCAGTCCCATGACATTTGCCGCGCCGCCCATATCCTTCTTCATCAGCAGCATCGAGGCGGCAGGCTTGATGTCGAGACCGCCGGTATCGAAGCAGACGCCCTTGCCGACGAGCGTTACCTTGCGATGACCCTTCTTGCCCCAGCGCAGCTCAAGAAGACGCGGCGCATCGGCGCTGGCGCGGCCGACGGTGTGAACCAGCGGGAAATTCTGCTTGAGCAGTTCATCGCCCGTGATGACCGATAGTTCCGCCTTGTAATGTCCGGCCAGGGCGCGGAAAGCGGCCTCGAGCTGGTCCGGTCCCATGTCGTTTGTCGGCGTATTGATGAGGTCGCGGGCAAGAAAGACGCCGGCGAGCTGGCGCTTGATGTCGGCGCCGTCGGCATCGCGGGGGATCATCAAGGTCGCTGCCGACGACTTTTCCGATTTGTAGCGATCGAAACGGTAGCTGCCGAGCCCGAAGCCGAGGGCGAGGCGATTTGCCGTCAGCGGCGCGGTCTCAATGTGCCAGTCGCCGGCGGGCAGCGCACGGGCCAGCCTGCCGGTGATGTAGGGCTGTTCGGACGGGTTGGTCCCCAGGCCGAAAAGCGCACCGCCGAGCTGGCCGTCGGAAGTCGGGATCAGCAAAAGCGAACCGCTTTCGGCCTTGTATCCCGCCTTGCGCGCCCAATCGAGCGCAATCGGATCGATCGTGCCGGTCTCGATATGGGCAGGGGTGACGGCAAAGATCGGCAGCGTCGAGCCACCCTTCGTGTTGAAAGGAGTCGGTCTTTCGATGAACTGATAGGGGGCCATGATTGTCCTTTGGCGGTCGTCAGGAATCGTTCCTTAACGGTCTGTTAGGGTTAACAGACTATTGCTGGAGCGAAGATTGCGTCAAACCTTTCCCTGTTCCGCTTCGAGGTCAGGCGCCGATTTCGGAATCAGGAACGCAACATGCCTGCCTCGCGCATCACCATATCCACCAACCGTATCCTGCGGGGCGCAGCAGCTTCGCTGATCATCCTCGCGCTTGCCGGCTGCTCGACGACGGCCAAGGACCGGATGACGACGGGCTCGGTGCCGAAGCTTACCAAGCCGGTCGAAGAGATGGGTGCGACCGAGCTGCGCTTGGCGACGGAGCGGATCGGCCAGGCCTATGAAAAGAACCCGCGCGATCCCGTCAATGGCGTCAACTATGCCAACCTGCTGCGCATGAGCGGCCGCGACGCGCAGGCGCTCGCCGTCATGCAGCAGGTGGCGATCGCCAATCCGGGGGACCGCAATGTGCTGGCCGCCTATGGCAAGGCGCAGGCGGCGGCCGGACAGTTCCAGCAGGCGCTCGACACGATCGGCCGCGCCCAGACACCCGATCGTCCCGACTGGAGGCTGATCTCGGCCGAAGGCGCAATCCTGGACCAGATGGGCCGGGCGAGCGAGGCCCGGCAGCGCTACCGCGACGCGCTCGACATTCAGCCGAACGAACCTTCCATCCTTTCCAACCTCGGCATGTCCTATGTGCTGACCGGCGATCTGCGCACGGCCGAAACCTATCTGCGCTCCGCCGCCGGGCAGCCGACCGCCGACAGCCGCGTCCGGCAGAATCTTGCCCTCGTCGTCGGCCTGCAAGGGCGTTTTGCAGAAGCCGAACAGATCGCGCGGCGGGAGCTTTCGCCGCAGCAGGCCGATGCCAACGTGGCCTATCTCAAGGGTATGCTCTCGCAGCAGAATTCCTGGCAGAAGCTCGCTGCCAAGGACAAGGCGCCGGGCGCCGCCGGTGACAGCAACACCAACTGACCTCGTCATTTTGCCGGAGGACCAGCCCTTCTCCGCCTGAGTTACCTGACGCTGAGGCCCGAAAGAATGAGCCGCAGACCAAGACCGCCCATCACCGCACTGGCGGCCCGGTCGATCCAGCCCTTGGCATGGAGATAGAGCCGCCGCGGGTGGCGGGCCGAAAAGGCGAGTGCCACGATCGAATACCAACCCGCCTCCACCGAGAAGACGCCGACCGGCAATGCGACGAGAAGATCGAGCGGCACCGTCCGCGGCAGAAGCGCCGCAAAAAGGCTGGCGTAGACGATGATGGTCTTCGGGTTGCTGAGCTGCGTCAGCAACGCGGTCATGAAGCTGCGCACGGGCGCACGATGGCCATTGACGGCATCGGAAAGCTCGATCGGCTTTGCGGCGCCTCGCCAGATATTGACGGCGATGTAGAGGAGATAAGCACCGCCCGCCACCTTGAGCAGCACATAGAGCCATTCGAATTGCGACAGCAATGCCGTCAGACCGGCGAGCGCCAGACCGGCGAAAACGACGCCGCCGGCACCCATGCCGAATGCGGCCGCAAGTCCATCCAGCCGCGAACGGGAGATGGCGATCCTGGAGACGACGACGAAGCTCGGGCCGGGGCTCATCGCGCCGACGACCAAGGCTGCCATGATGCTGATGAAAATGCCTGCGGAAGACATCGGACCCTCTCCTTCGGAATCGGATAGCGCTGGGGAAAACGGCGGTCACTTCCGTGCTGCCGACCGCCCCATCCCGTTTACCAGCTATGCCAGCGCCGGTCACGCGGGTCGAAGTGGCCCCTGCGGTTCAGAACCTATCCGCCACCTGGATGCCGGCCGGGCCGAGAATGACCGCGATCAGCACCGGCAGGAAGAACAGGATCATCGGCACCGTCAGTTTCGGCGGCAGGGCGGCTGCCTTCTTTTCCGCTTCGTTCATCCGCTCGTCGCGTCCTTCCTGGGCGAGAACGCGCAGCGCCTGCGCAACCGGCGTGCCGTAGCGGTCCGCCTGGATCAGCGCCTGGGCCACCGAACGCACCAGTTCGAGCTGCGTGCGCGCGGCGAGATTATCGAGCGCCACGCGACGATCCGGCAGGAAGGAGAGTTCGGCGGTGGTCAACACCATCTCCTCGGCAAGCGGCGGCGACTGCTCGCCGAGCTCCTCCGACACGCGACGCATCGCCGCCTCCATCGAGATGCCGGATTCGACGCAGATCAGCATCAGGTCCAGCGCATCCGGCCAGGCGCGCTTGATCGAGTGCTGTCGCTTGCTCATGCGATTGGAGATATAGATATTCGGCGCATAAAAGCCGAGATAGGCGATGCCGATGACGGCGAGCATACGTATGGGCATGCCGCGCTCAGCAAGGCCGCCGAGACCGAAGACCCAGAAGGCGGCGAGCGCGAGGAAGAGAAATGGCAGCAGGAAGCGCGCGACGAGAAAGGTATTCAGCGCATTTTCCGAGCGAAAACCCGCGGCACGCAGCTTGTTGACCGTGTTTTCGTCGACAAGCGCCTTGCGCAGGTTGAAGCGTTCGACAATCTGGCGGACCGAGCGGTTGTTCTGATTTCTGAGCGAAGCCTTGCCGGCGCCCGGTTCGGTGTTCATGCGGGCGCGTTCGCGGGCGCGGATCTGCTCGCGCTCGGTCGAGACAGCTTTCATGCGCTTGCTGAGATCGCCGCGCTCGAAGAAGGGGATGGCGATCGTGTAGAAAGTCGCGAAGACGGCGATCGCGACGAAAACAGCGATCAACATGCTCGGATTGGTCAGCGTTGCGGCAAGATCCTGCGACATGGTGCTTCTCTCCCGCTAGATGTCGAAATTGACCATGTTGCGCATGACGAGGATGCCGATCGACATCCAGATCGCCGAGGCGCCCATGATGAAATGGCCGCGCGGATCGGTGAAAAGGACGATCATGTAGTTCGGCGAGGTGAGGTAAACGAGGGTCGCGACGATAAAGGGCAGAGCACCGATGATGACGGCGGACGCCTTGGCTTCCATCGACAGTGCCGAGACCTTGGCCTTCATCTTCCTGCGCTCGCGCAGCACCTTTGACAGGTTGCCGATCGCCTCGGAGAGATTGCCGCCGGCCTGCGACTGGATAGCGATGACGATCGCGAAGAAGTTGACTTCCTGGAGCGGCATCTGGAGCGTCATGCGGGCGCAGGCGTCGGGAATGCTGAGGCCAACTTGCTGGGCTTCGATCACCCGGCGGAATTCGCTCTTCACCGGCTCAGTGCCTTCAGTCGCGATAAGGCGGATCGCATCGTTGAGCGGCAATCCCGATTTGATCGAGCGGGTGATGACATCGAGCGCATTGGGGAACTCGTTGAGGAACTTGTTCTGGCGGCGCTTGATCAGGAAACCGACGACCCAACGCGGCAGGCCGAGTCCGGCCACGAAAGCGATGCCGATCATGACCATCCACGACGCGCCGATGATGAAAGCCATGAACAGCAGCACCGAAGCGAAAATGGCGCTGAAGAGATAGAACTGCGTCAGCGTGATCGTCAGGCCGGCCTGCACCAGCCGCGATTTCATCGACAGCGTCTTCTTGGTCTTTTCGTTCTGGCGCTTTTCTAGATCCTTCAGGTTGTCCTGCACCGATTTGCGCCGCTTCGACATCTCCTGCACCCGGTCGCGGGCAGCCTTGACCTTGGCGCGGTCGACCTCAGCCGATTTGACACGGTTGATGCGGCTTGCCGATTTCTTGTCGGCCTCGATCCGGGAAAACAACAGGGCATAGGCGACCGCCGCAGCGGATACAGCGGCGAGGACGACGATTGCCAGGACTAGCGGATCGAATCCGAACATCACCCTATTCCTTCGATTTCGCTTCCATCGCGTCGAGGGCAGCGGCCAGGCGCTTTTCCTCGTTGAAGTAACGAGCCCGATCCCAGAAATGCGGTTTGCCGACGCCGGTCGACATGTGCCGGCCGATCAGTCGGCCGCCCGCATCCTCGCCCTCGATCTCGTAGCGCATCAGATCCTGGGTGATGATGACGTCGCCTTCCATGCCGATCACCTCGGTAATCTGTGTGATGCGACGCGAACCGTCGCGCAGGCGTGCCGCCTGGATGATGACGTCGACGGAGGTGGAGATGATCTCGCGGACCGTCTTTGCCGGCAGCGTGAAGCCGCCCATCGCGATCATGGATTCGATACGGCTCAGGCATTCGCGCGGCGTGTTGGCGTGGATCGTGCCCATCGAGCCGTCGTGACCGGTGTTCATCGCCTGCAAGAGGTCGAAGACTTCAGGTCCGCGCACTTCGCCGACGATGATGCGTTCGGGACGCATGCGCAGGCAGTTCTTGACGAGATCGCGCATGGTGATCTCGCCCTCGCCTTCGATATTCGGCGGACGCGTTTCCAAACGCACGACATGCGGCTGCTGCAGCTGCAGTTCGGCCGTGTCCTCGCAGGTGATGACGCGCTCATCCCGGTCGATATAGTTGGTAAGGCAGTTCAGGAGGGTCGTTTTACCGGAGCCCGTGCCGCCCGAGATGATGACGTTGCAGCGCACGCGCCCGATGATCTGCAGCACGGTCGCGCCTTCCGGCGTGATCGCGCCGAAACGGACGAGCTGATCGAGCGTCAGCTTGTCCTTCTTGAACTTGCGGATGGTGAGCGCCGGCCCGTCGATCGACAGCGGCGGCGCGATGACGTTGACGCGCGAGCCATCGGGCAGGCGCGCGTCGCAGATCGGGCTCGATTCATCGACGCGACGGCCGACCTGGCTGACAATGCGCTGGCAGATGGAGAGAAGCTGCGCATTATCGCGGAAGCGGATTTCCGATTCGATCGTCTTGCCGCCAACTTCGATGAAGGTCTGGCCGGCGCCGTTGACCATGATGTCGGCGATGTCGTCGCGCGCCAGCAAGGGCTCCAGCGGACCGTAGCCCAGAACGTCATTGCAGATATCCTCGAGCAGTTCTTCCTGCTCGGAGATCGACATCGCAAAATTCTTGATGGTGATGATGTCGTTGACGATGTCGCGGATTTCCTCGCGCGCGCTTTCGCCATCGAGCTTGGAAAGCTGCGAGAGATCGATCGTGTCGATCAGCGCGGAAAATACCTGCTGTTTGGTATCATAATATTCGTCGGTGCGAACGGGCCGCTTGCGCTGCGGCGCCTGCATCGGCGGCGGCGTCATCTGCTGGCGCAAGGGTTCGCGCTGGGGTTCGACGAGGACGGCAGGAGAAGAAGTCACGGGGGCGGCGGCCGGGGCCGGCGGCGGCGGAGGAGCTATTGCGCCTCCGGCCTTTCCGAAACCTTCGTTTCCGCGTTTTCCAAACATGCCGCTTAATCCGATCTCTTCATTCTACATCTACTTCCGCTTCAGGAGGCCGAGCAGGCCGCCCTTCTTCGCCTTCTTGATGGCGACCCGGCCGGTGACGATGTGCGATATCTGCGAAAAGGTTTCGGCCGTCGGCGACTTCGGATCGACTTCCGAGATCATCCGGCCGCTGTTGGCGGCGTTACCGAAGAGGTTGATGTCAAAGGGAATGATCGCGATCGGATCGGTCTCCAGCGGCTCACAGAAATCCGACGGCGATATCTCCGGACGCTTCGGCATGCCGACCTGATTGAGGATCAGATGCGGCGGCTTGTCATTCGGCCGCATCTTGCGCAGCGCGTCCAGCATGTTTTTGGTGTTGCGCAGGTTGGCAAGGTCGGGAACCGCGGTGATGACCACCTCGTCGACACTCGCCAAAACCGTGCGCGTCCACTCCGACCACGCGTGCGGAACGTCGAGCACGGTGACGGGCGCGCTGCGCTGCAGGACATCGAGCACCGGCTGGAAAGCCTGGCCATCGAAATCATAGGCGCGGTCGAGCAGCGAGGGTGCGGCAAGCAGGGAAAGGTGTTCTGAGCATTTCGTCAGCAGGCGGTCGAGGAAGACCTCGTCGAGCCGATCGGGCGCAAAGACCGCTTCGGCGATGCCCTGTGCCGGATCCTGATCGAAGTCGATATTGGCCGTGCCATAGGGCAGGTCGAGATCGGCGAGGATCGTCTCGGTGGAGAAAAGATGGGAAATACCAAAGGCGCAATTATGCGCAATGGTCGAGGCGCCGGTGCCGCCTTTCGAGCCGATGAAGGCTATGCTGCGGCCGAGCGGCTCGGCTTCCGGATCGACGAAGATCGAGGCCATTGCCGCCAGAATGTCGGGCATGGCAACCGGCTGGACCATATATTCGGAAATGCCGTTGCGGATGAGTTCGCGATAGAGCCCAATATCATTGTAGTAGCCGACGATCACGACCTTGGTCGTCGGATCGCAGACGGCGGCGAGCGGCGCAAGTTCGCCCAGCAGGCTTCCGGAATTGGCTTTGGTCTCGAGGATGATCAGGTTCGGCGTCGGAGCGCCGGCAAACATATTGGCGGCAGCGGCTATGCCGCCGCTGGTGATGCGCATGCTCACCTTCGCCATGCGCCGATCATTGGCGCAGCGTTCCATGACATGCTGCAGGGCCTCGCTTTCGCAAAAAGCGTGAACCGAGATGCGCGGCAACGGCCGCATATTTTCCAGATCCGCCATCCGCACCGCCTCTTCGGCGTGGCGAAGTTCGCTGGGGTTCCTGATTTCGTATTCGATTGCGCTCATCGTCCCGTTCCGCCTCAGAATCCGCTGTCGCTGGCATCTTCGATCGTCGTCGACGTCGTCCGGTATTCCTGGATGGCGTTGTTGCGCCGCTGTGCATCGATCGGCGTCATGCCGCGGGGCGCCACCAGGTCCTCCGGATTGGCGATCTGGGCGGCAAGGTTGTTCTGAGAGGCGCAGCCGAAGTTATAGTAGTTCTGGTTGGCGAAATCGTTGGAGATATCCTTCGGCCACTGGCCGCATTGCGTCGTGACCGCGGTCGTGCCGGTAAAGCTCAACCGGATCGGCGCCGCATCGCCGGCACCGGCAGCGGCATAGGACGTATTGATGATTTTCGAGCTTGCGATCCCTCTCGCCGCCAGCTCGGCGCGGACCTGGTTGCGCAGTTGATAGGCTGCTGCGGAATTGGGCGAACCTTCCGGCGACAGGACGTAAACCGGGCCCGAGGCGCGCGATATGTAGTTTGCAGCAAAGCCGCGGATGAGGTCGCGCTGCGCGATGGTCAGGCGGCGGTCGGTCGAGGCGACGGGTATATCCACCGTCTGCTCGGCCTCGGTGACGATGATCGGATGGCGGGCGCGGTAGTCGTCAGGGATCCCGCCTGTCGTCAGCTGGTCATGCGGACCAGCGCATCCGGACAGGATCGCCGCCGACATGACGGCCGCGGTAAAAAGCACCCTGGAGTAACCGAGGCGGTGTGTCGTCGCATTGATATGGGCCATCGCCTGATCTCTGTTCTGTGCCATTGCTGCCGATCGTGCCCCGCTCATTTGTAGATGAACCCGATCGAGCCGTGGAACTGCGCGTCGGCGACGGGCGCCTCGCGGCGGCCATAGACCTTGTTCACACGGTTGAGGAAGAAAGTTGCACCGTCATTCTCAGGGCTGAAATTGTCATCCGGCCGGTTGAGCTGATTGCGCGCCACCGGACGCACCAGGTAGGGTGTCGCGATGATCACAAGTTCGGTTTCCTGACGTTCGAAACCTTTCTGGCGAAACAGCGTGCCGAGAAGCGGGATCTTGGAGACGCCGGGCGTGCCGCCCATCGTCTGGGAAACATTGTCACGGATGAGGCCGGCCAGGGCGATCGAGCCGCCCGAGGGCAGTTCCACCGAAGTCTCCGCCGAACGGCGCTGATAGGTGGCGTTGCCGCTGCCGGCCACCGGCTCGGAGACGTTGGTCTTGATCTCCAGGCTGATGCGCCCGGACGACAGCACGACCGGTTTGAAGGCAAGATTGATACCGTAGTTGAAGGGAACGACAGTGACGTTGCCGTCGTTGTCGGTCGTCGAATACAGCTGCTGGCCGCCGGAATTGAAGGTCGCCGCCTGGCCGGATATCGCTGTCAACGTAGGCTCTGCAAGCGTCCTGACGACCTTGGCCTGCTCCAGGGCGTTAAGATAAGTCGAAATGTCGTATTTGCCGATCGAGCTTTTGAAGAGCGCCGCCAGGCCGCCGCCGACGGTGGCTGTGGCGCTGTCGGCGCTCGGAGCGCCAAGCTGAGCGACCGTCATGCCGGAGGAATTGGAGACGAGGTTGTCGAAGCCGAGCTGCTTCAGCACCTCGCGGCGAACCTCGGCGATCGTCACCTTGAGGGTGACCTGGTCCTCACCCTGGATCTGCAGCAGGTTGACGACCTGCGACGTCTGGCGGCCTTCGGCGAAGAGCGCCACCGAGCTGTCGCCGCCGGTGCCGGATGCCGTCTCGGTTCTCGTCGTCGCTTCGCCGCCCTTCAGGAAGACCTGCGCCAGATCGGCCGCTTGCGTGGCGTCCTGCGGCGTGCGAACGGTGCCGGTCAGCACAATATTGTCGGAGACGATTTCGACCTTGATGTTGGAGTCGGGAATGAAACGGCGGAGATTGGTTTCAAGGCCCGAGACATCGCGCTCGATCTCGATATCGAGATTGACGATCTCCTGCCCGCCGGCGCCGAAGACAAAGATATTCGTCTGGCCGACCTTCTTGCCGAACAGGTAGATGCGCCGCGAAGTGCGGGTCACGGCATCGGCCATGGTCGGGTCGGAGACGAGGATATCATGGGCATCCTCCGGCAGATCGACGACGACGGCCTTGTTGAGCCCGAGCTTCAGCCGGCGATGGGCGTCGGGGCCGGTCTGCGAGATGCGGACAAGGCTTTCCGCGGCACGCGCCTCACTGACAGCAAGAAGGGGCCCGAAAGAGGCCGGTGCCATGCCGGTCGCGCCGATTGCCAGCGAAAGGCAGCCTGTCAGGAGAAGCTTGGCGCGCCGCGTTGAATTACCCATTTGCACGTCCTTTACTCCGCCTTCGGCGCCGCGCCGGCATCCGTCACGATGGAGCCCGACTTGATGACCTGAATGATCGCGCTGCCGTTGTCGCCGCTCAGCAGATAGTCCGCCGCACTGGTATCCTGCTCCTGCGCATCGGCGACGGAGCGCAGAGCGAGCGAAAGCCGGTCAGCCATCTGCTGGGCAACGGCGAGAACTTTCGTCTGGTCTGGGGTCAGTTCCAGCGTTGCGGTCGTGCCGATCACGGCCTTGGAGCCGTCGTCCTTTTCCTGGATCTGCTGGTCGATGGCGAGAACGCGTACATTGCTCAGCACGGTTTCGGTGATGAGCTTGTTGGCCTCGGTGCCCTTGCGGACCATGATGACATCGACGCGATCGTTCGGCAGGATGAAACCACCGGCGCCCGTTGCTACAGATATCTCGGTGGCGACGGCGCGTTTGCCGGCCGGCAACAGCGAGGACAGGATGCGGCTGCTGGAATCGGCGACTTTTTCGGGCCGAATCGGCTCGCCTTCGAAGATCGGCAGACGCACGACGGCGCCCTGCAGGTCCTTGATAGCATCCGGCTTGTCGGCTTCGGTGATGAAGCCTTGAACGACGCCTTCTTTCGGCCAGGCCATCCAATGCACCGTGTCGTCGCCCAGTCTCGCTCCGACCGGCAGATTTTTGCTCGAAACGAGGATGTTGACGGTAGGTTCTTTCTCGATGACCGACTGCACCTGCGTGACGACGCCACCGCTGCCGGCCATGCGCATTGCCAGGAGCCCGGCTAGGCCGGCTGCCACCAAGGCGACAGCTAGGATTATAAGGCGGGCCGGTTTCATCTATCATTCCTCAAGGCACGATATGTTCGCCCTGCAGAATGCTCCGGAATTGGTATAATTATGGTTAATGGAATGCTTACATTTTAAGTTAATGGGCATTTAAAATGCCGTTATTTCAAGCTTTCCAGCGCAGCGATGAAGAGCGGCGAGGACGGGAAGGCCATGAAGCCGCCGATCGCGATGGCGATGCCGTAGGGGATCTTCTTGGCGAGCAGCAAAGAGTTGGGCACCGGCAGGCCGATCGCAAGGATGGTATTCGACTGCGCCCTCACTAGCAGGATGAGCAGGGTGATGAGCCCGCCGATAATGGCAACATCGGTCATCAGGAAAAGCAGGGATTCGTTCAGGCCGAACCAGAGGGCGGTGGCGCTCAACAGCTTTGCGTCTCCACCGCCCATCACATTGAAGGCAAACAGAGCGAAGCATGCCGTAAAGACGATAGCGCAGGCGGCAAGATGCATGCCGATTGCCTGCAGGCCGAGACCCGCGAACGGCGCCAGTGCGAAGAAGGAGACGATAAAGATCACGGAAACACGGTTCGGGATCGTCATGGTGAACAGATCCGAGAAGGCGGCGAACGCGAGGCAGAGTGGCAATATCATAAAGACTGCAGCTGCGATCATGCTTAAACCCGATCCCGACATGATGCGAAAAGGCTCACGGCCGTTCAGCCTGTGAGCCCGCTCGATGTATCGGCCAACAAAACGGCCGTTATTATGCGGATGCCCTTGGACGGCATTCGGTATTAGCTGCCACTCGCCGTTTGGGCGCTATCCATCTTGGTGCTCAGACCGTTGAACGTGTTGCCGATCTTCTGGCCGAGGGTCGTGGCGCCGGCGATGAGTGCTACGGAAATGAGGGCTGCGATCAGGCCGTATTCGATTGCGGTCGCGCCGGATTCGTCCTTCAGAAAACGGCTAAAAAGCTTGGTCATGGGTACTCCTAACTCCAGTTGATGTTCAGCACGTCCGCCAACTGTTGCCGTTGATCGGATGAACCGCAATCTAATGAATGGGCGTTTCCATCGACTTAAGAAAAAGAGTTAACAGCATGTGAAAGCCGTCAGAGGCTCCTGTATGGTAAGCTTTACCTTATTCATTTCGCTCGATATTTAATGGTTTTAAGAGGTTAACGACGGGATTTATCCTGAGATAGCACAGGCGCCGCACCCAGCCGCAACGTATGCCTACCGGCTCCAGTGCCAAATCAGATCATCCTGCTTCACCGCGAAACAGTATGGTTGGTTTAAAGCTTAATTCACCATTTTTTCCCATTCTATGCGCTATTGCGCTGTGATCGTGAAAGAGGACCCAATGTCATCGAGCGGCAAAACCATTTTCTTTGCCGGCATGATCGCCGTTTCCGGTGTTTCGGGAATTTCCTCGGCCGCAGACGATGACATGCTGCGCGTCTATATGGATCATGCGCGCGTCTTGAAGCTCGACCGCCCCGTCAGCAAGGTCATCGTCGGCAATGCCCAGGTCGCAGACGCGACCGTGGCCGATGCCAAGACCATCGTGCTGACAGGGCGCAGCTTCGGCACCACCAATCTGGTTCTTCTGGATGCCGACGGCAACGCGATCCTGGACGAGCGCATCCTTGTGTCGATAGACGAGGGCAATACGGTGCGCGTCTACCGGCAGACCGAGCGCTCCGTGCTGTCCTGCACACCCAATTGCGAGCAGCATGCGCAGCAAGCGGCCGCCGGCGCCACATCACCCTGATCGGTCCGGCTTGGATCTTCTGCCATTCGTTAAAATCGTCGTATCGGCCTGAAACGGAAAATCAACGAACGGACCCTAGTGTGGCAGGCAGAGATGTCGCTCGGGTCCAGGCAATGACGGTAGTTGATCAGAAGACGGATAGGGAGCGCGCCTTCGCGCCGTACCGTTTCTCCAGGTTTCGCGCTGTCGCCCGCTCGCGCGATGGCGCAGCGGCGATCGAATTTGCCTTGCTTGCCATCCCATACTTCCTGGTGATCTTCGCGATCCTTGAAACCTTCATCGCCTTCGCCGCCGAAGAACTCGTCTCCAACGCCGTCGATACGATGAGCCGCCGGATGCGGACCGGGCAGATCACTTACAATCTCGGCCGTACGACCGATATGAGCCAGACGCAATTCCGCCAGGCGTTCTGCAACGAGATCTCGATCCTGATCAGCTGCTCGACCAGCGAAGCCGCCACGCCGAGCAAGCTTTACCTGGATGTGCAGACGTTCAGCTCCTTCTCGGCCATTCCGACGACGATCCCCAAAGTTTCCAGTGATCGATATGCCGACATCAACACCGCGGCCTTCAAATATACGCCTGGCGGTGCCGGCACAATCAACATGCTGCGCGCCTACTATCGATGGGAAATCATCACGGATCTGGTCCGACCCTATATCACGACGATCCGTCCGTCCGACGGTTCGATGCCGACGCAATATCTGATTATCGCCACCTCGGTCTTCCAGAACGAGCAGTATCCATAATGGCGTTGCGCAACCCGTTCTCCAGACTGGTACAGCAGGCGCGTCGGCTGGCGCGAGAGCGCAAGGGCGCCGGAGCGATCGAATTCGCAATCCTCTTTCCCGTGCTCATCATGCTCTACATCGGCGCTTTCGAGATCACGATCGGCCTCAGCGTCAGCAAGCGCGCGACACGAGCCGCTGGTGCGATTGCCGACCTCGTCACCCAGCAGCAATCCGTCACGAAGAGCGCGCTTGCGCAAATGCCATCGGTGGCAACCGGGATGTTCGTACCTTACAACACGACATCGCTGACACTGAAAATCACCGGAATTTCAATCGACGCCAGTGCCAATGCGAAAGTGCTCTGGTCCTGGGCCCAGGATGGCACGACGCCTTACGCCAAGAATGTGACTGTGAGCGACGTGCCGGCCGACATGAAGACGGCAAATAGCTTCCTTGTTCGGACCGAACTCAGCATCCCCTATAGGATGTTCCTGTTCGCGCCGAACTTCATGCCGGATGGGATGCGCACGATCACCATCAGCCGCAGTTTCTTCTACCGCCAGCGGCAAGGCGACTCGATACCCTGCGGCGACTGCTGACCCCTTCCCCATCTCGAATTTGCCAAGCCAGACGCGGCGCTATATGCGTGGGCTTCAGCCTCCGACGGTCCGGAGGCCGGCGATCGGTCCTTTCGGGGGTAAAATGGCGCGCGCCTTTCTTTTCGTTCTCGATTCCTTCGGCGTCGGTGGGGCGCCTGATGCGGCAGCCTATGGCGACGAGGGCGCCGACACACTCGGCCATATTGCCGAATTCTGCGCGGCCGGTGCCGGAGACCGCGCCGGGCTGCGCAGCGGGCCGCTTTCCCTGCCGAACATGTCGGAACTCGGGCTTCTGCACATCGCCCGGGCGGCCTCCGGCCAATTTCCGGCCGGCATGCCCCTGCCGGAAAAGGTCTATGGCATTTATGGCGCGGCCAGCGAAATCTCCCGCGGCAAGGACACGCCATCGGGCCATTGGGAGATCGCGGGGACACCTGTCAGTTTTGATTGGGGATATTTTCCGACGGAAGGCGATGCCTTTCCCCCGGAGCTGATCGAGGCATTATGCCGGGAGGGCGACATTCTCGGCATTCTCGGTAATTGCCACGCCTCGGGAACGGAAATCATCTCCAGGCTCGGCGAAGAACATATCCGCACCGGCAAGCCGATCTGCTATACGTCCTCGGATTCGGTCTTTCAGGTCGCGGCGCACGAAGCGCATTTCGGCCTGGACCGGCTGCTTGCCTTCTGCCGCACGGCTCGCGCCCTTCTCGATTCCTACAATATCGGCCGCGTCATCGCCCGGCCCTTCATCGGCCAATCCGCCTCCACTTTCCAGCGCACCGGAAACCGGCGCGACTTTTCCGTTCTGCCGCCGGAGCCGACGCTGCTCGACCGGCTGGTCGAGCACAACAGGCACGTACATGCCGTGGGAAAGATCGGCGACATCTTCGCCCATCAAGGCATTTCCAGGGTCATTAAGGCCACCGGCAACGAGGCGCTGATGGATGCGTCGCTCTCGGCAATCGACGAGGCCGAGGAGGGCGATCTCGTCTTCACCAATTTCGTCGATTTCGACATGATCTACGGCCATCGCCGCGACGTGCCCGGTTATGCGGCAGCACTCGAAGCCTTCGATGCGCGTCTGCCTGAGGTCTACAAGAAGTTGAAACCCGGCGATCTCGTCGTGCTGACCGCCGACCATGGCTGTGACCCCACTTGGCGCGGCACAGACCATACGCGCGAACGCGTTCCGGTCATCGCCTACGGCCCCGGCACGCGGTCGCGTTCCATCGGCGTTCGCCGCACCTATGCCGATATCGGCGAAAGCATTGCGCGCCATCTCGGCATCCCGAGCGGAGCGCATGGAAGGAGTTTTCTGTGACATTGCATTTGAAGAAGGTCGAGCTGCACTGCCATCTAGAAGGCGCGGCTCCGCCTGAATTGACCGAAGCGCAGGCGCGCAAATACGGCGTCGACATCAGCAACGAGCTCCGCGACGGCGCCTATGTCTGGCACGATTTCGCCAGTTTTCTCGAGTGTTACGACAAGGTGTCGGAGGTCTACAGGACGGAGGATGATTATGCGCTTCTGACCGAAACCTATCTCGACGAACTTGCCGGCATCAATACGATCTACAGCGAGCTCATCGTGTCGCCGGACCATGGCAAGCGCATCGGGCTCGGCGCAGATGCCTATATATCAGGCGTCTGTGAAGGCATCCGGCGGGCCAAGGCCAAAAGCGGCATCGAGGCCCGGCTGATCGTCACCGGGGAACGGCATTTCGGCCCCGAGAGCGTGATCGGAGCGGCCGAATATGCGGCAAAGGCAGGCAACCCTCTGATAACAGGCTTCAATCTCGCCGGCGAGGAGCGCATGGGCCGTGTGGCCGATTATATCAGAGCTTTCGACATCGCCCGCGATGCCGGCCTGGGATTGACCATCCATGCCGGCGAAGTCTGCGGCGCCTTCAGCGTTGCCGACGCGCTCGATGCCGTGCGGCCCGCGCGCATCGGCCATGGGGTGCGCGCCATAGAGGATACCGATCTGGTGAAGCGGCTTGCCGATCTCGGTACCGTGCTTGAAGTCTGCCCGGGCTCCAACATCGCACTCAGGGTCTTTCCCGACTTCACCTCGCATCCGCTGCGGCGCTTGAAGGAAGCGGGTGTGCGGGTGACGATCAGCTCCGACGACCCGCCGTTTTTCCATACATCGCTGAAGCGGGAATACGAGCTTGCCGCCGATGTTTTCGGATTCGCCGATGCAGAAATCAACGCCATGACGCGCACTGCAATCGAGGCTGCCTTCGTCGACGATGAGACGCGCAAGGCGCTGCTTGCCCGCCTTTAAGGCGAGAGGCTGGGGAAGACCGACGCAAATTCGGCTCCACTCTTGCGGTCGAGCCGATTTCCGTGAAAGAAACATTCGATAGAAAGAATGAAAGGCTTCCCCATGGACGGCGTCACGGTCATCGATCACCCGCTTGTGCAGCACAAGCTCACCATCATGCGGCGCAAGGAGACATCGACGGGAAGTTTCCGGCGCCTGCTGCGCGAAATCTCCACGCTGCTCTGTTACGAGGTCACCCGCGATCTCGAATTGACGATGGCGACGATCGAGACGCCGCTGCAAACGATGGACTCGCCGATCCTCGAGGGCAAGAAGCTGGTCTTCGCCTCGATCCTGCGGGCCGGCAACGGGCTGCTCGAAGGCATGCTCGATCTCGTGCCATCCGCCCGCGTCTCGCATATCGGCGTCTATCGCGATCACGAGACGCTGCAGCCGGTCGAATATTACTTCAAGGCGCCAGAGGACGTGGCCGAGCGCCTGATCATCGTCGTCGATCCTATGCTGGCGACCGGCAATTCCTCGATTGCAGCGATCGACAAGCTCAAGGAACGCGGCGCCCACAATATCCGCTTCCTCTGCCTTCTCGCCGCCCCGGAAGGCATCCGCAACTTCCGCGCTGCGCATCCGGATGTTCCGGTCTTCACCGCGGCGATCGACAGCCACCTCAACGAGAAGGGTTACATCATGCCGGGCCTTGGCGATGCCGGCGACCGCATGTACGGCACCAAATAATTTCAGCCTTCCTTTACCAAATCGAAAGACTTTATGGCCCGGACGATTCGCTCCGGGCCTTTTTGTTATCGATATTAGCAACTTATCAGGATTTGAGGCTTAGCAAGCTGGAAGCATGAGGCCCTGCATGAAGCGGGGTTTATACAGGAAGGATTTCTGTTTCATGCTCGTGCGTACCGTCATATTCGCCAGCATCGCCGCGGTGCTGGCCACACAGGTACCTTCTCTCGTTGGAAGCGGCAGCCAGCAACCTGCCGACGTTCTCTCCGCCAATTTCGTATCTGCCGACGCCCGCCAGTCCGCGGCACCGGCGCCCGCTTCCGGCAATAGTACGATCCGCCTGCAGGCGGATGCGCAGGGCCACTATACCGGCAGCTTCAAGATCAACGGCAAGCCTGTGCTAGGGCTGATCGATACCGGCGCTACCTACGTCGCCCTCAACGAGACACTCGCCCGCCGGCTCGGCTATACCGCAAACCAGCTCGACTTCCGCTATGGTGTCAACACGGCAAACGGGCAGACGAAGGCCGCGCATTTGACCCTCGATCGGGTCGAAATCGGCGGCATCCGCGTCCGGAATGTCGAGGCCTTCGTGCTCAGGGACGACGCGCTCACGACCACCCTGGTCGGCATGAGCTTTCTGCAGAAACTCGCCTCCTATTCCGTCGCCGACGGCTCGCTCAGCCTCAAACAGTAAGCCGCATCAGACCCGGCCTGCAATGACGGGGGCCAGTTCCGGCCTGTCGTCAGCGATCCGATAATGCACGGCAAGGG
This sequence comes from Rhizobium sp. BK049, assembly GCF_014193135.1. Taxonomy (NCBI): domain Bacteria; kingdom Pseudomonadati; phylum Pseudomonadota; class Alphaproteobacteria; order Hyphomicrobiales; family Rhizobiaceae; genus Rhizobium; species Rhizobium sp. BK049. The sequence continues at coordinate 223,946 of NZ_JACHYV010000007.1, forward strand.
CCGCAGCAGCTTTTCCCGCCGCGGCTTCGTCGGCAGCGTGGACGACAGCGATCGGATCGCCCGCATTGACTCGGGTGCCAAGCGGCAGGAGGCCGGAGAAGCCGACACGGTGATCGATCCGATCTGCCGGATGCCGGCGGCCGCCGCCGAGATCGATGACGCTGATGCCGATACCGCGCGCGTCGCAGGCGGCAAGCCAGCCGGATCGGGCGGCCGGGACTTCTTTTTCGACCGGCGCCATGGCTAGGTATCTTTCCGAATTCTCGACGAGATCGGCCGGTCCGCCGAGCATGGATACCATACGCCCGAAGCTTTCGGCCGCCTCGCCCGATGACAGCGCTCGGCGCGCCATCCCATTGGCTTCTTCAGAGGAGGCGGAAATGCCCGATTTCACCAGCATCTCGGCGGCGAAGGCAAAAACCACGGCCTCAAGCCGCGTGCCGCTCTTCCTGCCCGCCAGGAAGTCCAAACAGTTGCGCATCTCCACCGCATTGCCGGCGCAATCGGCGAGCGGCTCGTTCATGTCGGTGATCAGGGCGGAGGTCTTCACGCCGGCGCCGTTGGCCACCTCGACCAGGGAACGCGCCAGCATCTCCGCCTGACGGCGATCAGCCATGAAGGCGCCGTTGCCAAGCTTGACATCGAGCACCAGCGTCTCAAGCCCGGCCGCGAGCTTCTTCGACAGGATGGAGGCAGTGATGAGCGGAATGGAATCGACGGTGGCGGTCACATCGCGCACGGCATAGAGCCTGCCGTCGGCAGGCGCCAAGGTTCCGGTCTGGCCTATGATGGCGCATCCCGCCTCCTTCACCACCTTGCCGAAGAGCTCCGCATCAGGGGTGATCGCATAGCCGGGAATGGATTCGAGCTTATCCAGCGTGCCGCCGGTATGGCCGAGGCCGCGCCCTGAAATCATCGGGACGGCGAGGCCGCAGGCAGCGGCGATCGGCGCCAGCATCAGCGAGACATTATCGCCGACGCCACCGGTCGAATGTTTGTCGGCGATCGGACGGTCGATGCCAGCCCATTGCAGCCTGTCGCCGGCATTGGCCATCGCCAGCGTCAGCGCCACGATTTCCTCGCGTGACATGCCTTTGAACCAGACGGCCATGGCGAAGGCGCCGATCTGGCCTTCGGACAGCTGCCCGGCGGCAAGCGCCGCGATGAAGGAGCTGATATCGGCGGCGTCGAGTTCCTCGCCATCGCGTTTACGCCGGATGATCTCCTGCGGAATCATCTCAATAGCTCGACGCCGCAGCCGCTGCCGGCTGCGCTCCACTCAGAACGGCCAGTATGTCGTCGAGCAGGCCGGAAGCGCCGAAGCGGAAGGTCGAGGGCATAGCCCAGTCCGGCGCCATAATGGTTTCAGCAAGGCTGAGATAGAGCGCCGCATCCGCCACCGAGCCGATGCCGCCAGCCGGCTTGAAGCCGACCTTGCGTCCGCTCTCACGAATGGCCCGGATCATGATGTCGGCGGCTTCGAGCGTCGCGTTGACGGCGACCTTGCCGGTCGAGGTCTTGATGAAATCAGCGCCGGCTTCAATTGCCAGTTCGGAGGCACGGCGGATCAAGGCCGCATCCTTCAACTCGCCGGTCTCGATGATCACCTTCAGCAGGACGGGGCCGGCGCATTCGGCGCGCACCGCCTTGACCATGTCAGTCACCGCCTTCTCATTGCCTGATATGAGCTTGCGGTAGGGGATGACCAAATCGATCTCATCGGCGCCATCGGCAATCGCCTCACGGGTTTCGGCGGCGACATCGGCCACTTCCATATCGCCTGCTGGGAAATTGACGACGGTTGCGATCCGCACGGCATGGCCGGCGCCGAGGATGTTGCGGGCATGGGCGACGAAACGCGGCCAGATGCAGATCGCGGCGCTGTTACCGTAGGGCGTCTGCGCGCGGGCGCAGAGCGTATCGATCTGCGCCTCGGTGCAATCGTCCTTCAGATTGGTGAGGTCGAGAAGGGAAAGGGCGACCGCCGCCGTTTCCCGGATTGAATGGCTATTCATTTTCGCTTTCTCCCGCAATCATCTCTTTCAATATGGCGGCGAGACGGGCGCCGCCGACGGGCGCCATGTCCTTGGTTTCTTCATGGCTGAGCTCATTGCCGGTCATGCCTGCTCCATAGTTGGTGATAACGGAAGCGGCCGCAACCCTCAGACCCAGCATTCTTGCGATGATCACCTCCGGCACCGTCGACATGCCGACGGCATCGGCGCCGAGGATGCGCGCCATGCGGATTTCGGCCGGCGTTTCGAAGCTCGGACCGGAAAACCACATATAGACGCCCTGCCCCAGCTCGATCTTGAGCTTTGCCGCCGCCTTCCGCATCGCCGCGGCGAGGCCGGCGTCATAGGCATTGGTCATGCCGACGAAGCGATGGTCGCTTTCCTCGCCGATCAGCGGGTTCGTGCCGGAATAGTTGATGTGATCGGTAATCTGCATCACCGAACCAGGCGGCATATCGTCGCGCAGCGATCCGGCCGAATTGGTCAGGATCAGCGCCTCGACGCCGAGCGCCTTCAAGACCTCGATCGGCAGGCGCATGGCGTTGGCATCGCCCTTCTCATAATAATGCACGCGGCCGGAGAGCATGATGACCGGCTTTCCACCGAGGCGGCCGGCGACAACTTCGCCGGCGTGGCCGGAGACGGCGCTGACGGGAAAGCCCGGCAGATCGCGATAGGGAATACGGACGGCGCCTTCCAACTGGCCAACGAGGGAGCCGAGACCAGAGCCGAGCACGATGCCATGGCGCGGCTTGATCGCGCCGAGCAATGCGGCGAGCAGGTCGACCGTCGTCCTCATCCGAGTTTCGTCTCGAAGCTGAAGGGAAGAAGCTCTTCCATTGTCATGGTCTTCTTCACGCCCGCCTCATCGCAGAGATAGATCTTCGTGTCCTTGGCGGCGAATTCGGAGATCTTCTGGCGGCAGCCGCCGCAGGGCGGGCAGAGTGGCAGCTTCTGGGCGATCACGGCCATTTCAACGATCTTCCTGGCGCCGCTCATGATCATGGCGCTGATCGCGGTCGGCTCGGCGCACCATCCTTGCGGGAAGGAGAGGTTTTCGACGTTGGCGCCTGTATAGACCTTGCCGTCCTCGGCGCGGATCGCCGCACCGACCGGGAATTTCGAATAGGGCGCATGAGCAAAGGCCATGGCGCCGCGAGCGGCCTCGAACAGGTCGTGGGACATGATCAACGCTCCTTCGTATAGGGCACGCCGCCGGCCTTCGGCGGGATTGCGACGCCGATAAAGCCGGCAAGCAGGATACAGGTGAGGATATAGGGCAGCGCCTGGAAAACCTGGACCGGCACTTCACCGACCAATGGTACCTGCTTGCCCTGCATGAAGTTCGCCAAAGCATCGAGGAAGCCGAAGAGCAGGCAGGCGAACATCACCGGCACCGGCTTCCACTTGGCGAAGACCAGCGCCGCCAGCGCGATATACCCCTTGCCGGCCGACATGTCCTTGATGAAGGCGGCGGACTGGGCGATCGCGAGATAGGTGCCGGAAAAGCCGCAGAGGATGCCGGCGCACATGACGGCGCGGTAGCGCAGCCAGGCAACCGAAATGCCTGCCGTATCGACCGCGCCCGGGTTTTCGCCGACGGCGCGCAGCCTGAGGCCGAAACGCGTGCGGTAAAGGACCCACCAGGAGAAAGGCACGGCGAGGAAGGCAAGATAGGTGAGGATATTGTTGCCCGATATCACGCTTGCATAGAGCGGGCCGATGATCGGTATGTCGTGGACGGCATTGGCGCCCGGCAGGATGATCGGTGCGAAGCGGGCTTCAGGCGCCAGCTGCGGCGTGCGTCCGCCCTGACCGAACCAGGCTTGGCCGAGCACGATGGTGATGCCGGCGATGAAGAAGTTGATCGCCACGCCCGAGACGATCTGGTTGCCGCGATTGGTGATCGAGGCAAAGCCATGCACCAGACTGAGCGCCACCGAGCAGATGACGCCGGCGCCGAGGCCCGCCCAGGCCGAACCGGTAAGGTAGGCCACACAGGCGGCGGCGAAGGCCGAGCCCAGCATCTTGCCTTCCAGGCCGATATCGAAGATGCCGGCGCGCTCCGAAAACAGTCCTGCGAGCGCGGTAAAGATCAGCGGAATAGACAGCCTGACCGTCGAGCTCAGGACGTTGATGAAGATGTCGTAGTAATCCATCGTCCGCTCCTCAGGCTCGTTTGAATTGCTGGTAAATGTGCACCATTGCTGGCCGGAACATGTATTCCAGCGCGCCGGCAAAGAGGATCACCAGTCCCTGAATGACCAGGATCATTTCGCGGGTGATATTCGGCATCTCGAAAGAGATCCAGTCGCCGCCCTGGTAAAGGGTGCCGAAAAGGATTGCGGAAAAGATGATGCCGAGCGGATGGTTGCGGCCCATCAGCGACACTGCAATACCGACGAAGCCGGCGCCACCGACGAATTCAACCTGCAGACGGGCGGAAGAGCCCATGACGGGATTGAGCGCCATCATGCCGGCGAGCGCGCCTGAAATCAGCATGGCGATGATGACGATGCGTGCATAGGGTATGCCGGCATAGGCAGCGGCCGTCGAGCTCACGCCGAGTGTACGCATCTCAAAGCCGAGCTTAGTGCGCCAGATGAGGATCCAGACAAACCAGGCGGCAAGGAGGGCGATGATGAAGGAGACGTTGAAGGGCGCTGCACCCAATTTGGCTCCGAAGATGCTCATGATCCAGCCAAGCTTCGGAAGCTGCCCACCCTCGAGGAAGGTACGGGTTTCCGGCGCCATCTTGCCCGGCACGATCAGCACGTGCACCAGCAGATAGACCATGAGAGCGGCTGCGATGTAATTGAACATGATCGTCGTGATAACGATATGGCTGCCGCGTTTGGCCTGCAGGAAAGCGGGAATGAAGGCCCAGGCCGCACCGAATATCCCGGCGCCGACAATGGCGATCGGCATCGTCACATACCAGGGCACGTAATTGTCGAGCGCAAGCGCTACCAGCGCACAGCCGAGACCGCCAATATAGGCCTGACCTTCAGAGCCGATGTTAAAGAGACCGGCGTGGATGGCGACTGCTACGGAAAGGCCAGTGAAGATGAAACTCGTTGCATAGTAGAGTGTGAAGCCTATGCCTTCGCCGCTGCCGAAGGCACCCTCGATCAGCAGCGAAAGAGCGGCAAGCGGGCTTTCGCCGATCAGCCAGACGACGAAACCCGAGATCAGGAAAGCGACGACGAGGTTTAAAAGCGGGATCAGACCGTAATTGATCCATCTCGGAAGCGGAACGGAAGCAGTGCTCATAAAGGCCTCACGCGGCAATGCCGGCCATCATCAGGCCGAGGGTCTGTTCACCGGCATCGGGCGTCTTCTCACCGACGACATGGCCGGCGAACATGACAAGGATACGGTCGGAAAGGGCGCGGATCTCATCGAGCTCGACGGAGACGAGCAGGATCGCCTTGCCCGCGTCGCGCATCTCGATGATCCGGCGGTGAATGAATTCGATGGCGCCGATATCGACGCCGCGCGTCGGCTGGCCGATGATCAGCATCTTCGGATCGCGTTCGATTTCGCGCGCGACGACGATCTTCTGCTGGTTGCCGCCGGAGAAATTGGCCGTCTTCAGCCGCGGATTCGGCGGGCGGATGTCGTATTTTTCGATCTTCTCCATCGCGTCCTGGCGGATCGCGTCGAGATCGAGCAGCGGCCCTTTGCTGTAGCCCGGACGGCGGTGATAGCCGAGGACGGAGTTTTCATATTCCTCAAATTTCAGCACCAGTCCCATATGGTGCCGGTCCTCGGGAATATGGGCAAGCCCGAGGTCGCGCAGGCGGGCGGGATCGGCCTTGTCGATCGTCTGGCCGTCGAGAAGGATTTCGCCGGAGACAGGCTTCCGGATACCGGCAATCGCCTCCAGCAATTCGGACTGGCCGTTGCCGGCGACACCGGCGATGCCGACGATCTCGCCGGCACGCACCTCGAAGGAGACATTATCGACCATGGTGACGCCGCGATTGTCCTTGACCGTCAGGTTGCGGACAGAGAGCACGGCGGCGCCCGGATTGGCTTCGCCCTTCTGCACGCGCAGCAGCACGCGACGGCCGACCATCAACTCGGCAAGCTCCTCCACCGTCGTTTCCGCCGTCTTGCGGGTGGCGACCATCTCGCCGCGGCGCATGACGGAGACCGTATCGGTGATCGCCATGATCTCGCGCAGCTTATGGGTGATGAGGATGATCGTCTTGCCCTGGTCGCGCAGCACCTTGAGGATGCGGAAGAGGTGGTCGGCTTCAGCCGGCGTCAGCACGCCCGTGGGTTCGTCGAGGATCAGTATCTCGGCGCCGCGGTACATGGCCTTTAGAATTTCGACGCGCTGCTGCAGGCCGACCGGCAGCTCTTCGATCAGTGCGTCCGGATCGACCTCGAGGCCGTATTCGGTTTCCAGCCGCTTGAGCTCGGCGCGGGCCGATGCGACGCCTCTGGCCAGCAGCGATCCGCCTTCGGCGCCGAGCATGACGTTCTCGAGCACGGTGAAATTGTCGACCAGCATGAAATGCTGGTGCACCATGCCGATGCCGGCGGCGATCGCTGCCTGGCTGTCACGGATGGTGACCGGATTGCCGTTGACGCGAATCTCGCCGCTGTCGGCGTGGTAGAAACCATAGATGATCGACATCAGCGTCGATTTGCCGGCGCCGTTTTCACCGATGATGCCGTGGATCGTTCCCTTGGCAACGGTGAGATTGATGTCCTTGTTGGCATGGACGGCACCGAATTTCTTATCGATGCCGACAAGCTCGATAGCGGGCTTATCTGTCACTGCAGGCTCCAAATAAGAAAAGGGCGTATGGCGAAAATCCCCTCCGCCATACGCCCGATCTCGATATTACATCAGGGCGCTGATCACTTCGGGCAAGCGTTGTCCGATGTGTAATCGTGAACCTTGACGGTTCCGGCGATGATATCGGCCTTGGCCTTGTCGACGGCGGCCTGCATTTCCGGCGTGATCAGCGACTTGTTGTTGTCGTCGATCGCGGCGCCAACACCATCTTCCTTGACGCCGAGGGCCTGAACGCCAGCGGTGAACTTGTCGTTCTTGGTGTCGGTGTAGGCGTTGTAGACGGCGAGGTCGACGCGCTTGACCATCGAGGTCAGGACCGAGCCCGGATGCAGATGGTTCTGGTTGGAATCGACGCCGATCGACAGCTTCTTGTTGTCGGCGGCGGTCTGCAGAACACCAAGGCCGGTGGCGCCTGCAGCCGCGTAAATGACATCGGCGCCCTGATCGATCTGGTTCTTGGTGAGCTCGCCGCCACGAACCGGATCGTTCCAGGCAGCGCCTGTGGTGCCGGTCATGTTCTGGAACACCTCGATATCGGCCTTGGCGGCGCGCGCGCCTTGCTCATAGCCGCATTCGAATTTGCGGATCAGCGGAATGTCCATGCCGCCGACGAAGCCGACCTTGCCGGTTTTGGAGGCCATGCCGGCGAGAATGCCGACGAGGTAGGAGCCTTCTTCTTCCTTGTAGACGACCGAGCGGACGTTCGGCTTGTCGACGACGGAGTCGACGATGATGAATTTGGTATCCGGGAATTCGGCTGCGACCTTCTCAATTGCCGAAGTCCAGGCGAAGGAAACGGCAACCACCGGATTGAAACCCCGGCTTGCGAAGTTGCGGATGGCCTGTTCGCCCTGGGTGTCGCCGGTCGGCTCGAAATCGCGATAGGCGATGCCGGTCTCGGCCTTGAACTTCTCGGCGCCGTTATAGGCCGCTTCGTTGAAAGACTTATCGAACTTCCCGCCGGTGCCGTAAACCAGCGCCGGCTTGACATCGGCGGCAAGCGCCGTCGTCGATATGGCAGCCACGGCAAGGAGAGTGAGAAGGGATTTTTTCATTGTGCAGCCCTGTTGTTGCTATTCATTAGGGGTCCTCCCGCAAGCCCTTTTGGGCATGTCTGCGGAACCACCGACCTCCCCCCGGAGGCCTGGCTGCGCGCATCCTTGCATGGCTCACAGAAAAATTCACCAGAAATTTTTCAGGCGGTAAAGATTTGCAGCGATTGCTGAAAATCAGTTCTGTCAGGCTGATTTTTGGACATTTCCGCTGCCGGGATGCAAAATTTCCCGGCAAGCCGACAGCCATGTCGGGATCACGGAAAGACCGGCGGCGACCGAATCTTCGGCCGAGCCGCAGCGGCAAGACCAGCTTGGCTATGCCGTAAAACGGCCGGCCACCGGCGGCTTCTTGTAGCCGACCACCCAAAGAAGCAGCGCGATCACAAGAAAAACCGCAAAGGCCGGCTGGAGCATCAGCCACTGAAAGATGAAGGCATAGAAGCGCGGGTGGATATAGTAGGAAAGCGCGGATTGCAGCGACGTCAGTGTGTCCGGGCTCACATCCTGCCAGGCATCCGACATCGGCGTCATGATCACGGCGGAGGCGGCAACCGATTGGATCGAATCGATGGTCCCGGCAATAACGGCTGCCGCAAGTGCGACAAGACTCGCCAGACGCAACAGGAAACGCATCAATCCCTCCGACGCTTCGATATGCCGGACAATTCCGGCGAGCCCGCGCCATTCTCCACCTTGAGAATTACATAGTCATCGCTGAGGTGAAGCACAATGGGATGGGCCGAGCGGAGTTTTATCGGAAGAAGTCAAAAAACTGTTAGATTTGGGTTGATCGGCAAAAATTCATCGGTATATATCGCGCCGTTCCGACGATTTGCTCCTATCCGGGCGCGAACGCCAAAGGACAGGTGGCCGAGTGGTTTAAGGCGCACGCCTGGAACGCGTGTGTACGTGAAAGCGTACCGAGGGTTCGAATCCCTCTCTGTCCGCCATTTTTCGTCTGTCCGACCCGGAGACATAGGTAACAGTTTGTCCCTAAGACATGGGTGACAACCTCGTGCCGAACGGGTTGTCGATGGTTTGTAAGGTTCTCTGT
>NZ_JACHYV010000008.1:0-220675 GCF_014193135.1 Rhizobium sp. BK049
ATCGACAAGGTCGCCAAGGTGCTGCAGATCGGCCATCTGCTCGACCGCAAGCCGAGCCAGCTGTCGGGCGGCCAGCGCCAGCGCGTCGCCATGGGCCGGGCGCTGGTGCGCGATCCCAAGCTCTTCCTGTTCGACGAGCCGCTCTCCAACCTCGACGCGAAACTGCGCGTCGACATGCGCATCGAGATCAAGCGGCTGCACCAGGCGACCGGCAAGACCATCGTCTACGTCACCCACGACCAGATCGAGGCGATGACGCTCGCCACCCGCATCGCGGTGATGAAGGACGGCATTGTCCAGCAGTTCGGCACGCCGGCGGAGATCTACAACAATCCCGCCAACATGTTCGTCGCCGACTTCATGGGCTCGCCGGCGATGAACCTGGTCAAGGCATCGGTCGAAAACGGCGCCGGCGGCCTTGCCGTCTCGCTCGAGCGGCCGAACGCCGCCCCGCTGACGCTGCCCGTCACGACAGGCGCCAACGGCCTTTCCTCCTATGCCGGCCGGCAGGTGATCTTCGGCATCCGCCCCGAGGCGCTGACCGACCCCGACGGCGCCGACCGCAATGCCCGGTCGCTGACCGAAGGCGACTGCCTGATCGAGGTCGTCGAACCGGCCGGCTCCGACACCTTCGCCGTCACCAAGCTCGGCGGCAAGGAAGTCGTCGCCCGCCTGCGCGCCGATGCCGGTATCGCACCCGGCCAGCACACACGCCTCGCCTTCAATCTCGACAAGGCTGTCTTCTTCGATCCGGAAACGCAGGCGCGGATCGCGTGATCACCAGGTGTTGACATGAGCGGTTCACCAGACATCGTCATTATCGGCTCGGGCGTCGGCGGCGCCACCGTCGCTGCCGGCCTGGCTGTATCAGGTGCGCAGATATTGGTCCTCGAAGCCGGCGATCATATTGCTGATCTTCCCGTCAATCGCGACCAGCGCGCCATCTTCCAGCGTGGCCACTTCCGGCCGAATGAGACGTGGTACGAAGCGAACGGCAGGGGCTTCAACCCCGGCAACTATTACAATGTCGGCGGCAACTCGAAATTCTACGGCGCAGTCCTGTCACGCTACCGCAAAGAGGATTTCGACGTCATTGAACATCGGGAAGGCGTGTCGCCGGCGTGGCCCTTTCCCTATGAAGAGCTGGAGCCCTGGTATTCGAAGGCGGAGCTGATGTATCAGGTTCGCGGCAGTCTTGGCGAAGATCCGACCGAACCGCATCACTCGGTTGCCTACGAATTCCCGCCCGTGCCCGATGAGGCGCCGGTCGCCGACGTCAGGGCACGCCTCAAGGCGAAAGGCCTGCATCCGTTTTCGCTGCCGCTCGGCCTGGATCTCGATGCCTGGCTCTCCAAGGCACGCACGCCCTGGGATGCGCATCCGAATTCGCGGGACGGCAAGATGGATGCCGAGACCGCAGCGCTCGCGGTGGCGCTGAAACACGAGAACGTGCGCCTTGAGACCAATGCACGGGTGATACGGCTCGACACGGGGGCGGGGAGCCGGATCGACCGGATCACCTATGTCAAGGACGGACAGACGCTGACCGTCTCGCCCAGGATCGTTATTCTTTCCGCCGGTGCGGTCCAGTCATCCGTGCTTTTGCTCCGTTCGAAGAACGACCGCTTCCCGAGGGGGCTCGCCAACTCTTCCGATCAGGTGGGCCGCAACTTCATGAACCACAACGCCTCGGCCGTGATAGCGGTCTCGCCGCGCTTCAGGAACACCGCTGTCTACCAGAAGACCTTCGCCTTCAACGACTTCTATCTCTCGGACGGGGAGGGCGGACCGCCGCTCGGCAATGTGCAGTTGCTGGGGCGTATTTCCGAAAAGGTCCTCAAAGGCTCTCTGCCGCAGGCGCCGGAATGGCTTCTGCGTTTCATGACGGACCATGCCATCGACTTCTATGCGATGAGCGAGGACGTTCCGAATCCCGAAAGCCGCGTAATGGTCGACGGCGATCGGATCATCCTTAAATGGCAGAGGACCAACTGGGACGCGCATCTTGCGCTTGTCGCCAAGCTGAAGGCGATCCTGCGGTCGATCGGTTTTCCGATCGTGCTATCCAGACCCTTCGACAAACGCACGCCGTCCCATCAGTGCGGAACGATCCGCATCGGAAACGACCCGGCAACAGCACCACTGGATCCATACTGCCGGTCCTACGATCACGGCAATCTTTTCGTCGTCGACGCCGGCTTTCTCCCCACATCGGCTGCGGTCAATCCCGCGCTCACCGTCGCCAGTCAAGCGCTCAGAGTTGCCCATCACATCGCATCGACGGATTTGCAGACACAGGCAGATCCATTAATGCGCGCCGGCTTCAAATAGGACAGTAAAATGGGATTCGATTATATCATCACCGGTGCCGGTCCTGCGGGCTGCGTTCTTGCAAGCCGCCTCACCGAAGATCCCGATGTCAAGGTACTGCTGCTGGAGGCGGGCGGAGGTGACTGGAATCCTCTTTTCCACATGCCCGCCGGCTTTGCCAAGATGACCAAGGGCGTCGCCAGTTGGGGATGGGAAACCGTTCCCCAGAAGCACATGAAGGGCAGGGTGCTTCGCTACACCCAGGCAAAGATCATCGGCGGCGGCTCGTCGATCAATGCACAGCTCTACACCCGCGGAAGCGCGGCCGATTATGATCTCTGGGCCAGTGAAGACGGCTGCGAGGGCTGGGACTACCGTTCGATCCTGCCCTATTTCAAACGTGCTGAGGACAATCAACGTTTCGCAGACGACTACCACGCCTATGGCGGTCCGCTGGGTGTCTCGATGCCGGCTGCACCGTTGCCAATCTGCGACGCCTATATTCGCGCGGGTCAGGAGCTCGGCATACCCTATAATCACGATTTCAACGGCCGCCAGCAGGCCGGCGTCGGATTTTATCAGCTCACCCAGCGCAACCGCCGCCGGTCATCGGCATCGTTCGCCTATCTCTCGCCAATCAAAAACCGAAAGAATCTCATGATCCGGACGGGCGCGCGCGTCGTCCGCATCATGCTGGAGGCAGGCCGCGCGGTCGGCGTCGAGATCGCGACCGGACACGGTCTGGAGGTCGTGCGGGCTGAACGCGAAGTCCTCGTCTCATCAGGCGCGATCGGATCGCCGAAGCTCCTGTTGCAGTCCGGGATAGGGCCGGCCGACCATTTGACCTCGGTTGGCGTCAGGCCCCTCCACGATCTGCCCGGCGTCGGCGGCAATCTTCAGGACCATCTCGATCTCTTCGTTATCGCCGAATGCACCGGCGATCACACCTATGACGGCGTCGCGAAGCTCCACCGGACAATTTGGGCCGGAATTCAATATGTTCTCTTCCGCACCGGTCCGGTCGCCTCGTCGCTCTTCGAGACCGGCGGCTTCTGGTATGCCGATCCCGACGCACGGTCTCCCGATATCCAGTTCCACCTCGGCCTCGGTTCTGGCATCGAAGCAGGCGTCGAGCGGCTCAAGAACGCCGGGGTCACGCTCAACTCGGCCTATCTGCATCCGCGCTCGCGAGGGACGGTGCGTCTCTCATCCGCCGATCCGGGTGCGGCTCCCTTGATCGATCCCAACTACTGGTCCGATCCTCACGACAGGAAGATGTCGCTGGAGGGGCTCAAGATCGCCCGCGAAATCATGCAGCAGGCGGCGCTGAAACCCTATGTCATGGCCGAAAGGCTTCCCGGGCCGAAGGTCGTGACCGACGAGCAGCTTTTCGACTATGGCTGCGCCAATGCCAAGACCGACCATCATCCGGTGGGCACCTGCAAGATGGGAACCGGGTCCGACGCGGTTGTCGGGCTCGATCTCAAGGTCCACGGCCTGGAAGGCCTCAGGGTCTGCGATTCCTCAGTCATGCCGCGCGTGCCGTCATGCAACACCAACGCGCCGACGATCATGGTCGGCGAAAAAGGATCGGACCTCATTCGGGGCCTGCCTGCGCTGCCGTCGGCGATCTTCGCCCATGAGCGCAATGATACGAGGCCGCGGGCCCGCGCCGAGATCCGCTAAGGAGTAACGACAATGTCTGAAGTGAAAGTTGCAGTGCTTGGCGCCTCGGGCTGGATGGGAAAGGTCCACACGATGGCCTATCAGACCTTTCAGCATTTCTTCGGCGTGTCGGACGGAACGGCGCGGATCGTGGCGCTTGTCGACAGCAACCCTGACGTAGCGCAGGATATCGGCAACAGGGCGCCGGGGGCCAGGATCTACCAGGATTGGAAGCTGGCGGTCACCGATCCCGAAGTCGATCTGATCGATATCTGTCTGCCCGATCATCTTCACTATCCGGTGGCCAAGGCCGCGCTGCTGGCCGGCAAACATGTCTATTGCGAGAAGCCGCTGGCAAACACCGCCGATGAAGCGCGGGAGCTGGCCGAGATCGCTAAAGAGAAGGGGGTTATTACACGTGTCGGACACGCGTTTCCCCGAAACCCCGTTCATGATTTGGCGAAAGAGATCATCCAATCCGGTGAAATCGGCGAGATAAAGCTGTTTCGCGGCTGCCAGCATGTCGACATGTATGGGGATCCCACAGCGCCCTACATGTGGCGTGCCGATGGCAAGCTCGCGCCGACCGGGATCGTCGGCGACACCGGTTCGCACATCTTCAGTTTCATGGATTTCCTCGTTGGCCGCGTCAGCTCCCTGATCGCCGACAATCTCATCGTCACCCCGCGCCGGCCGATCGTCGAGGGGCTTGCCTATGGGGAGCAGGTGAAACTGTCAGGCAACGAGGCCTGGGCCGATATCACCAATCCCGACGCGACGAACCTGCTGTGCCGGTTCGAAAACGGCGCCGCCGGCATCGTCGACTTCAGCCGCGTCGCCACCGGCCGCAAATTCATGCAGACCTATGAAATCTACGGAACGAAGGGCAGCATCGCCTATACCTATGACGAGATTAACCGGCTGCGTTTTTACTCCAACGACGACAGCACGGGACGCCGGGGCTTTCGCGAGATCGACGTCGGTCCTGAGAACCCCACCTTCAGGGCCTTCCTTCCGCTGCCGAATTTCGGCATTGGCTACAATGAAAGCAAGATCATCGAGGTGGCGGAGGTGATCCGATCGATTGTCGCAAACAAACCGATGTGGCCGACATTCGATACCGGCCACCATATCTGCCAGATCGTCGACGCATGCATGGAGTCCTCCCGGCAGAGACGCTGGGTGGATATCCCGCTCAATTGATTGTGGCGAGCCGATGACAATAGACGTTCCGCAGGAAATTCTTGACGCACTGACCGACGTCGATATGCCGCGGCTTCCGCCGGAGGCTCCTGCTTCCGGAGTAGCCCGCCTCGCAGGCATCGACGTGCCGATCCACCGAGCCAGCTGCGTCGTCGTCGGATCCGGCGCTGCGGGTTTGCGTGCGGCGGTGGAAATGAAGCGGCGCGGCGTCGATGTCGTCATCATCAGTCAAAGTGCATGGGGCGGAACTTCGGCCTGCTCAGGCTCCGATAAGCAAACCCTTCACACCGCAAACACGGCCGATCAGGGCGATAATTACAGGGCGATGGCCCGCGCCATCGGCAGCGGCGGCGCCATGGACGAAGACACGGCCTATGTCGAGGCGGTGGGCTCGTCGCGGATGATGGCGTCGCTGCAGTTCTTGGGGCTGCCGCTGCCCCAGGATCCGCTTGGCGGAACGCTGAGATATCAGACCGACCATGACGAGGTCGGCCGCGCCACCAGCTGCGGCCCGCGCACGTCGCGGCTGATGGTCAAGGTGCTGGCGGAGGAGGCGATCCGGCTCGGCGTGCCGTTCTACAATCAGACCACCGCGGTCAAAATCCTCACCGAGGGCTCGGGGGCTGATCGTCATGTCGCCGGCATGCTCGTCATGCGCGCCGGCGACCGTAGGCAGGAGAACCCGCTCGGCATCGCCTTGTTCGTGAGTGACGTGATTGTGCTCGCCGGCGGCGGCCCGGGCGAACTCTATCGCGACAGCGTGTACCCGAACGGCTGCTTCGGCTCCCTTGGATTGGCGCTGGAGGCAGGCGTCGAGCTCGTCAATTTGACCGAAAGCCAGTTCGGCATCGGGACGCGCAGGGAGGGCTTCCCGTGGAATCTGTCCGGCACGTACGTCCAGGCAATCCCACATATCTATTCAGTCGATGGCGAAGGCGCCGAACACCATTTCCTGGCGGAATATTATCGAAGCACCCGGGAGTTGGCGTCGAACATATTCCGCAAGGGCTATCAATGGCCGTTCCACGCCACCCGGATGCTGGATTTCGGCTCGAGCCTGGTCGATCTCGCCATTTACCGTGAGACCGCAGCGGGTCGGCGCGTCTTTATGGACTTCAATCGCAATCCTCTGCCCGTTCCCGGCGACCTGCCATTCAGCCTGGAAAGGCTGGACGAGGATGTTCGGCTCTATCTCGGCAAGGCTGGCGCCGATCAGGAAATGCCGATCGATCGATTGAAGCATATGAACCCCCTCGCGATCGAACTCTACCGCCGCTACAAGATCGATATTGCCGAAGAGCCGCTGGAGTTCGCGGTCAACAACCAGCACATGAACGGCGGCATCATGGTCGATAGCTGGGGCCGCACCAATCTGGGTGGCTGCTACGCGATCGGGGAGGCGGCGGGCACACATGGGGTAACAAGGCCCGGTGGAGCGGCGCTGAATGCCGGGCAGGTCTTCGGCACCCGGGTGGCCGAACACATCGGCGCCGGCGGCGGGGCGAAGCGGGCTGCCGCGGGACGTGTACCGGAGGCGGCGGAGGCGGGCATCGCCAATCTTCTTTCCGCGCTGCGGACCGAAAGCCCGCTCACCGTGAAAGTGGTCCGCTCGGCGGTGCAGGCACGCATGAGCGAGAAGGCGGGCATCATCTGCGATCAAAGGAGCGTCCGCCAGGCCTTGGTCGAAGCGCGGAAGCTGAACGCCGAAATCCGCGCCAACGGCCTCGCCTACGGCCGCGCGGCCGAAGCGGTCCGAGGCGTGCAATGGCGGCACATGGCGCTCGCCTCGGAAGCGGTGCTGAGTGCGCTGGACTTCTTCATCGGCAAGGGCGGCGGCAGTCGAGGAGCACGCGCGATCTGCGATGCACAGGGCGAATTCCTTCCGCTGGCGAGCGTCGGTCCACTGGAGCACTATCGCTTTCGCAAGGAAAGCGAAGCGCATCGCAAGGAGCAGATCATCGTCCGGCTCGAAGGCGATGAGATCAGGCTTTCAACCCGTCCCAACCGCGAACTGGATGAAAGCGCCAGATCCTTTTTCGAGCGGGACTGGCCCGCCTGGCTGACGGGCCGCATCTACGACCTTGGCGCTGGCGTATGAGGCGACGCTGTAACCATATCAATCGGGATTTGCGACCGGCGGAGGAACTCGGATGCGCTCCGTATCGTCAGAGCCTTCTGTGACGGCTTCTTCGCTTTTGCGCACATGCCTCGGCGGATCTTTTCCTTCGACCGGTTTCGGCGACAACTGGTCGTCGGCCTGGATTTCGTCGGTATTGAGATAGTTCTTGCTTTCGCCCATGACGATCATTTCCGATTGGAGAATTGCGGGGCAGGAATGCGACCCTTCTGATCGGCGCGGCCTGTCTCAGGGTCGGAGCCGGGGACGCCGTCGCCCGCCTCGCGGCTGTTGCCCATGCTAACGGGAGGCTTGCGCTGGTCGTCGACATCTGCCTCGGGCAGCTCGTCGTCCTGAGTATCCTCATTCAACGACTTCGGCGGAAGCTTGGCGGAATTGGGAATGGATTTCGTGCGCATCGGACAATCTCCTTTGCAGGCAAACTCCGGCAGCCATCGCAGGTTCCCTGATATTCTGCGATCGCTTACACGGCTTCAGCTGCGGGAACATCGAGCTCTATCATGACGGGTGCGTGGTCGCTCGTATGCTCCCAGCCCCGCGGCTTGCGCCGGACGGTCGCCGATCGAAGCCACGGCGCCACCGTCGGGCTGAGGAGAAAGTGGTCGATCCGAAGCCCGGCGTCGCGCTCGAAACTGTTCCGCCAATATTTCCAGAAGGTGTAGATGCGCTTGTCCGGATGCAGATGCCTGATGGCATCCGTCCAGCCCTGGGAGACAAGCTGGGCATAGGCTTTGCGGACTTCCGGCCTGAAAAGCGCATCGTCTCGCCAGCGCTCCGGCTTATAGACGTCGATCTCCGTCGGCATGACGTTGAAATCGCCGGCAAGGATGGAAGGCACCTCGATTTCGAGCAGTTCGGCGGCATAAGCGTGCAGGCGACGGAACCAGCGAAGCTTGTATTCGAACTTGGCGCTGGGAAAAGGATTGCCGTTCGGCAGATACAGGCATCCGATCAGCATGCCCTCGATGACGGCTTCGATATATCGGCTGTGGGTATCGTCAGGATCGCCCGGAAGACCGCGCCGGGTCAGTATCGGTATCTTGTCCTTTGCCAGTATGGCGACGCCGTTCCAGGATCGCTGCCCGTGCCAGACGGCGCCGTAGCCGGCCCGTTCGACCTCCTTTCGCGGAAAATTGGCGTCGTCGGTTTTCAGTTCCTGAAGGCAGGCGATATCGGGGGCATCCTCCTTCAGCCAGCGGAGCAGGTTGTTCAGTCGCCCGTTGATGCCGTTGACATTGTAGGTTGCAATTTTCATGGGCTCACGCCGCGACGGTGGCCAGATCCAGAAGCTGGCCGCAATCTACTTGTTCACTGGTCGGGCGTCACGGGCATAATTTTTCGCGGCATCCTTCAGAAACGCTCCTGAGTTTCCTCCTCCGGTAGTCCGCGCCCGCAGTCGGCCCAGTCAAGCCGGCTCTCAACGCCGTAATGACCTGCCGGGCGTATCCTGTCGGGGTGATCGAGCGAACCGACTGTCACGCGGATCAGTTCGTCGCCGTCA
Organism: Rhizobium sp. BK049; assembly: GCF_014193135.1. Taxonomy (NCBI): domain Bacteria; kingdom Pseudomonadati; phylum Pseudomonadota; class Alphaproteobacteria; order Hyphomicrobiales; family Rhizobiaceae; genus Rhizobium; species Rhizobium sp. BK049. The sequence goes on from NZ_JACHYV010000008.1 coordinate 8,817, forward strand.
TACTGAAGAAAGAGCGGGGTTCCGCATGCGCCGCAAAAGCCACGTGTCGCGATGGGTGAGGATCGGTATACGGCAGGGGAAGCCTTTGTCCAGGCGAGATCTTGAACCTTGGCCTGGACAAGAACCGCGAAAGGACCTCCCGTCGCCTTCTTGCACATGTCGCAATGGCAGTATCCCGAATGCGGCTGATCGCCGCTGAATTCATATCGGCAGGATCCGCACAGGCAGCCGCCGGTCCATTGGCTCGCCATTGTGGTCCTCTCAGCGCGTTGCGCCGAAGACGAAGGCGATGCCGGCGACGATCGCTGCAGCCGTCAGCGGCTGCCGGCGGATCCGATCCTCAATGTCCTGGACAAAGCTCTTCGCTTCGGCCTTTGCCAGGCGGGCTGTTCCGGAAGCCAGCTCGGAGGCGGATTCGGCCACCCGGCCGGCTTCTTTCTGAAGCGCGCGCAACTCTTCGCGATTTGCATCGAATCTGTCCGAGGCGCGGGCTGTTTGGCCGGTAGAGCGCAAGGCTTGATCGACCAGCGGGTACTCTTGGTCAATCGCGGTCGGATCAGGCTCCCGCTTCACTCGCTCAGCCGCCTCTACATCGCTGCGGCCGGCGGGAATGGAGGTATGAGTGGCGGAAACAGGATCAGAAGCAGGAAACGTGTCTTCGATCGCTTTGTCGAGTTCGCCCTTTCGGGATTGTTTGCGCTGCTCTGCCTGCTCTTTTCGCAAGGACTGGACGGCGGGTGATTCATTCGGGTTCGGCATCGCGGTTTCCTCCGTTGCATTTTGATAATCAAAAGCGACCACGACGAAAGAAGTTCCAGAAAAATGCGTCCGCGCCTCATCCAACATCACGATGGCGGCAAAGTCGACAATACACGCGCAGAGGCAGTATTTTTGATGGCAGCGCTCGTATTTTTAGGGGCGCATCCACTGTTTGCCGGACCAAAGTCCTGCCTTTTCTTAGTACCTAGGTCCGGTTGCATTTAGTTCTCAGAAAGGCGAAAATTCCCAGGAGTCCAAGGAGCGTAGGAACGGCGAAGAACGGATGAACAAGGCAATGGCATTGACTGTCTCGAAACGAGGTTTTTTGAGATTGGGCGGCTGCGCTGCCGTCGCGCTCGTGGTTGCCGCATCACCCGTGACGATTAACCTCGACGGCTCCCTTCGCGTTCTGAGGGCGAAACACGCAGAGGCAAAAGACGGCAATAATGGGAACGGCAACGGTAGCGGAAACGGCGGCGGAAACGGCAACGGTGGAGGAGGGGGCAACGGGGGAGGCAATGGCAACGGGGGCGGAAACGGCAATAGTGGCTCCGGCAACAGCTCAGGTGGAAGCTCCAACAGCAGCGCCGGATCCTCTTCCTCCTCGGCTTCGACGTCGACAGGATCGAAGGCCAGAGCGACCGAAGGTACCGATGGGTCGATCAACGTTCGCCACGCGAACGGCATCACCGAAAGCCTGCGCAGTGGCCGCTATATCATGAAGGACTCGAAGGGCAGGACGATCATAAGCCGACAGGCGACGGCTAGCGACGCAAGCCGGCTGAGCCGATTCCTTCGCTAAGGCAGAATGCGGAAATGCCACCGCAGCGATGCCAGGTCGACCCGGTGCTATCGTCGTTCGCGCCACTGGAGGGCCGCTTCGGTCCTGTTCGAGGCGCCGAGCTTGCTCAGGATCTGGGTCATATGGTGCTTTACGGTCTTTTCCTGCAGGTTGAGGCGCAGGCCGATATGCTTGTTGGACAGACCTTGGGCGACGAGATCCATCACCTCGCGCTCCCTTGGCGTCAGACTGTTCTTGTCGGAGTTTCCGTTATGTAGCGAATTTTCCATCGCCTTCGCCGACATCGTCGGCGAGACATATCGCGATCCGCTGAGGACGGTTTTAATCGCTTCGGCGAGACCGCGGGAACCGACACCTTTGAGAACGTAGCCCATCGCGCCCTGCTGCAGGGCTCCGAGCAGCGTGTCCACCTCTTCGGATACCGTCAACATCAGCACTTTCGTCGTCGGGCTGAGCGCCAGGACGTCGCCGATCGCAGCCAATCCGCCGCCGGGCATCGAGACATCGAGGAGCATGATGTCGGGACGGTTGTTTGAAGCGATCATGGCAGCGTCTTCGCTGTTGGCCCCTTCGCCAATGACCACGAAGTCGCTCATCTCCGACAAGCTGCGCGTTACGCCCTCGCGAAAAAGCGGGTGGTCGTCCACGACGCCGACGGTGATTGGTGTCATCTCTACTCTCCAGCTTCCATAGGCTCGAAGGTCATGGTCACGGTCGTTCCGCCTTCACCTGTCTTGATATCGAAAGATCCCCCCAGGCTGTCGATGCGTTCGCGCAGCCCAACCAGGCCGAGGCTTGTCGGCCTCACCTCCGTCGGGTCGAACCCATCGCCACGATCACTGACCTCCACACAAACATGACCATTGTGCGACACGGCTTTCACGCTCTGCTGAACGCCGCCGCCGTGGCGATAGGCGTTGTTCAAGGCTTCCTGAACGAAGCGATAGATACAGATCTTTACGGCAGCAGCGAGCTCGGGTCCATCCTCGTCGATGTTCGTTTCGACAACGGTTTCGGTCTTGTGCCGATGCGCTTCGACGACCCGCAGCACGATATCGGTGATGGAGGACTTTTCGATCTGCGGCAGCACCAGTCCGCTGCAGATATTGCGGATTTCCGTCATGGCCTCGGCGAGGCTCGAGCGTATCCACGCAAGTTCTTTTTCGCGCGCTTCGGGCTCGGTGGACGCATTGATCAATAAATCGCTGTCCAGTCGCAGTGAAGCATAGGCAATGTGCTGTGCCGGACCGTCGTGAAGATCGGCGCCAATGCTGCGCAGATATGTTTCGTTCAGCGCCGCTACACGCTGCGAAGCGCGCTGCAGCCGCCGCTGGAGCCCGCGATTTTCAGCCAGCAGCGAAGACAATTCCTGGACCCGTTCCTTGAGATCCCTGCGCTGCGCTTCTATCGTGCGGCTTCCGCGAAAAACCAGGGCGGAGAGAACGAGGAAAAAGACGCCAGTGAGAGCGGCGACCGCCCCCCAGCTCTGCAGCCTCGCGTGAGCCAGGCTGTCGCCAAGGCCTTCCGCCGTTTCGTAGAATTCGAGCACAGCGACCGCCTGGCCGGACCACGGCTGGAGAACCGGATTGTAGATTTCCATCAGCGGCTTGCCGAGCGCGCGCTCGGCGCCGCTTTCAGGGTCATCGGAAATCTCGTAGCGCGCAACGAGCGAGCCGGCGAATGCCTTCTCCAGCTTGGCGTTCAGGGGAAACTTCTGGCCCACCAGTTCCTTGTCGTTCGAATAGAGGATGGTGCCGTCGTTTCGCCACAACCTGAATGAGACAAGGCGCCTGCCAAGCGCCCCCTGGCCGAGCGTTTCGTCGAGAGCCTGGGCGCTGCCTTCGTCCAGCAGCGATTCCGTTTGCATGTCGGGAAGCAGCGGCGCCACCACACTGTCGACGTAAAGAGCCGTCGCCGCGCCGGAATTATGAATGACGGCTTCCTCGATCAGATGAGTGACAAGGATGCCCACCAGAAACATGGCGGCGATCGAGACCAAGCCACCCGCGATGAAAAATTGCGAGGCGAGTGAGCGGGCATTCCAGCGGCGCAGCCAATTCATTTTGATACCGGTAAGAGACTTTCCCGACTAAACCTACAGCGTCTTTAGAGTTTTTCCAGACTGTATCAGGGCAGATTCCTGGTATCGAAGACCTCAGCGCCTCTGATGCTCTCGGTCAGTTGGAGGCTATCGCCTGACATGGCTGCGCCGAAGACATAGAGAAGGCCGGCCAGAACGATGACGAGGGCGATGACGGACACGTTCCAGGCATCATTCGTATGAGATCTGTTCCTTTGGGTCATATGCGGATCTCCTTCCGTATCGCTCAAACGACACGGTCAGGCGACCGTTCCGCGTCGGGGACTTCGGTCGAAGGGGCTTGGGACCAAGGTCCGTCCCCGTGGACAACAGCGGATTTAGCCATATCTCAATTTCGATAGAGTTTGGCTTGGAGACTTGTGGTGACAGTTTCTGCGAACATCGAAGGCGCCGCATTTGCCGCGTCTCCCCCTCCGTTCGGGGCAGGCGTCGCCGACCTTTACCAAGCCCTTCTCGTGCCGATTCTCTTTGAGCCCTATGCGTTGGAAATGGCAATCGCAGCCGAACGGTCGAAGCCGGTCAGCGTGCTCGAAGTCGCGGCGGGGACCGGCGCCTTGACACGCGCGCTGCGGGCGAAGCTTGATCCGGCCGCAGAGATCGTTGCCACCGATCTCAGCCAGGCGATGATCGACGTCGGCGCACCATCTGTGACGATGTCGCGAACGCATTGGATGCACGCGGATGCGCAAGATCTGCCGTTCGCCCCTTTGATGTTCGATCTCGTCGTTTGCCAGTTCGGCGTCATGTTCTTTCCGGATAAGCCGAAGGCCCACGGCGAGGCGAAAAGAGTGTTGCGGAGCGGAGGCCATTTCCTGTTCTCGACGTGGGATTCGCTTGCTGAGAACGATTTCGCAAGATGTGTGGACGAATGCCTGACAAGCCTCTTCCCGTCGGATCCTCCCGATTTCCTCAGGCGCTTGCCATATTCTTACTTCGACCCCACCCCGATCAAGGCTGAAGTATCATCGGCGGGATTCGAGGCGGTTTCCTGCGAACGGCTCGAACTGACTTCCATCGCGGCCACAGCACAGGATGTCGCGACCGCTTTCTGCCGGGGCACGCCGCTCAGCGGAGAAATCGAATCGCGGGCGCCGGAGCGCATGTCGGAAATCGTTGATGAGGTGGCCGAGCGGGTGGCGTCCCGCTATGGCGCCCGTCCTTGCGGCAGCATGAGTGCCCTGGTCGTCTCCGGCCGCGCTCCTTAACCTCTTCGGTGTCCTCTCGCGCGTGATTGTCCGTGCCGGGGCTCGTGCGGACAATCATTGTCCTGGCGCCTGGATTGAACCTACGGTCGCGGATTAGGGGATGAGGCGGTAGTTGAGGTAGGGAGAGGCATCGCGCCCATGACGTGCTGTTCGATCTCGACACAGGTTTCGTCATATTCCCGCACCAGCTTCAAATTGAACCGTCGCCTTCGAAGCCGATCACGCGCTTCGACCGCCATCTGATAGGCCTCGAAAAGCTCGAGCTGCCACGGGTCGCGCGCCTGCATGATCAGCGTCCGCATTTGCGGCAGACGCATGGCCAGGCGCCTGCGTCCTGCTTCCCGGCGGTTGGATCGTGTCATCTCCTCGGTCTCCTGCCCAAGCCCGCGATGCGATGGCGTGCGGCTCGAGAATAGCGCGGCTGACGAATAATAAAATCCAGACCAAGGGCCGGGATGCCTCAGACCGAGGTCCGGGGCGTGGAACGACCTCGTCGCGAGCAAGTTGGTTTGGCAGCGGCAAGCAGGCCGCATTGAAAGGAAGGAGGAAAAGATGCTCTTCAAGCTTATTGCAGGCGCGGCAACTGCCATGACCCTGATGTCAGGTGTCGCATTCGCCCAGTCCTCGACCGTCAATGGTGCGGCTGGTGGCGCAATCACCGGAGCTATCGTTGGTGGTCCGGCCGGTGCTGCTATCGGCGGCGTTGCCGGTGCAGTCGTCGGCACGGCGATCGATCCGCCGCCGCAAAAGGTCGTCACCTATGTCCGCGAGGCTCCGGCACCGTCGGCACGAGTGGTCGTGAAGGAAAAGGTGGTCGTCGGCCAGCCCCTGCCGGAAACGGTCGTCGTGACCCCAGTTCCGGACGATCCGAAATATGCCTACGCGGTGGTCAATGACGAGCGTGTCATTGTCGAACCCTCGTCCCGCAAGGTGATTCAGGTGATCAAGTGACCTGATCGTTCACGTGGCTCTGCCGCGTCTTCCAAATCATCTTCAGATCAGCCGCACGATGGACGGCAGGGTCATCGTGCGGCCGCCAGGGTCGAGGAGAGGGAACATGATTTATCCCGAAAAAAAATCTGCTGGTTTCGCCGTGCCGCTGATCGCCATCCTCTTTGCGATCGTAGGCATTCTCGCCGTGCTGGTCGCCACCGGAGGTCACGGCAGCGCCGCGGCGCGCGTCTGGGTTCCCCAGGCGCAAGAGCAGGAGGCGGGCTGATGAATGGCATTGCGACGGTCGCCTTCGGCATCGTCAGCTCGGTTGGCGCCTGCATGGCAGCGGCATCCGTTGCCTCGCATGTTGTGGCGGATTCCGAACCGCGCGCGTTCACGGACCTTGCGGCCCCCGATCTGTGGACGACGAGTCCGGTGAAGGTCGATCCCCATCGGCAGCATTATGAACGAATTCCACCTGTCTATTCCAGCTATGTCACCGAGGCTCCGACCACCACGGTGCCAAGGGTGGCTTCGCAACCCGCTCGTCCGTGGACAGAACCTCAGAAACCGCGGCCAGAATTCGCTGCCGAGCACCTTGCCTGGTGCGCGCAGCGCTACCGTTCCTTCGATCCTGCGACCAACAGCTATCGATCCTATAGCGGCAGGACCCGCGAATGCTCTTCGCCGTTCCAGCAGGATATCGCCGAGAGCCATGAAGGCGGCGGCCCGAAAGTCAATGCCCAGGCAGCAGCCCGATGCGCCGCCCGCTATAGATCGTACCGACCGGAGGACAATACATATCAGCCATGGGAAGGACCGCGCCGCAGTTGCGACATGTCGGATCTGGTCGCGACGAGCAATTGACCGTTGATGGGCGAGCCGTACGAAACTGAACCGAACTGGCTAGCCAGACTAAAGTCCGTGTTGTAATCGCAGCGGTTGTGATATCCGGTTGTATTTGAGGGGCGGAGAGCGGGGATGGCAACGACGCTGATAGCAGAAATCCACCTGGCGCAGACAAGGCTTCCGTTCTTGAGCAGGGCGGAACGCGGAGCCCTTATCCGTCGTATTCTTCGCGAGTTGAAGATACTCCGTCGCGAAGTTCTCGGAAATGTGCCGGCCGATCGCTGCGTTTGGATCGATAAACTGATTGCGTCGGTTTCTTCGACAGTATCGGAAATCGTTACGATGCCGGACGCCGAGTTCAACCGTGTCTTGAACGAGTTCGAAAAGCTCATGGCAACGCTGCATAACATTTCGCACCCGCAGAAGCCGTCGAAGACGGTTCACTAGCGTCGTTAAGGCGACGTACGGCTGCGCCGGAAACCGATCCCGACGCGGGAGCGTTCTCCTTCTATGATCGAAACAAAATCGCCCGCTGACCAGGACGAGAGATCGCCCCGTGACGATGAGCCGAAGCCAGGTGCAGAGGTTTCCTTCCCTTACGACAGGATGACTGTCGAGCAGTTTCGAAACCGCTTCCCTCGTGCCCGCTGGAACGACGTGCGAAAGGCCTGGTTCGTTCCCGGCCGAACGGCGTCCCGTCGCATCGGCCGATGGCTTGCCGAGCTGGAGAGCGAAGCCGACGCGCATGCGGATGCGAAGGGACGCGATGCCTTCGCCTTCGATCCCATCGACAGTCCATATCTGGAACTTGGCAAGGCCGGCTTTCGAATCCGAACGCCCTATTCAAAAACCGTCGTCGACGAACTTCGCGAGGTGCCGTTCTCGCGATGGGGCGGCGATCTTCGAATATGGCACGTGCCCTTTCGATCCTATGAGGAGCTGAGACGCAGATGGCCTGAGATTGAAGCGGCGGCTCGCAGAAACGAACCGGAGGAGAGGCGACGGCGCGCCGACGAGCGGAAGGGAACCGAACAGGAGATGCGCAGCAGGCTTCGCGCAGCGGAACGCAAGCGCCGCCGTTACCCGCTTCCGACCGACGACCTGCCGCCGACAGGACGCCCGGTGGCCACCTCGTATGGGATCGTCGTTTTCACAGAAATCACCGGCGAACTGGTCGATCCGGCTCTCGTCGCGGATTTCTACCCCGGGGTCACCGAGGATCATCTCTGGGGGTACTGGCGGGCCCCGACATTCGACGAACTCGTCCGTACCTGGCCTGCGAAAACGCCTCCCCGTCGGGATGCCGAATGGTGGCAGCCGACGATCGAAGAACTGAGGCCCGCCCGGCGCGCCGCAAGAGCACGCGAAGCCAGGAAGCAAGCGAAGGCGCCGTGACCGGAGCCTGCCACCGGTCCTGCGGACTCGTAGCAGATGCTGTGTCGGAGGATGTCCGGCTGGTGTGGGAACAAATTCCCACGTCGGCCATTTGTTGTCCATGAAAACAGCCCTGCCGATGTCGCTGCTCGCTCTGGCCCTTTCCGTTGGCGGCGCCTCCGCGCGGGAGCTTCTCCCCGAAACGATCAACGCCGCTTCCATTGCCGACATCGGGAAAGGAAAGCTGCAACCCGCAGATCCGGACCCGGCGATCATCCGCCTACAGGTCCTGCTCGACCGCGCGGGCTCGTCTCCCGGCGTGGTCGACGGTCTCTCCGGCGAGAATGTCGACAAGGCGGTGGCCGGCTTCGAGGCGATGAACAAGCTTCCCGTGGACGGCAGGCCGGATCCGGATGTCGCCTCCCGGTTGGAAGACAATTCCCCCGTGGTTGAGAGCTATGTCGTCTCGCCGGAGGACGCCACCGGGCTGGTCGACAGGATTCCTGAGGATTACGGCGAGAAGGCAAAGATGCAGAGCCTCGGCTATACCAGCGTTGCGGAGAAGCTGTCCGAGCGCTTCCACATGGATCTCGATCTCTTGAATGCACTTAACCCTGGCTCGCATTTCGCGCCCGGCGAAAAGGTGTGGGTCGTTAATCCCGGCCCTCCCAGGCAAGGCAAGGTCAAGAGCATCGAGGCTGACAAGAAGACAGGGCAGGTGCTGGCCTATGGCGAGGATGGGTCCCTACTTGCCGTCTATCCCGCGACGATCGGCAGCGAGGACAATCCCGCGCCTTCAGGAAAACACAAGGTCAAGGGCGTCTCGAGAATGCCGGTTTACCGATACGATCCGAAGCGAAATTTCAAGCAGGGAAAGAACAACAAGGTTCTGACGATCCCGAAGGGGCCGAACGGTCCCGTCGGCAGCGTTTGGATCGATCTGACCGAGCCGACCTATGGCATACACGGCACACCGGAGCCGAAGCTCATCGACAAGGTCGGCTCGCATGGCTGCGTGCGGCTGACGAATTGGGACGCCGAAGAGCTGGCCGGCATGGTCAAGCCGGGCGTTCTGGTCGAATTCGTCAATCGTAGTCCCGCCGCTCCGAAGTGAAGCGCAGGATCTGCGACTACCTACACGCTACCGCAGCGTCGAGTTCACGAAGCCTTGGCTTCGAAAGCCGGGGCGAAATCCCCCAGTGATTTCGCTTTGAGGATCGCGCCGCCGATATCCTGCTCCACTATCGCCTCGAGATCGGCAAAGCTATCGATGACATAGTAGATCGGCTGAAGGATATCGATGCGGTAGGGCGTCCTGAGCACGCTCATCAAATCGAACGGTCGGAATTCGCACGACGTGCCTTCCGTTGCCGCCTTCGCTTCGCTCGGAGAGGAGACGATGCCGGCGCCGAAGCAGCGGCGGCCTTGCGGCGTGTTGATCAGGCCGAATTCGACGGTGAACCAGAAAATCCGGAACAGATGCCATGAATAGCCCTTGCCGAGGCGCATGGCGGTTTCGCCGAAATGCCGGACGAAATTGGCATAGCTCTGATTGGTCAGCAATGGGCAATGGCCGAACACCTCGTGGAACAGGTCCGGTTCCTCGATATAATCGATATGCTCGCGGCGGCGCAGGAAGGTCGCCAGCGGGAACTTGCCCTGCGAGAGAAGCTCATAGAAGCGCGAAGGCGGAATAAGTGCCGGCACGCCTTCGACGCCGAAACCTGTGGTCTCGTTCAGGCGTCTGTTCACATCGAGGAGCTGAGGCACTTTTTCCGGCTTGAGCCCCAGCAGTTTGACGCCGTCCAGATATTCCTGGCAAGCCTTGTCGGCCAAGAGCTTCATCTGACGCCGGTAGAGTTCGCCCCAGATCTGATCTTCTTCAGGGGTATAGTCATAAAGGCCGTCCGGGCCGGGCAGTTTGGCGGTGTAGCTGCTTTCCTTGGTCATCGGCTGATCCTCCCGGGAATGGCGATATTTCTGTCATTATGCTCCATGTTTGACGGATTTTCTTTTCTTTCATACCGGGTATCGCCATAGTGGTGGGAGATATTTCCGAGTACGATGGCTACAATGAAAGAATCTGGGAATTTCCGCCGCAAGCTTCTGCAACTGATCCAGGCCGACGGCACTCTGTCGCTGGCGGATCTGGCGGAAAAAGCCGGCATGTCGCAGAGCTCGGCCTGGAGGAAGATCCAGGAACTGGAAGCCGACGGCGTCATCCGCAAGCGCGTCACGTTGCTCGATCCCGGCAAACTCGATCTCAAGCTCTGCGTGATTGCGCACGTCACGCTGGAGGATCACCATGAGGAGGCGGTGGCTTCTTTCGCTTCAGTGGTGCTGGAGCGGCCGGAGATCATGGAGTGCTACGCCTTGTCGGGCGCCTTCGACTACATGCTGAAGATAAGGGCGAGGGACGTCGAAAGCTACGAAGCCTTCATGACCCGCTATCTCATGCGCAACCCGCATGTGCGCACCGTCGTATCAAGCTTCGTGCTGCGCGAGCTGAAATTCTCCACCGAACTGCCGCTCTAACGTTTATCGCGCGCTGTCGCCATGCCGGCTGCCCGGCATCATCACTGGATAGCCTTCGAACGTCTTCAGCGTGTCGAGCACGATCGAGGTTTTCACGTGCTGCACGGATTCGTGCGGCAGCAGAACGTCGTTGACGAATTTCGACAGATCGGCGAGCCCACGGGTCGCCACCTTGAGGTGATAGTCCATCTCGCCGGTCAGCGCATAAGCTTCGAGAACTTCGGGCAGACCGTTGATCAATTGCGAAAATCGGCGGGCATTGTCTCGGTTGTGGGTGGCAAGCGTGACGGAAATGACAACCAGCATATCGAGCCCCAGCTTCTCCCGATCGAGGTGGGCACGGTAGCTGCGAATATAGCCTTCGGCTTCCAATCTGGTACGCCGGCGCGAGCATTGCGACGGTGAAAGCGCGATCCGCTCACCAAGCTCGTTGTTCGTGAGCCTTCCATCCTTTTGAAGTTCCAGAAGGAGGCGTAGATCCAATTTGTCTAAGGGCTCATCCATTGCGCAAAATCTCAAGAATGCTCACAGATCGTGCATAATCTGTTCCTCCGGCACCAAGAACGCAAGAACTTTGCGCCAGTTTTAAGCCATAGTTTGCATAGAATTGAACTCTCCTCTGGAGGAAAAGAAAATGGGTCCGTTCCCGCATGATGCGCCTCCGTCGGAAATCACCGCCGACAATCCGGCCGGCACCGACGGCTTCGAATTCGTTGAATTCGCCCACCCCGAGCCTGAGAAGCTCAGCGAGCTCTTCACACGCATGGGCTATATCGCGGTCGCCAAGCACAAGACGAAAAACATTACCGTCTGGCGCCAGGGCGACATAAATTATGTATTGAATGCCGAGCCCGGTAGCCATGCCGCTGGTTTTGTCGCAAAGCATGGTCCCTGCGCCCCGTCGATGGCCTGGCGCGTGGTCGACGCCAAGCACGCCTTCGATCACGCCGTGTCGAAGGGCGCCGTTCCCTATGAAGGAAATGACAAGGTGCTCGACGTTCCGGCGATTGTCGGCATCGGCGGTTCGCTGCTCTATTTCGTCGAGACCTATGGGACAAAGGGATCGGCTTACGAGGCCGAGTTCGATTGGCTTGGCGAGCCCAATCCAAATCCCACAGGGATCGGCTTTTATTATCTCGACCATCTCACCCACAACGTCTTCCGCGGCAACATGGACAAGTGGTGGGATTTCTACCGCGATCTGTTCAATTTCAAGCAGATCCACTTCTTCGATATTGACGGCCGCATCACCGGTCTGGTCAGCCGCGCCATCACCTCGCCCTGCGGCAAGATCCGCATTCCGCTGAATGAATCGAAGGACGACACCAGCCAGATCGAGGAATATCTGAAGAAGTACCGGGGCGAGGGCATCCAGCACATCGCTGTTGGGACGGAGGATATTTACGAAGCGACCGACCGGCTTGCCGATAACGGCCTGCGCTTCATGCCAGGCCCTCCCGAGACCTATTACGACATGTCCTATGATCGCGTGCATGGCCATGACGAACCGATCGACCGCATGAAGAAGCACGGCATCCTGATCGACGGCGAAGGTGTGGTGAACGGCGGCATGACGAAAATCCTGCTGCAGATCTTCTCCAAGACGGTGATCGGTCCGATTTTCTTCGAATTCATTCAGCGCAAGGGCGATGAGGGCTTCGGCGAGGGCAACTTCCGTGCGCTGTTCGAGTCGATCGAGGCAGATCAGATCAAGCGTGGTGTCATCGGCACGGCAGCGGAGTAAACTCTACGACGTAGTAGAGTTTTCGGGGAGGAGTTGAGCATGGACCAGACATCGATCCAGGCTTCCGACGCGGAAGCGGCGAAGGCAAACAGACTGAAATATATGCCGGGCTTCGGCAACGACTTCGAGACGGAGTCGCTGCCCGGCGCCTTGCCGCAGGGCCAGAACAGCCCGCAGAAATGCAACTACGGCCTTTATGCCGAGCAGCTTTCCGGCTCGCCCTTCACTGCGCCGCGCGGTACGAATGAACGGTCCTGGCTGTACCGCATTCGCCCGAGCGTGCGCCACACCCGCCGCTTCTCGAACGCGTCCTATCCGCTCTGGAAAACCGCACCCTGCCTGGACGAGCATTCGCTCCCGCTCGGTCAGCTCCGCTGGGATCCGCTGCCTGCTCCCACTGAGAAGCTGAATTTTCTGCAAGGGGTGCGGACGATGACGACGGCGGGCGATGCCACGACCCAGGTCGGCATGTCGGCGCATGCCTATGTCTTCAACGAAGACATGGTCGATGATTACTTCTTCAACGCCGACGGCGAACTGCTGATCGTGCCGCAGCTCGGCGCCATCAGAGTGTTCACCGAAATGGGCATCATGGATGTCGAGCCGCTGGAAATTTGCCTCATCCCTCGCGGCATGATGTTCAAAATTCTGAAGAGCGGCGAGCAGGCGGTCTGGCGCGGCTATATCTGCGAGAACTATGGCGCGAAATTCACTTTGCCGGACCGCGGGCCGATCGGCGCCAATTGCCTGGCAAACCCGCGCGACTTCAAGACGCCGGTCGCCGCCTTTGAAGACAAGGAAACACCCTGCCGCGTTCATGTGAAATGGTGCGGCAAATTCTATGTCACCGAAATCGGCCACTCGCCGCTGGATGTGGTTGCCTGGCACGGCAACTACGCGCCCTACAAATACGATCTGCGAACATTTTCGCCGGTAGGCGCCATCAGTTTCGATCATCCCGATCCGTCGATCTTCTCGGTGCTGACCGCGCCCACCGAAGATGCCGGCACCGCGAATGTCGATTTCGTGATCTTTCCGCCGCGCTGGCTGGTCGCCGAGCACACCTTCCGCCCGCCATGGTACCACCGCAACATCATGAGCGAGTTCATGGGTCTGATCCATGGGCAGTATGACGCCAAGGAGGAGGGCTTCGTGCCGGGCGGGATCAGCCTGCACAATATGATGCTTCCTCACGGCCCGGACGCGCTCGCCTTCGAAAAGGCATCGAATACCGAGCTCAAACCGATGAAGCTCGATCACACCATGGCCTTCATGTTCGAGACCCGTTATCCGCAGCAGCTGACGAAATATGCGGCCGAGCTCGAAACGCTGCAGGACGATTACCTCGAATGCTGGGATGGCCTCGAGCGCAAGTTCGACGGAACTCCGGGTATCAAGTGACAGGATCGGTCAAGATCGGCGAAGCTCCCTCCGGCACGGAATTGAGACATGAAACTTGCGACCTTGAAGGACTCCACCAGGGACGGCCGCCTCGTCGTCGTGTCCCGCGATCTGACCCGCTGTTCGGAGGTCGGTCACATCGCCCGCACCCTGCAGGCGGCGCTCGACGACTGGGAGCATGTCGCTCCGAGGCTTCGGCTGATTGCCGAAGGCATCGAGACGGGGGCTCAGCCGACCATCCGCTTTCACGAACATGACGCCGCATCGCCTTTACCGCGCGCCTATCAATGGGCCGACGGCTCGGCCTACGTCAACCATGTGGAACTGGTGCGCAAGGCGCGCGGCGCCGAAATGCCGGCTAGCTTCTGGACCGATCCGCTGATGTATCAAGGTGGCTCGGACGGTTTCCTCGCGCCGCGAGACCCGATCCTGGCAGCAGATGAGGCCTTTGGGATTGACATGGAGGGCGAGGTCGCTGTCATCACCGGCGACGTCGCCATGGGCGCGAGCGCGGAAGCTGCCCGTGGCGCCATTCGTCTGGTAATGCTCGTCAACGACGTGTCGTTGCGCGGCCTGATCCCGGACGAGCTGGCGAAAGGTTTCGGCTTCTTCCAGTCCAAGCCGGCCTCGGCATTCTCGCCGGTCGCGGTGACGCCGGACGAGCTCGAAGAGGCGTGGGACGGCAGCAAGCTGTATCTGCCTCTGCTTGTGAGCCTGAACGGCAGACCATTCGGCAAGGCAAATGCCGGCATCGACATGACGTTCGATTTCGGCCAGCTGATCGCCCATGCCGCCAAAACCCGCCACCTCGTGGCCGGAACGATTATCGGCTCCGGCACGGTCTCCAACAAACTCGACGGCGGCCCCGGCAAGCCGGTGGGCGAGGGAGGAGACGGCTATTCCTGCATTGCCGAATTGAGAATGATCGAGGCGATCGAGAACGGATCGCCGAAGACCCCCTTCATGAGGTTCGGCGACCAGGTCCGCATCGAGATGAAGGATCATGCCGGCCATTCGATTTTCGGTGCGATCGAGCAGACGGTCGGAAAATACGAGGGAGCTGACCGGGAATGAACGAGATCATTCTCTACGACTACTGGCGGTCGTCGGCGAGTTATCGGGTGCGGATCGCGCTCAATCTTCTGGGCCTCGACTACCAGACTGTACCGATCAACTTGCTCGACGGTGCGCACAGAATGCCGGACTATCTCGCGCTCAACCCGCAGGGGCTGGTGCCGACATTGATGATCGATGGCAAAACGCTGACGCAGTCGCTGGCCATCATCGAGTATCTGGCCGAGTTCCGGCCGGAATGCGGATTGCTGCCATCGGATAGGCTCGACCGCCACAGAGTGCGCGCCTTCGCATATGCGGTTGCCATGGACATCCATCCGATCTGTAATCTGCATGTTGTCTCGCATCTTCTGACGCTGACCGACAAGGCCGAGGCTCGCGAGGAATGGATGAAGCATTTCATCGGCGATGGACTTCGCAAGCTGGAGACCATGCTCGGCGAATCCGATGGCGCGTTCAGCTTTGGGGGCAGGCCGTCGATGGCCGATCTCTGTCTTGTTCCCCAGGTCTACAATGCCCGCCGCTGGGGCGTTGATATGACGGATTTCAGACGCATCAGCGACATCGACGCCAGATGCGCCGAACTCCCCGCCTTCCAGGCAGCGCATCCGGACCGCGTTAAACCGTAGCAACTACGCGTCCCGCCAAAAAGAGAATATCGCCGCCTGGCCCAACCGCTTGCCCGTCTCATCGATGAGCTGCCAGACAGTGAAATTTTCGACCCAGAAACGGCGCCCCGATTTCGCGACTCTGAGGCCGCGGCCATTATCGACGAAACCACTGCGCGTGACAGCATCCAGCAGCCGCTGGCGTTCGGCGCGATCAGGCTGCTCGGCCGATAGTCGCGACGGCAGCATGATGAATTCGTCCCAACTATATTCGAAGCAGTTCTGCGCAGTCCGGTTTGCGTAGATGAAGCGCGGGTCGGGCAGTGTATTGTGCGCGAGGACCACGAAAGGTGCATGGCTGTAAAGCCAGTCCGGCCCTTGCCCATCCTCGATAAGAGCGCGGCCGACGATGCGTTTGTAGCTGCCGGTCAAAAGGGCGAAGAAATTTGGATCATTCCTCAGGTCGAGGGCGTGATTGTCGTAGGGGGAAGTCACGAACGGCCTCACTGGTCAAATGTGTCGGTGCAGCCGACATAGCCGATATCAATTGCACGCGTCTATGATGCCTCCAGAACAGCGAAGGGCCGGCATTTACCTTGTCTCATCACTTCTGATTGTGACGCTTGCCAGAAGATTGCCCTTGTGCATTGATCTGACCTGCTGGGGTAGCTGTCAACATTCTCTGCGAAGCTATTGTTCTTCGGACCGTAATTGGCGTCGGCTGGTCGCGAATGAGGCGGGGTAGAGCAGGTTTTCATCATCCGGCTATTCAGACCTGCGAAAGCTATGCTGCGAATGACGACAGGAGAAATCCAGGTGCTTGGGGACCGGGGTAGAATGCGGAAATCCGTCTCGTTGATATCGATGCTGCTGGCGTTCGTCGCCCTAGCCGGGGAGGGGCATGCGGCCATTTCCTACGAACGTCTGGAGACCGCGCCGGGAGAGCGCGCCCTTACGATAAAAGGCGTGTTCGAGAGTTCCGACGATGCGATGACGCTTGTCGACGAATATACGCAGTACCAGCCGAGCTATGTCACCTTTGACTCGCCCGGCGGAAACGTGGTCGCCGCGATCAGGTTCGGCCGGGCCCTCCGCCTCCTGAATGCAAAAACGATACAGATCAGAGCCGCCGAGTGCGCGTCGGCTTGCGCCTTCGCCTTCGTCGGCGGCGTTGAAAGATTTGCCGAGCCGGGCTCTATCGGCGTGCATCGGGTTTTCCTGTCCGACGATGTTGCCATCGACAACAAATTGGCCGTCTCGACTGTTCAAGCACTGACCGGCGAGATCATCGGCTATCTCACCGACATGGGGGTAAGCCCCAACCTGCTGCAGCTCAGCCTGTCGATCGACAGCACCGATATACGGTATCTCACCGCTGCGGAAATGCGGGACTGGAATATCAACACGCCCGAGGATATGCCTTCGGCACAGGAAAGCGCGCCGCCCTCGCCAGGCGCCGCACCGCAGGAGAGCGCAACACCCGCCGACATGCCGTCAGAGCCGAGTGATTCCGAGGAGGCGGGCGCACCGGAACCCGGCGACCTGACCACGGAGGCGGTTGATTTCGCAAACCGATACAATGACGAATGGTCGAAAGACAGCGCATCGGCGTTGGCCTTCATGAAGGGCGTCTATGCCGACGAGGTCTCCTTCTTCGGAAACTCGGTCGACAAAGACGCCGTCCTGAAGGAAAAGGCAGCCTTCGCCCAACGCTGGCCGGAGCGCATCTACAGCGTCAAGCCGGGCTCGGTGACTGCCAGCTGTGCCGGAAAATGCGAAATGTCGGGAATTGTTGAATGGTTTGCCGGAAATAGGGACACGGGTAAGACGTCCTCCGGGATGGCCGAATTCTCTTACGTGTGGAACACGGCCTCCCTGCAGATCGAGTCCGAGACCGGAAAGGTGCTCGCCACGGACAAGGGGGCCAAGGCGCCGGATCGGTTGATCCATCAGTGGACAGGACTGGACGACATCTGCCGCACGAGCGTCGATCGCACTGGACCCGAAACGCTGCGGGCATGCAGACGGCGCGACGAACTCGGTCCGCTGCTCAATCGCGCCGACTGGTGCTATGGCGAAAAGGACGAAGCCGAAATAAACTGGGAGTGGCACAAATGCGATGCCAACTCCCGGAGGTACGCAGAGTAGATATTGCCGGTCCGCAGGCAATGACCGCAAAGTTCGGCAGCTTGCCTGAAGGAAGAGATCGGTGAAAACTCATCTTCCTGAGTGAGGCCGAGCATGTCGGAAGACGAGCATGCCCCATCGAATGCCGTCTCTTCGGGATCCGACGATCCCGAGAAGCCGGCGGAGCGTTACAAACTCGGCCTCTGCCTCTCGGGCGGCGGCTATCGGGCCATGCTTTTCCATGCGGGATCGCTTGTGAGGCTCAACGAGGCCGGTCTTCTGGCGAAGCTCGATTTGATCTCGTCGGTCTCGGGCGGATCCATCGCCTCCGGCCTGCTCGCCTATATCTGGCCCCGGCTGGTGTTCAAGAACGAGGTCGCCGTCAATTTCAAGACGGAATACCTGGATCGCATTCTCGCCCTCGGTCAGGTATTCGCGGATGGCCCGAGCTTCCTGAAGGGCGTGTTCAATCCCTTCTCAAGCGCGGCCGAGGAAGCCGCCAAACTATACGAGCGACATCTGTTCGACGGACGATCGCCAACCCTCAGAGATCTTCCGCGCTCGCCCTGGTTCGTATTTTGCGCCAGCAATCTCAGCACCGGTTCGCTCTTCCGGATGTCCAACCGCTATATCGCGGATTACCGGATCGGTGTGTCGTTTCGTCCGGCATTGTCGCTGGCAACCGCGGTTGCCGCTTCGGCAGCATTTCCGCCAGTGCTGTCGCCGCTGCGATTGGACCTGTCGCAGTTTTCCTGGGAAAGGCAAAAGCTCGACGACACCGTTGGCGATCCCGTTGCTCCGGAAAGGGCAATATTGAGCGACGGCGGCGTCTACGACAATCACGGCATCGAGCCCGCGCTGAAACGCTGCGACTGCCTGCTCGTCAGCGATGCCGGCGCGCCTTGGCGCTCCTCGACCCGCGGATACTGGAACTATCTCTCCCAGCTGAAGCGCGTTCTCGATACGACAGACAATCAGGTGCGGTCGTTGCGGCGCCGAGACCTGATTAGCGGCTTCAGGGCTGCAAAACAGGCCGATATGCTTGGCCTCGACGATCTCGCGAAATCGGCGCTGCGCGCAAGAACCCATGGCGTTTATTGGTCGATCGACAGCAAGGACGCCGAACTCAAACCCTACGCCTCTTACACGCTGCCGCCGTCATCGGTCGTTCCCTCCGAGATCGGCACCTACCTCCATTTCCTCGGCGCTGATGAGACGGAGCACCTGACGAATTGGGGGCACTATGTCTGCGATGCTATGCTCAACCGGTTCTATCAACCGCTGCTGGCGCCGTCCTCCGGCCCGCCGTTGGCATCCGGGACGGTGAAACCCTCCTGGGCGGCGAGGGCGAGCAAGCGCCTGTTCGACATTCTGCCGTTTTGACGAGAGCCGGAGGTGTCGGGCTACACGACCGTGCGCCATGTCTGCCAATTCAACCGGAAAGTGGCCTTATTATTCCAAGGATCGGGGGGTTACGAACCTCTCGAGATAACCGGTACCTGCCGCGATCTCGTCCCATCCGTCGAGATCGAAGTCAATGACGGCAAGCCCCGCTGTCGGGAACTTCTTCCGCATGCGTCCCACGGCATCGGCATTGCCGTCCGCCACGATAAGCGAGGCCGCATTCTCCATGCCGGGATTGTGGCCGACGATGAGCAGCGTGCGAATGCTAGGTTCGACGGCTCGGATCACATCGAGGATGCGCTCCCCCGATACCTCGTAGATATCCGCCGCTTCGCGTTCGGGGATCTTTTTCAAAAGGGCCCCGCGGACAAGCTTCCAGGTTTCCTGCGCCCGGCGGGCCGGCGAGACGAGGGCTAAATCGGGGATCAGCTTTTCGCGCCTCATATAGGTGCCGATAACGGGTGCTGCCTTGCGCCCGCGATCCGCCAATGGCCGTTCATAGTCGGACACACCGTCGGGCCAGGCGGATTTGGCGTGGCGCAGAAGGATGAGGCGGCGTTTCGGCAGCATGGTTTCGGCGTCGCTTCGTTTCGTGGTGACTCCCGGAGCATGAAGGCCGCCTGCGATACAGCTCGCAAAATAAACGGATGTCACTGGCAGGTCCAGTTGTCTCGTCTTACGTTTACGAACTTGAGCATCCCGCGGATAGGGCGTTTCGCTGCTCTTGCGATTGTTTCTCTATTTGTTCCTCAGAGGATTCTCCGGGCACTTGTTAGTGCCCGGACGGCCTCCTGTATCGGGTTGGCCATTTCTTCTGTCGGAAATGGCCAACGCTTTTGACCAGACTTGAAGTCTATTCCTTAAAACACTGAAGAACCGCAATCCTGCTCAGCTGCACCCGCTCGTCGCACCGCATGTGTCGCACTTTTCGCAGGTGCCGTTCCGCACCATCGTGAAGTTCTGGCACTCCGAGCACATGTTGCCGGTATAGCCCTGCATGATCGAGCGCTGGCGGCGTTCGGCTTCCATCTTCTTGGCTTCGGCCTTGGCCGTTGCCGCGTCGGCTGCCGCCTTGTCGGAGAAGAGGGCGGTGGCGTCGCTGGCGATTTCCTCGAGCACCTCTTCGGCAATCTCCTCGGCCAATTCCTTGGCGCGCTCCTCGTAATCGCGCTTGAAGGCGACGATCTCGGAGGTGGAGACGGCAACCGTCGGTTCCAGCTTGCGGGCAGCGGCACCTGCAAATGCTGTTACCGTGCCGGTGGAGGCGGCGCGGGCAGGGGCTGCGGTGGCCGCACCCTTGGGTTCGCCGACCTGCCGTTCGCCGCCGGTGCCGGGCACCAGCGTCGGCTTGTAGCCGCGGGTCCAGCCGGTGGAGAGCAGGTTGGTCTTGCCTTCCTGAATGCCCTTGCCGAGCGCCGTGTTCGAGAAATCCGACGTATCGACATGCGCGAGGTCATGACGGCCGAGATAGGAGACGGCCAGTTCACGGAAGACGTAGTCGAGGATCGAGGTGGCGTTCTTGATGGCATCGTTACCGATGACCATGCCGGCCGGCTCGAACTTGGTGAAGGTGAAGGCCTCGACATATTCCTCGAGCGGCACGCCATATTGCAGGCCGAGCGAGATGGCGATGGCGAAATTGTTCATCATCGCACGGAAGGCAGCCCCTTCCTTGTGCATGTCGATGAAGATCTCGCCGAGGCGGCCGTCGCCGAATTCGCCGGTTCTGAGATAGACCTTGTGTCCGCCCACGGTGGCCTTCTGGGTATAGCCCTGGCGGCGGTTCGGCAGCTTCTCGCGTTCGCGCGAAACACGCTCGATCACCCGTTCGATGATCTTCTCCGTGACGGTAACGGCTTGGGCGGCGACCGGCGCCTGCAGCAGCTCCTCCAGCGCATCCTCGTCGTTTTCATCCTCGATCAGCGAGGCATTGAGCGGCTGCGACAGCTTGGAGCCGTCACGGTAGAGGGCATTGGCCTTCAGACCGAGCTTCCAAGAGAGCATATAGGCGTTCTTGCAATCCTCGACGGTTGCCTCGTTCGGCATATTGATCGTCTTGGAAATCGCGCCCGAGATGAAGGGCTGGGCAGCCGCCATCATGCGGATATGGCTTTCCACGGAGAGGTAACGCTTGCCGATCTTGCCGCAGGGATTGGCGCAATCGAAGACCGGCAGATGCTCGGCCTTGAGAAAGGGCGCGCCTTCCAGCGTCATCGCACCACAGACATGGATGTTGGCGGCTTCGATGTCCTTCTTCGAGAAGCCCATATGGTCGAGCAGGTTGAAGCTCATGTCGGCGAGCTGCTCGTCGGAAACCTTCAGCGTGTCCTTCAGGAAGTCGGCGCCGAGCGTCCACTGATTGAAGACGAACTTGATGTCGAAGGCGCTCTTCAGCGCGGCGTTGACGGCTTCCACCTTCTCGTCGGTGAAGCCCTTGGCCTTCAGCGTCGACGGGTTGATCGCCGGCGCCTGGTTCAGGTTGCCGTGGCCGACTGCATAGGCTTCGATCTCGGCGATCTGGCTTTCCGAATAGCCGAGCGTGCGCAGCGCTTCCGGCACGGCGCGGTTGATGATCTTGAAGTAGCCGCCGCCGGCGAGCTTCTTGAACTTGACGAGGGCGAAGTCAGGCTCGATGCCCGTCGTGTCGCAATCCATGACGAGGCCGATCGTGCCCGTGGGGGCGATGACCGAAACCTGGGCATTGCGGTAGCCGTGCTTTTCGCCGAGTTCGAGCGCCTTGTCCCAGGCCGATTTGGCATGGGCGGCGAGATCCTGGTCGGGGTTTTCCGAATGGATCAGCGCGACCGGATCGATCGACAGCGCCTCATAGCCGGAGGTTTCGCCGTAAGCGGCGCGGCGATGGTTGCGGATGACCCTGAGCATGCTCTCGCGGTTCGGCGCGAAATTCGGGAACGGGCCGAGCTCGCCGGCCATTTCAGCCGAGGTCGCATAGCAGACGCCGGTCATGATCGCCGTCAGCGAACCGGCGATGGCACGGGCCTCAGCGGAGTCGTAGGGGATGCCCGACGACATCAGCAGGCCGCCGATATTGGCGTAGCCGAGGCCGAGCGTGCGGTATTCGTAGGAGAGTTCGGCAATGCGCTTCGACGGGAACTGCGCCATCAAGACCGAGATTTCGAGCACGACGGTCCACAGGCGAACGGCATGTTCGTAGTCGCCGATATTGATGCGCTTGGTGGCCTTGTCCTTGAACTGCAAGAGGTTCAGCGAAGCGAGGTTGCAGGCCGTGTCGTCGAGGAACATGTATTCCGAGCACGGGTTCGAGCCGCGGATCGGGCCGCCGGCCGGCGAGGTGTGCCAGTCGTTCATCGTCGTGTTGAAATGGATGCCCGGATCGGCCGAAGCCCAGGCGGCATAGGAAATCGTTTCCCAGAGGTCGCGCGCCTTCAGCGTCTTCATGACCTTGCCGTCCTTGCGGGCGGTCAGCTTCCATTCGCCGTCGTTCTCGACGGCGCGCAGGAAGTCGTCCTTGATCGAGACGGAGTTGTTGGAGTTCTGGCCCGATACCGTCAGATAGGCTTCCGAATCCCAGTCCGTGTCGTAGGTCTTGAATTCGAGATCCTTGTAGCCTTGGCGGGCGAACTGGATGACGCGCTGGACGTAGTTCTCCGGAACCTGATCCTTCTTGGCGGCGCGGATCTCGCGCTTCAGGGCAGGGTTCTTGGCCGGGTCGAAGCAATCGCCGTTGTCGCCTTCGCAATTGAAGCAGGCCTTCATAATCGCCTTCAGGTGCCTGGCGACGATCTTGGAGCCGGTGACGAGAGCCGCAACCTTCTGCTCTTCCTTGACCTTCCAGTTGATGTATTCCTCGATATCGGGATGGTCGATGTCGACGACCACCATCTTGGCGGCGCGGCGGGTCGTGCCGCCCGATTTGATGGCGCCGGCGGCGCGGTCGCCGATCTTCAGGAAGCTCATCAGGCCGGAGGAGCGGCCGCCGCCGGAAAGCTTCTCGCCTTCGCCGCGCAGCATGGAGAAGTTGGAGCCGGTGCCGGAGCCGTATTTGAACAGGCGCGCTTCACGCACCCAGAGGTCCATGATGCCGCCTTCGTTGACGAGATCGTCCTCGACCGACTGGATGAAGCAGGCATGCGGCTGCGGGTGTTCGTAGGCGGACTTGGACTTGGTCAGCTTGCCGGTGAAGGGGTCGACATAGAAATGGCCCTGGCCGGGGCCGTCGATGCCATAGGCCCAGTGCAGGCCGGTGTTGAACCACTGCGGCGAGTTCGGAGCGACCCGCTGGGTGGCGAGCATATAGGCAAGCTCGTCCTTGAAGGCGGCAGCATCTTCTTCCGAAGAGAAATAGCCGCCCTTCCAGCCCCAATAGGTCCAGGTGCCGGCGAGGCGATCGAAGACCTGGCGCGCATCGATTTCGGAGCCGGTCTGCTCCTCCTTGGGCAGGGTCTTCAGCGCCGCATCATCGGGAACGGAGCGCCACAGGAAGGAAGGAACGTCATTCTCCTCGACCTTCTTCAGCCGAGTGGGGACGCCGGCCTTGCGGAAATACTTCTGCGCCAGAACGTCGGTCGCGACCTGGGAGAACTGCGCAGGCACGTCGATATTCTCGAGGCGGAAGACGATTGACCCATCCGGGTTCTTGATCTCGCTCGTCGCCTTACGGAATTCGATATCCGCATAGGCGCCTTGGCCGGCCTTCGTGAAACGACGTTCGATGCGCATAGTCTTGACCTCGCGTTGGCGCCCGTCCCCAGGGCGCAAATTTCCTATCCGGCGGCACATTGTCGTCGTGCAGCCAGTCTCGTTTCCGTATCGTGACAGGGGTGTCATCCGGAGATGTCCTTCCTGTATCTTGTGGTGATGGTGGCTGCAAACACTAAATATAGTATTAACAGCTTATTATCGCCAGCCCCGATGTCACTTTTTTTGGAGGCAGAAAACCGCGCAGAAATCCTCTCTGGCTTAGGCCGGTTCCGGCACAACAGCCTGATTCTGCGTCTTGTTTTTCAAAGGGAACCGGGCTCGTACCTCCGGTCCTGTCGCCGCCGCAACATCAGGAACAGTAAAGTTTGAAACCGCTGATTCCGTCAAGGGCTGGTTTTTAATTGAATGGTAACCACAACATCTTGTGGACGCGCCTGTGGAGATTGGGGAAAGCCAGGGAGCGCTGAAAATACAATGACTTGCGGACGTTACCGGCTAAGGAAAGTGCCGCAGCGGCAAAAAAGTGTCCTGCGGCAAATCTTGTGATGGCATTTCCGGCGCAAATGAGCTTGCCGATTCGCTGAGGAAATCAGCGCTGTCTAAAGTGCGCCGAGGATGACGGCGCAATGCGGGTTTGCGGCGATCAGCGCGCGCCAGCGCCCTTGGCGATCGGTTCCTGGTAGGTGAAGCCCATGTCCCAGGGGAAATAGATCCAGGTGTCCTGGCTGACCTCGGTGATGAAGGTGTCGACGGTCGGCACACCCTTCGGCTTGGCGTAGACGCAGGCGAAATGCGCCTTCGGCAGCATGGTGCGAACCTGCGCCGCGGTTTTGCCGGTATCCGTCAGATCGTCGACGACCAGCACGCCTTCGCCGCCGTTTTCGGCAAGCTCGGGCGCAATTCCCTTGAGCAGCACCATGTCGCCCTGATTCACATAGTCATGATAGGAGGCGATGCAGACTGTCTCGATCAGCCGGATGTTCAGTTCCCGGGAGATGATCGCGGCCGGCACCAGGCCGCCGCGGGTGATGCAGACGATCGCCTTGAAGGCTTGATCGAGGCCGGCAAGCCGCCAGGCAAGGGCGCGCGCATCGCGGTGGAATTGATCCCAGGAAACGGGAAAGGCTTTATCGGGAAGGGACATCGGGCTGCTCCGCGGCATGAATAGAGACGAAACGCCGTTGACCGGCGACCGGACGGCTTCAGCGGCAAAACACAAATCGCGCAGCCGGAACTGCGCGAGATCGCGAGCTGCTGCGCGAGGCATGGCCGGGGCTCGAAGCCTTCATCGGTCGCAGCAATTAGCGGGATTTGCCGGTAAAACGCAAGAGGAGCCGCTCATCGCGACAACAGGGTCAGCGCCGTCATTGATTGCAGCAGGCTCTTCGTCGTGCCGCCGAAGATCGCCTGCCAAAGCCGGGAATGGGTATAGGCGCCCATGACGAGAAGATCGATGCTGCTGTCCGACAGCCGGTTTTCGATGACATGCGAGGTATTCCTGTCGACGCTGTGGCCCGTCGCGAGCGTCGTCTTCACGCTATGGCGTGCAAGTGCGGCGGCGATCTCGGCGCCTGATGTGAGCGGCGACTGCAGAGCGGTATCGGCCCGGTCGACCGAAAAAATCTCCACTTCCTCGGCCGCTTTCAGGAAGGGCAGCGCATCGAAGGTCGCGCGCGCCGCCTCCTTCGAGCCGTTCCAGGCGATCAGCACGCGCTTGATCGGCTTCGGCTGGCGGATGACGTAAGGGATCATCAGCACCGGCCGGCCGGCTTCGAAGAGGAAGCCGTCGACGTCGACATGGCTGTCGGAGGGGTTGGCCGGGTCGGCCTGCGATGCGATCAGAAGATCGGCGCTGCGGGCGCTTTCGATCAGCGGTGCGGAACCGTAGCCGGTGGAGGTGGCAAAGCTGCGCCATTCCGAGGAGGCGTCGGCGGCCTGCGCTTTGGCGCGAAAGATGCGTTCCACGGCGACCGTTTCACTATGCGCCATATCCTGCAGCGCCTGGACGGCGACGGGATCGGGAATTTCCATCGGCGCCACCAGCGGCACGGCCGGTATGGTTTCGGCATGCAGGCCGATCACGTGAGCACCGTCTTCGGCGGCAACGGCAAAGGCAAAATCGGCAACGGCGGCGCTATTGTCTGCCGTATCGAGAATGGCGAGAATAGTTTTGTAAGACATATCAATTCTCCTTGCGCTGAAATGACGTGCGCGAGGGACGGAATGCACCAGACCGTTCTCCCGTTCTTCCTTGACGAGGATCAAGTCCGGCTTCTCATGCCTCGGCGGAATGGTTTTCTGCGATCTCCTTGTTCCGGCGGATGGCGTCGATCATCGCGTGGACCTCGGCGCCGGCCGCATCGATTGCCGCCTGCGTGCGGCCGCGCACGACGATCTCGGTCGAGAATTTCTGGCCGATATAACGCGGGTAGGAACCGATGCTGGTATCCGGATGCGCTTTCTGGATCGCGGCAAGGGGCGTGCCGATATCACCTTCGCCATAAGGGCAGGCGATGGCGAGCGAGAGAACCGGCGTGCCGGTCCGAAGCGTCGGCAGCACATTGTCGACCATCGCCTGAAAGACCTGCGGCACGCCGGCCATGACATAGACATTGCCGATGATGAAGCCGGGTGCCGTCGACACCGGATTGGGGATATGGGCGGCACCCCGCGGCATGCGGGCCATGCGCTGGCGCGCCTCGGTGAATTCCATCTCGCGGCGACGGTACATATCGGCCAGCAGCGTCATCGCCGCTTCGTCATATTCGCAGGGCAGGCCGAAAGCTTTGGCGATCGCATCGGCGGTGATGTCGTCATGCGTCGGCCCGATGCCGCCCGAGGTGAAGACGTAGTCATAGCGAGCGCGAAGCGCATTCAGCGCCTCGACGATCGCCTGCTCGTCGTCGGCGACGATTCGCACTTCCTTGAGATCTATGCCTGACAGGGTGAGCAGATCGGCGAGGTGGCCGATATTCTTGTCCTTGGTGCGGCCGGAAAGGAGTTCGTCGCCGATGGCGAGCATGGCGGCGGTGACGACGGTGTCATGGCTCATAGGATGTTCCGTGATGTGAGGCTGGTCAATAGGTAGCGCCCTCAGGCTGCTTTGCAAACACGCGCGCGTAATGCCGAAAAGGATGAGCGATTTCGGACGATACCATGCTCTTTAGAACGAGCCGATGCGTCACTTTCGCGCCAAATCAGAACCGCAAGCGAATTTTCGTCTACGCACGTTGAACACTGAGTTCTCCCGCGCAGGGCTACCTTCGGCCCTGGGCGCTGGTAGAAATCCGCCGGTTACGAAATTCCCCGCTGTTTCAAGGAAAATGGAAGATGGCGAAAGTTCTCGTTCTTTATTACTCGGCCTATGGCCATATCGAAACCATGGCCTATGCCGTTGCTGAAGGCGCGAGGTCGGCTGGTGCCGACGTCACCGTCAAGCGCGTCCCGGAACTGGTACCGGAAGAGGTCGCCAAGGCCTCTCACTACAAGATCGACCAGGCCGCGCCGATCGCCACCGTCGATGAACTGACGGATTATGACGCAATCATCGTCGGCGCCGGCACCCGCTTCGGCACGGTCGCCTCGCAGATGCGCAATTTCTGGGACCAGACGGGCGGCCTTTGGTTCACCGGCAAGCTCGTCGGCAAAATCGGTTCGGTCTTCACCTCTTCGGCGACCCAGCATGGCGGCCAGGAATCGACCATCCTCGGCTTCATCCCCACCTTCCTGCACCAGGGCATGGTCGTCGCCGGTCTGCCTTACGCCTTCCAGGGCCAGATGGGCACTGAGGAAGTCAAGGGCGGCTCGCCTTACGGCGCCTCCACCATCACCAACGGCGACGGTTCGCGCCAGCCTTCCGAGATCGAACTCGAAGGCGCCAAATACCAGGGCGCCCATGTCGCCCGGCTCGCTGCCAAGCTCGCTTGATCTCGATGCGTAAATGATGAAGGCGCGATGGGCGTGAGCCCGCCGCGCCTTTTCAGTTTCTCGGGCCAGACGAAACGAGCGGCGCCGACAGTCACTTTCGCGTTAAAATACCTGCCCATTCATTCCGTGGCGCTGCCGGCAGAGCCAATATTATTTTTACGCCCCACGGCTCTTCCCATCGCCCATGACGCAAGATATTGAAAACGCCGCAAGCGGGCGTGGCGAAACTGGTAGACGCAAGGGACTTAAAATCCCTCGGCCTTAGGCTATACGGGTTCGATCCCCGTCGCCCGCACCAGCCTACGCTCTGTGAGCTTCGGCTCGGCGAGCCGAAGAGAGCAGCCAAGCGAAGTTTGTCGCGCCGTAGTTCCGTCAGGAACGAAGGCGGACCGGTTCGATAATGCCCCGGTTAGCTGCAACAATCGTTATGATCCTGTTGGAATATGCCTGTATCTTGCGCGTAAGAGCGCGTTATTGCTTGACAATGACATTTTCGGTGCAAGGATTGCGCCGCGGCGGTAGAGTAAGTGTTGTCTTGTGGGAGTAAGACGATGGTTTACGATTGGAGCGGGACCAGGGTTCGGCGCGTCCGGATCTTCAGGACGAGCGTCGCATTTATTCTTGCAACTGTTGTGGCTGTGATACCGCTGTTTTTCTGGGCAACGGATTTGCCGGGTTTCTGATCCGCAATAGTCAGCGTTCTGTGAAAGGCAGGCTGTTTGGAGCTCTGCTCTCGCGCCATCTGTTGATCACCCAGCCGGCAGCGAGGCCGAGGGCAGCGCCCATGGCCTTGATGCCTGCGTCATGCAGGCGCGGATGGCGGGTCGGCGCGAAATACTGCAGATATTCGATGGCGACCGCCCCAATGATCAGCAGCACGGTCACCAGTTTCCACTGCTTCGGATAGGCGAGCGCAAAGGCAAGGCCGAGCAGAACATAGGCGGTGCCGCGGTCCGCATCGACCGTCGTCACCGTGTCCGGTCTCAGCCCGATCGGCGAAACCGTGACAAACAGGATGAGGGCGAGCAGCAGCCAGGCGAGCGGTCTTGCGAATTTGAAGATCATCATCGCTCCATATAAGTGGCAGGCCTTTCCATTGACAGTTAAAATCAGTTCATCTGCCGCCGATTTTGCAATTGGCTTAAGAAAGGCTCTATGGGCTGAGCCGGCCGGTCATTCAACCTTTCCTTTAGCCGCCGGCCTGTGCCATAGCGGCGGTGACCAATCATGAGAATGGACCACGCCCGTGACGAGACTTGACGTCGAAAGCGCCGAAGAGGCAATGCGCAGCCTCTTTCCGGCAACGCCGCTGCAGCTCAATGACCATCTCTCGGCCCGCTACGGTGCCGATATTTGGCTGAAGCGCGAGGATCTGTCGCCGGTGCGCTCCTATAAGATCCGCGGCGCCTTCAATTTTTTCCGCAAGGCGATCGGGCAGGGGGCGGCCGGCAAAACCTTCGTCTGTGCCTCGGCCGGCAACCACGCCCAAGGCTTTGCCTATGTCTGCCGTCATTTCGGCGTGCCGGGCGTCGTCTTCATGCCGGTGACGACGCCGCAGCAGAAAATCGAGAAGACCCGCATGTTCGGCGCTGAATTCATCACTATCCGGCTGTTCGGCGACTTTTTCGATCAGTGCTATCAGGCGGCGCGCGAGCATGTCGAGGCGGTCGGCGGCGTCATGGTGCCGCCCTTCGACCATGCCGATATCATCGAGGGGCAGGCGACGGTCGCTGCCGAGATCATGCAGCAGCTGCCCGAGGGAACCGTGCCCGATATGGTGGTTCTGCCCGTCGGCGGCGGTGGACTGGCCGCCGGCATCACCGGTTATCTCGAGGGCATCGTGCCGAAATCGGCCTTCGTCTTCGCCGAACCGGCCGGTGCGCCAAGCCTCAGGCGCAGCATCGAGGCAGGCAAGGTGACGACGCTTGCCAAGGTCGACAATTTCGTTGACGGCGCAGCGGTCGCCCGCATCGGCGACCTGAATTTCGCCGCCCTTCGCGATTTTCCGGCAAGCCAAGTGCAGCTGATGCCGGAAAACGCCATCTGCGTCACCATCCAGGAGATGCTGAACGTCGAGGGCGTCGTGCTGGAGCCGGCGGGCGCCCTGTCGCTGACGGCAATCGCCGCGATGGACGCCCAACCGATCCGCGGCAAGACCATCGTCGCCGTCGTCTCCGGCGGCAATTTCGATTTCGAGCGCCTGCCTGACGTAAAGGAAAGAGCCATGCGTTACGCAGGGCTGAAGAAATACTTTATCCTCAGGCTGGCCCAACGTCCGGGAGCGCTCCGGGATTTCCTCAATCTGCTCGGCCCCGACGACGATATCGCCCGCTTCGAATATCTGAAAAAATCGGCGCGCAACTTCGGCTCCATCCTGATCGGCATCGAAACCAAGGCGCCTGAGAATTTTGCCCGACTGGTTGCAAATTTCGAAGCTTCCGGCATGGGTTACGAGGATATCACCGAAAACGAGATCCTCGCTAACCTGATCATTTGACTTGGCGATCGGAAGGGCGTCGTGCTAGAGACACGACATGGCTTCGTTCATTTCAAATCTCTTTTCGATGTTCTCCGGCGGCGGCAAACCGGCCGGTGAGGCGGCAGCCCCGTCCGGCGAGCCGCAGCTTTATGGCGATTGCACGATCTATGCGGAGCCGCGCAAGGAGGGCAGTCAGTATCGCCTTGCCGGCCGTATCGAAAAGAAGGTCGGCGACGAGGTGCTGGTGCGCAATTTCATCCGCGCCGATATGTTTTCCTCCTCCGACGATGCGATCGAATGCACGGTTCGCAAGGCTCAGCAGATTATCGATCAGCATGGTTCGTCGCTCTTCGGTGACGGCGAGAAGGTTCGTCAGGTCTGAAATCGATCCCGATCAATCGGAATCGGCCGCAGCCCGGAAATCCCGTTGCTTTTCAACACCGTGACTTGCGCTCTAGAAGGAAGCAGGTTTGCATACGTAATCTTAAAGGATTGCGGTGAAAGCTATTGCCTGCAGGATTTGCAGGGCTGCCCTCGTGTTCCACTTTTTCAGACGCTCGATCATTGGATCCGCCGCCGTGCCGGCAGGGTGCCGAAGGCACCGGCCTGAAGCCGAGGTGTTGTCATGGAAGCGCTGAACCTCGCGCTCTTCGTCGTCGAAGCCATCGCCTATTTCGTGCTGATGGTGACGCTTCTGCATTTCCGCCATCGGCTTGGCCTCGGCGTCTTTCTGACGGCGCTCGGCGTCATGCATTTCATGGAGACTTATCTGGCGGCGGTCTTTTACGTCTCGCTGCCGTTCGGCGATGTGTCGCCGGGCTCATCCGTCTTCTTCTCCGGCAAGCTGATGATGATCCTGATGCTGTATCTGTGGGAGGATGCCGCGACGGTGCGCCAGCCGATCTACGGCCTATTTCTCGGTAATCTGCTGACCGTCGGCATCGCCTGGGTGCTGCAACTGCACCAGCCGCTGCAGCTGTCGTCGAACCACACGCCCGACGTCGATTTCCTGAAAGAGATGGGCTGGCTGATGATTTGGGGCACGGCGCTTCTCTATGTCGATTCGCTCGGCATCATCCTGCTCTACGAAAAGCTCGGCGATTTCTTCCGCAGGCGTGTCGTCCTGCGTTTCATGATCTCCGGCTTTGTGCTGCTGACTTTCGACCAGATCGGCTTCTTTGCCGCACTGCACTATTTCCTCGATGTTCCAGTCGCCGTATTCTGGGGTGGCTTGAAGGCGAAGATGCTCTCCGTCGGCCTCTATGGGGCGATGTTTGCTGTCTATGAATATCGGATCCGCCGCCTTGGCGCTGACGCCGCCGCGCGCTCCATCAGCGACGTTTTCAGTGATCTCACCTTTCGCGAGCGCTATAATGACCTTCTGGAGCGCACCGGCCGCGATATGCTTACCGGCGTCTATGACCGCACACGCATGGAACTCGAAGCGCCGGTGATGCTGCGCGAGGCCTTGAGGCAGGGGCTGCTTGCCACCGTCCTCATTATTGACGCCGATCACTTCAAGGATGTCAACGATGGTCATGGCCATCTTCAGGGCGATGAGGTGCTGAGGGCGATAGCCGCCCGTCTCGGCACGACGCTGCGGTCCAGCGACCGCATCTTCCGCTTCGGCGGCGAGGAATTCGTCGCCGTCTGCCCCGGCACAAGCCATGAGGAAGGGTTGCTCCTTGCCGAACGCCTGCGCTGGACGATCGAGACCAGCGTCAAAACACCGGACGATAAGCCGGTCACGGTCAGCATCGGCGTTGCGACCGCTGACGAGGACGGCATAAGCTTTACGACGGTGCTCACCGCCGCCGACGGCAGGCTCTACGCGGCAAAGAAAAGCGGCCGCAATTGCGTCGTCGGCCGCTCCGCCATGGTGCAATCAAGTTAGGCGGCGGGTCGCGTCACCCACCGCAGCGCGGCGTTGCGCTGTTTGGGATGTTGAGAAATCGAACAGATTCCTTCAAGCCTATGGTTTTTGCCACCCTCAATGTGGCAATCGTCCTATTTCGTATTGCTCACCCGCGCCATGCGTAAGAGTTGGGATAAAGTAGCCGTAGCAAGGCTGGCTGCGCAGGGAGCGGGGGCTGGGCAGGTTTTGCCAACCCCTGCTGCAGTCAGGCGGCACGGAAGATCTTGGCGCCCGACGGCGCGCTCGTCATGCCGCCATCGACGGTGATTTCTATGCCGGTGACGTTGGCAGAATCGTTCGAGGCGAGATAGAGCGCTGCCTTGGCGATTTCCTCGGCTTCGCTCATGCGGCCGAGCGGGCTCAGGCCGCCCATGCGAGCCTCGAGCGCCGACATCGCATCTTCCGTTGGTGCCATCGGCGACCAGATCGGCGTCTTCGTGCCGCCTGGCGTCACCTGGTTGACGCGGATGCCGCGCGGCGCAAGTTCCGACGCCATATTGCGCGTCATGGCGCGCACCGCAGCCTTCGTCGCCGCATAGGCCGACCAGCCGGGAGCGCCGAGCACGGCATGCACCGAGCCGTTGAGGATCACCGAACTGCCGTCGCTGAGATGCGGCAGGGCTGCTTGCACGGTGAAGAACACTGCGGTCAGGTTGGTGTTGATGATCCGATTGAACTGCTCCGGCGATGTGTCACCGAGCGGTGTTGCGCCGCCGATGCCGGCGTTGGCGAAGACGATGTCGAACTTACCGACCTTCGCGGCCGCTTCCGCAAAAGCCTTCTCGGTGGCGACGGCATCGGTGACATCGACGTTCAGCGCCAGCACACCGGCCCCAAGCGCCTTTTCGGCGGCGGCAAGCGTTTCCGGGTTGCGGCCGGTGATCACCACCTTGGCACCCTCGTCGATGAAGACTTTGGCAGTCGCAAGACCGATACCGCTGTTTCCGCCGGTGATCAGGGCGACCTTGTTTCTTAGACGCATGATTCATGCTCCTCTTGGAAATGACAACGATCTGGATTACGATCGCTATCTATAAGGATTATGATTGCAATCCACATGAGTCAAGAGGCAATACGGGAGAGTCCGATGGGCCGTTCGCAGCTGGAAAAACAGAAGACGCACGAGAAAATCGTCGAGACTGCGTCAAAGCGGTTGCGCGAAGAGGGGTTGGAAGGCATCGGCGTCGCCGACCTGATGAAGGAGGCCGGGCTGACCGTCGGCGGCTTCTACAAGCACTTCGCCTCCCGTGACGATCTCGTCGCCGAAGCGATCGAGTCCGCTTTCGATTCATGGGGGCGCAGGCTGGAAGCAGAGGGTGTGGACCCCGCGAAGATGACGGCTGCCGATGTCGCCGATCGCTATGTCAGCGCCTATCATCGCGACAATCCTGGCGAAGGCTGCCCTTTCGCCGCGCTGACCTCCGATATCGCGCGCAGCAGCGAGAAGGCGCGGCGCATTGCCACGGAGCGGCTCGAACGCAATTTCCAGGCTTTGGCCGGCAAGGCCACCGGAGCAAATGAAGGGGAAAGACGGCGAAAGGCAATCATGGCTTTCGCCATGATGGCAGGCGGCGTCGGCCTTGCCAGGGTTTCCTCGGATGAGCCTCTTTCGGGCGAAATCCTGGAGACGATCCGGGATTTCGTCGCCGATATCGGCAAATGACGAACGGCCAGCAGGTGCCGGCCGTTCAATGGAGGATTCGGAAGCCGATCAGGCTGCGAGTGCGATTTCCTCGACGCGCGACTTGGCGGCGCCAATGGCCTTTTCGGCGGCTTCCGGGCCGAAAGCAAGGCCTTCGACATAGATGGTCTCGATGTCGGTGATGCCGAGGAAGCCGAGAACCGATTTGAGGTAAGGCACGGCATGGTTCAGGGGAGCAGCCGGTCCCTGCGAGTAGACGCCGCCGGAAGCAAGGACCACATAAACCTTCTTGCCGGTTACGAGGCCGACCGGGCCGCTTTCCGTGTACTTGAAGGTCACGCCTGCCCGGGCGACATTGTCGATCCACGTCTTCAGCGACGAATAGATGTTGAAGTTGATAAGGCCGGTGCTGATGACGATCGTGTCGGCGGCAAACAGCTCGGCGACGAGTTCGTCGGAGGTCTTGATCGCGGCCATCTCTTCGGCGGTGCGGGCTTCCGCCGGCTTGCGGATCGCGCCGGTGAAGAGGTCGTCGATATGCGGCAGCGGCGTGGCGGCAAGGTCGCGGCGGACGACGACGCTGCCCGGCTTCTGGTTTTTCAGCTTCTCGGCGAGATCGGCGGCGATCGGGGTCGAGAGCGATTCGGCACGCGGGCTGGACGTCAGAAGAAGAATGGACGACATGGATCATTTCCTTTCGAATTGAACGGAACGGCTCGTTGCTGGGAGATGAGCCGCGGTGTCGAACAGGAAAATAAGTCTGGCCTGCTATCGAAAAAACGGAGATAATGTCGATCGAAGCTATCGATGGAATGGATGGAAGATGCTTCCGAACCCCACCCTGGATCAATTGCAGGTGTTTTTGACCGTTGCCGAAACCGGCAGCTTCTCGGCCGCTTCGCGGGCATTGAACCGGGCGCAATCGGTCATCAGCTATACGATCGCCAACTTGGAGGCGCAGCTCGAAGTGCCGCTGTTTGAGCGTTCTGGCGCACGTCAGCCGAAGCTGACCGAGGCGGGCAAGGCGATGCTCGAGGATGCGCGTCGCATTCTCGGTGACCTGCAGGTCATGCGGGCTCGTGTCAAAAGCCTGAGGGAAGGTCTCGAAGCGGAGGTCTCCGTGGCCATCAGCGTCATGGTGCCCTCGCGGGCCGTGGTGGACGTGCTGCACGAATTCCGCGAGAGGTTTCCGACCGTTTCATTGAACCTCAACGTCGGCGAGCTCGGAATGGTCATGGATCTCATATTAACGGGCAAGGTGACGATCGGCATCGGCGGCGCTGTCCTCAAGCAAGATGATTCGCTCATCACCGAGCGAATCGGCCACTCCTTCATGTTGCCCGTTGCCGCGCCCAACCATCCGCTAGCCCAAATCAGCCGGCCCTTGACACTCGGCGACGTGCGCGAGGAAGTGCAACTCGTCGTTAGCGACGCCTCAGGCCGCACGAAGGGGCGGGATTTCAACGTCCTGTCCTACAAGACCTGGCGTGTCAGTGATATCGCGACGAAACATCAGCTTATCAAGGCCGGGCTGGGCTGGGGCGGTCTTCCGGCCTCGATCTTGCATGACGACTTGCGGAGCGGCGCGCTCGTCCATCTCGATCTGGATGCCTATGAGCAGGGCGAGTATGCCATCTATTCGATGCGCCAGCT
This sequence comes from Rhizobium sp. BK049, assembly GCF_014193135.1. NCBI lineage: Bacteria > Pseudomonadati > Pseudomonadota > Alphaproteobacteria > Hyphomicrobiales > Rhizobiaceae > Rhizobium > Rhizobium sp. BK049. The sequence continues at coordinate 44,032 of NZ_JACHYV010000008.1, forward strand.
CGCGAACCCGCCCGGACCTGCCGCCGCCTGGATGATCGAGGCGTTCCGCACCCGGCTTTCCTTCTGCCCCAACCAAGCCGATTTCCACGCCCAGATGGCGGAACTGCGCGACACCGTTTCGCCGCTTGCGGCCGAATGACGAAGGCGCGCGGCCGCGCCTTCGCTGTCTGTCTCCGCTTAAAGGACCAGCCGGAACTTCGAGAAGCCGTCGGCACCGTCGCCGGCCTCCTCGATCTTGACGCTCTTGACTGCAGCGAGGAACTGTTTTGCCTTCGGGCCGCTGTCGAAGGTAACGGTCGTGCCCGGCAGCGGCTTGAAGGTCCAGTTCGCATCGGCCGACGGATTGATCGTGCCTTGGTCGTGGACATAACGGACGATGACGTCGCGATTGGTATCAGGCGCCTGGAAGATCACCTTATCCGCTGCAATCTCCGGGAAATTGCCGCCGCCGCCGGCGCGGTAGTTGTTGGTGACGACGACGAACTTGTGAGCCGGATCGATCGGCTTGCCATTAAAGTTGAGATTCTGGATGCGGTTGGCATCCGGATTGATGGCCTTGCCGGAGGAATCATATTTCGGCGGCTGCGACAGGTCGATCTGATAGGTCACCCCGTCGATGACATCGAAATTATAGGACGGGAAGTCATTGTTGAGCAGCGGCGCATCCTTCGATCCGGCTTCGATATGATTGAACATGCCGGCCGACATTTCGAGCCAGTTCTTCACTTGCGCGCCGGTGATGGCGACCGCCTGCACCGTGTTCGGATAGAGGTAGAGGTCGGCGACGTTCTTGATGGCGATATCGCCGGCCGGAACGTCGGTATAATAATCCGCGCCGCCGCGACCGCCGGCCTTGAAGGGAGCCGCAGCCGAAAGCACCGGCAGATCCTTGAATTCGGTGTCGGCGAGCATCTGCTTGATGTACCAGGTCTGAGCCTGGCTGACGACCTGGACGGAAGGATCGTCGGCGACGAGCGCGAAATAGGAATAGAGCGGCGCGGAGGTCTTGCCGACGGGCGTGCGGACATAGGCGAGCGTCGCCTCATGCTCTGATTTGGCGGCCTCGACCACCTCTTTCTTGTCGGCGTAATCGGCGACTACTTTCTTCTTGTCGTCGCGATGATAGATCGGCCGGGCTTCCGAGGTGAAATCGACGATCTTCCAGCTGTTGCCGTCCTTTTCCAAGAGCAGGTCGATAAGGCCGAGATGCGAGCCCCAGAAGCCTGCCATCACGGCGGGCTTGCCATGCAGTGTGCCCTTGACCGGGTCGGCATTGGCGATGCCGTCCCAGCTCTTCGGACCGGGGAAGACGAGATGCTGGTGACCGGTGAAGATCGCGTCAATCCCGTCGACTGCGGCCAGATGCAGCGACGCGTTTTCCATTTTTTCGGACGGCGCGGCTCCGTCGATGCCGGAGTGGGAGAGTGCGATGACGATATCGGCGCCTGCCTCCTTCATCGCCGGGACCCAGGCTTTGGCGGCCTCGACGATGTCGCGCGTCTGCGCCTTACCCTCGAGGTTCTTGATATCCCAGAGCATGATCTGCGGCGGCACGAAGCCGATGAAGCCGATCTTGACCGGGCTCTCCTTGCCGGCGCCGTCCTTGATCTGCTTTTCCACGACGACGTAGGGTTTGAAGAAAAGGTCGTCCTGCTTCGGGTCCGAGGCGAGCTGACCTTTGGTCAGGTTGGCGCAGACGAAGGGGAAGTTGGCGCCCGACAGCACCTTGAACATGAAGTCGAGGCCGTAGTTGAACTCGTGATTTCCGAGCGTGCCGACGGTATAGCCGAGCGTGTTCATCGCCTTGATCACGGGATGGACGTCGCCGTCCTTCATGCCGTGCTGATAGGCCATATAGTCGCCCATCGGATTGCCCTGGAGGACGTCGCCATTGTCGACCAGCAGCGAGTTGACGGCCTCGGCGCGGATCGCGTCGATGATCGTTCCGGTGCGCGCCAGACCCATCGTGTCGTTCGGCTTGTCGGCATAATAGTCATAGGGGAAGACGTTGACGTGAATGTCCGTCGTTTCCATCAGCCGGAGATGCGCCTGGTTGGCGCTGGCGCGCGCGCTGAAAGGGTGCAGCAGCACGAGGGCGGAGGTGGCGGCAATGCCGCCAAGCAAGGAACGGCGGCTCATCAAGCCAACGTCGAAAATGGAAGACATGGAAGCTCTCCTTCAAAGATCGTGCATCGTCCGGCTCCTCAGAATTAGGACGATTTGGCGAGGAGTACACTGCGAAAATGACAGCACGGCAAACAATCAGTGGCAAAGGCGCAATGGTTTTGAAACGCAACTTGTAGTCTGAGGCAGTATCCCTTGGGAAGGGGCACGAGCAGGGTCGTGATTGCAAAGGACAAAGATTTCGGAGGCAACGCATCCAGTGCGGACGACAACGCGGAGACGTTTACGGCGGCGATACGGAAAGTCGCTGGCGGCGGCAGATCCTCAATCTACATCGCCCGCGGGCGGCACCAGCACCAACCGCAGCTCCTGACCGATCTCAGCCGCTCCTCGGCGTAATAGCGGTGCGGCCCTACGCTTTCAGCGTCGACGGATGAGGTGGGCGGTCGCCGCCGGTCGCGGCTCTCAGCTGACGAACCGCCAGCACCGGCCGTATTTCCTTATGGAAAAAGCGGAAATAGGAGGCGACCTGTGCCCGCGCATTCGAATTCACATCGAACTGCACGCCGATGCGGCCATTGTGCTTCCAGCGGATGATGCCTTCGAGCAGTCCGAGATTTTCGGCTTCGATGCGCACCTTGCTGCCGGAAGCGGCATGGAGCGGCGTCTTCGTCTCCAGGGCGGCGCCGGTCGCCGACAGGTTGAGAATGCGGACATCCACTTGGCTGTTCAGATATTTGACGCTGCCGAAGACACGGCAGTTTTGCCGGTCGGCCTTTCTTGCCGTGATTTTCAAGTTGCGGGTCATACTGTCTCCCTTGGATACAGTCGGAGAGCATAGCGCCCGAAAAATTGAAATGGTTTTAGTGGCTTGGCTAAAATTGCAGTGAAACTGTCAGTTAGGGTTACTGCATGTCACGGAGATGCGTGCAGCGATTCTGGAAGCCAATCTGTGTAAAACGGGCTAACGCAGGTCGACACTCAATCAACTGCGACGCCGCTGGCTTTGGCAGCCCTGCGTCCCACAACATGTTCGCGCCAGACCGTGAAGATGCCGGCGGCGACCACGATCGCCGAGCCGACGATCGTGTTGAGGCTCAGCGTTTCGCCATAGATCGTCACGCCGATGATCGAAGCGTAGACAAGCGACAGATAGGTCAGCGGCTGGACGGCGGCGGCATCGAGACTATCGTAGGCGCGGATGAGGAAATAATGGCTGGAAATGCTGGTCATGCAGACGAGCGCCATCCAGCCCCAGTCGCCGGATGACATCCAGCTCCAGTAGAACGGCCCGATCAGCGTCATCGCAACGGCGCCGACGACACCCGTATAGAAGAAGCTGGTCGTCGAAGAATCGTCGCGGCTGACGAGCCGTGTGGCGATGACGTAAAAGGCGAAATTGAAGCAGGAGGCGACGGCGAGAAGCAGCTTCACGTCGAAGAAATCGCCTTCCGGCTTCAGGATCAGCAGCACTCCGAAAAGCCCGGCGCCGATTGCCGCCCATCGCCGCCACCCGACCCGCTCGCCGAGGATCGGCATTGCCAGCAGTGCGATCAGGATAGGCGTCGCGGAAAAGATCGCCTGCGAACGGGCAAGGCCGATCACGGCAAAACAGGTGATGGCCAGAACCACCTGAACCGCAAGCAGCAGGCCGCGGGCCACCTGCAGGGCGGGGCGTTTGGTGCGAGCCGTCGCCTTGAGACCGCCGTGCATCTTCGAAGCGAGAATGATTGTGAAAAGCCCGAAGGCCCAGTAGCGGATCATCGTCACGAAGATCGGCGGATAGGCGGATGCCAGGTGTTTGGAGATGGCGTCCTGCAGCGAAAAGATGGTCAGCGCCAGCAGGGCGAAAATGTAACCGTGGGTCTTCGATTTCATGACATGCCAATCAGCGGGAGACGCCCGCGCGCGGCGAAAGTCTGGTCAGGCATTCGGAAAATAAGCAAGGCCTCAAAGCCCCACATTCGGCCTGTCGATGATTTCTCTAAGCGCGAAACTCGAATTGATCTTGACCACATGGGGAAGGGCCGACAGCCAGTCGCGATGGATACGCTCATAGTCTTCGAGATCGCGGGCGGCGACCCTGAGGATGTAGTCATATTCGCCCGACATCAGGTAGCAGACGAGCACGTTCGGGCAGAGCTTCACCGCTGACTCGAACTCCGCCAGCGTCTTGGCGAACTGGCCCGAGAGGGAAATATGCACGATGGCGATCATCTTGTAGTCGAGCGCCTTGTGCGAAAGCCGCGCATGGTAGCCGTCGATGACGCCGCTCCTTTCAAGAATGTCGAGCCGGCGCGAACAGGCCGAAGGGGAAAGCCCGATCCTTTCGGCGAGCTCGGCATTGGTGATGCGGGCATTGGCCTGCAAAACCTTCAGAATCGCAAGATCGATGGTATCGAGATCGGCCATTCGAAGAACCTTCGAAGAGAGAGGGCAAAGACGCAATAATCATCGAAAAATCGCGTTTGCGCAAACCGTCTTTGCAAGGACATTTCGCAGCCTTGGTGGTTGGATCGGTGGCAGAGGAGATCCGCGACCGCGGAGACAAAAGGAGAGGAACGCGAAATGCGTGTCGGTTGCCCGAAGGAAATCAAGAATCATGAATATCGCGTCGGCCTGACGCCTGCTTCGGTGCGCGAATATGTGGCGCACGGCCACGAGGTCTGGGTAGAGACCAAGGCGGGCGCCGGCATCGGCGCCGATGATGCCGCCTATGCCGCGGCTGGCGCGAAGATCGCCGCCTCCGCCAAGGATATTTTCGAAAAGTGCGACATGATCGTCAAAGTCAAGGAGCCGCAGCCTTCCGAATGGGCCCAGCTTCGCGATGGTCAGCTGCTCTACACCTATCTGCATCTAGCGCCCGATCCCGATCAGACCAAGGGTCTTCTCGCCTCCGGCGTCACCGCTATCGCCTATGAGACGGTGACTGACGAGCGCGGCGGCCTGCCGCTGCTGGCGCCGATGTCCGAGGTCGCCGGGCGCCTGTCCATTCAGGCCGGGGCGACTGCCCTGCAGAAGGCCAATGGCGGTCTCGGTGTCCTGCTCGGCGGCGTGCCCGGCGTGCTGCCGGCCAAGGTCGCCGTCATCGGCGGCGGCGTCGTCGGCCTGCATGCCGCCAGAATGGCCGCCGGACTCGGCGCCGATGTCAGCATTCTCGACAAATCCCTGCCGCGCCTGCGTCAGCTCGACGACATCTTCGCTGGCCGTGTCCACACCCGCTATTCCAGCATCCAGGCGCTGGAGGAGGAGGTCTTCTCGGCCGATCTCATCATCGGTGCCGTGTTGATCCCGGGTGCTGCCGCTCCGAAGCTCGTTACCCGCGAGATGCTGTCCGGCATGAAGAAGGGCGCCGTCATCGTCGACGTCGCCATCGACCAGGGCGGCTGCTTCGAAACCTCGCATGCGACGACGCATTCCGACCCGACTTATGAGGTCGAGGGCGTGGTGCATTATTGCGTCGCCAACATGCCCGGTGCAGTACCGGTCACGTCGGCGCATGCGCTGAACAACGCCACGCTGGTTCATGGGCTTGCGCTTGCCGACCGCGGCCTGCGCGCCATCGCCGAGGACAAGCACTTGAGGAACGGCCTCAACGTGCACAAGGGTCGTATCACCAACAAGCCGGTCGCCGAGGCGCTCGGCTATGAGGCCTTCGCACCGGAGAGCGTGCTCAACGTAGCGTAAGCTGCCTGACCCGCGGTCAGGTGAGGGCGCCGGTCTCTGTCAGGGCCGGCGCCTTTGCCTTGTCGATCCGACACTGGAAGCAATTGTTGCGCGCCGAACGCACATGCACATAGGCGATGTCGGCTCGTGCCAGCAGCTTTTCGCCATAGGCCGCAATTTCGCTGACCAGGGTCACCGCGCCGGTACCGTACACGATGCGGTTGTTCTCATTGTAGCCGCGGACGATGAAGTCGCGGCTCGTCGTCAGCACCGGCGGCAGAATCTCCTCGGCGGCATAGCGCCAGCAAGGCTGCTTGTGCAGGAAGATCGGCCCGGTTTCGGCATAGGGCTGCAGCGCCGGGAAGGGCCGGTAGGCGAAGACCAGCAGTTCCTCGCCCTCTTCGATATTCTGCAGACAATGGCGGCAAGGATTGCCGTCGCCGTCTGATATCATCGTCTCGGGCAGGTTGTCATAGGCATCACGGCCACCGTTCCAGAGGACTTCGGCATCGGCGGTCGGCATTGCGGCAAAACGAATGGCGGTCATGGAAAATCTCCTTGTGATCGCCGTGAAATTGCGCCTGGACCTCCGCCCGAGCCACCCGTTTCTTGCCTGTGTTGTCGTTTGCGGAGATCGTCGCGGCAAACTCAGTTTCCGAAGTCGGGGCATTCCTCGACGTTTGGAGGAAGTTTCTACCTCTCCTCCCTCATTCCTGTCCTCGCATCAAGTCCGAGGACAGGAATGAGGGCGGCGAGCGACTGGAAAGCAATCAAACCGTCAGCTTTTCCGCGCAAGCTCCAGAAGCTCCTTGTCACTCAGCGGCCGCACAATGCCGGTGCCGGTCGAGACAGGGGAAAAGCCGTACATCTGATAGAGCTGCAGCGCGCGCGGATGGTCGAGATTGTTGGTGGTCGTGGTGACGCGCTTCGGATCGAGCGCCCAGATGGCATAGAGCGCCTGCAGCAGAAACCATTTGCCGATGCCGAGCCCGAGCGCATGTTCGATCAGGCCGAAATGGCTGAGTTCAATCGTCTCCTCGTCCGCGCAGAAATACTCGTAGAAGCCGGCCGGTGCGCCGTTCACGTAGAGGACGCTGATATTGTTGCGCTTGTCGTTCAGCGTTTCTGCCAGTTGCTCGTCGCTCATGCGCAGCCGGTCCACCCACTGCCAGCGCGCGCCCACCTGTCGATAGAGATAGCGGTAAAAGGGCAGCGGTATGCCTGGCGCACGCATGATCGCAGTCTGGATATTGACGGGCACCGGCATGCTGGCCTTGGGCGCCGCCGTCATTTCAAGACGGGTGATATGAGCTTTGAGCGAAACGGGCGTCTTTGCCATGGCGGTCAGGCTTTGACCGGCGTCGGCGGACCGGTGACGACAGGCGTATCGTCACGACTGCCCCATTCGCTCCATGAGCCGTCGTAAAGCTTGTTGTCGTGATGGCCGAGGGATTCCAGCGCCAGGGTGATGATCGCGGCCGTGATCCCTGAGCCGCAGGAGGTGACGACCGGCTTGGAGAGATCGATTCCGGCCTCTTCGATGGTTTGCCTGAGTTCGGACAGCGATTTGAACCGGCCCTGGTTGGCGAAGACGCCGGAGGGCAGGCTTCGGGCGCCGGGCATATGGCCGGAGCGCATGCCGGCACGCGGCTCGGGTTCGGTAGCGGCGAAGCGGCCGGCGCTGCGGGCGTCGGCAATCTGCATCGCGCCGCTCGAGACGATGTCGCGCATGGTGTCCAGCGTGACGACGCGGCTCTCATCGAAGTCAGGCGTAAACGTCGCCGGGGCATAGTTGGGGGCCGCTGTTTCGAGCGGACGGCCCTCAGCCTTCCAGCCGTCGAGACCTCCGTCCAGGACGAAGACGTTCTTCGCCCCCATCACCCGGAACAGCCACCAGACGCGGGGCGAGGCAAACACGCCGATACCGTCATAGACGACGATGCGATCATTCTCGCTGATGCCGAGCTTGCCGACTTCGGCGGCGAAATAATCGGGCGAGGGGATCGTGTGCGGCAGCGCCGTAGAGTGGTCGGCGATCTTGTCCTGATCGAAGCGGATGGCCCCGGGAATATGGCCGGCGGCATATTCGGCATCGGCGTCGCGCTTTTGCGCCGGCAGGTAGAAGGAGGCGTCCAGCACGCGCAGATCCGGCTTGCCGAGCTCGGCTTGCAGCCATTCGGCCGAGACAACGAAACGGCTCTTGCTCTCAGTCATTATGGTCTCCCCTTATCAGGCTTCTACGCCGGGCGTGCCGAAGCGGATGCGGAAGCGCCGGTTCTCCTTGCCCTTCTTTTCGATCTTGGCGATGTGGATCTGACCGATTTCCTGCGTCTCCGAGACATGTGTGCCGCCGCAGGGCTGGCTGTCAATCGACGAGTTCTCGCCGATACAGACGAGGCTGACCCGACCAAGCCCCACCGGCGGGCGCACGTTCTTCGACTTGACGATGCCCGGATTGGCCGCCAGCTCGTCGTCGGTGATCCATTGCAGATAGACCGGGTGGTTCTGGCCGACCAGTTCCATCAGCTTGGCCGTGACCTCGTCCTTGTCGATCGTCTCGCTCATGTCGAAGTCGACGCGGCTTTCTTCCTCGCCGACGGCGGCTCCGGTGATCGGATAGGAGCAGATGACCGACAGCAGGTGGCAGGCCGTGTGCATGCGCATCAGCCGGTAGCGGCGCGGCCAATCGACATGCAGCACCAGCGTCTCGCCGACCTCCGGCCGCGGCTCGTTTTCGAGCGGCACGTGGATGATGACATCCTTGCCGGCGCCGTGTTTTGTCTGGCCCAGTCCGATCTTGGTTCCGTCGGCGCGTTCAAGCTGGCCAGTGTCACCGGGCTGGCCACCCGATGTGGCATAAAAGCAGGTCTGGTTGAGCTCGATGCCCCCGTCGTCGTGAACGGCAGTGACGACCGCCTCGCATGTCGAGAGATAGAAGTCGTCGCGATAGAGGGCATTGACGGGCATGAGGTCTCACACGGGCTCGTAGGGAACGTGTATGTCGGACGAACCAGTCATCCAGCCGGGAACGGGTAGTCCCTTCGATCGCAGAAAATCTGGATTGAAGAGCTTCGATTGGTAGCGGTTGCCGTAGTCGCAGAGGATTGTCACCACCGTGTGACCGGGCCCGAGATCGCGGGCGAGATTGACCGCGCCGGCAATGTTGATCGCTGTCGAGCCGCCGAGGCACAGCCCTTCGTTTTCGACGAGGTCGAAAAGATAGGGAAGAGCTTCGGCATCGGAAATTCGATAGGCATAATCGGGCGTGAAACCCTCGAGATTGGCGGTGATGCGACCCTGGCCGATGCCCTCGGTGATCGAGGATCCCTCGGATTTCAGCGTGCCGTTCTGGTAGAATTCATAAAGAGCAGCGCCGTCGGGATCGGCGATGCCGATCTTGACGTCGGGATTAAAAGCCTTGAGGCTGGCGGCGACACCGGCAAGCGTGCCGCCGGAGCCGACGGAGCAGATGAAGCCGTCGACCTTGCCGTCGGTATCGTTCCAGATTTCCGGCGCCGTCGTTTCGATATGCGCCTGGCGGTTGGCGACGTTGTCGAACTGGTTCGCCCAGATTGCCCCGTTCGGTTCGCTCTTCGCCATTTGTTCGGCAAGACGCCCGGACACCTTCACATAGTTGTTCGGGTTCTTGTAGGGAACGGCCGGCACTTCGACGAGTTCGGCGCCGAGCAATTTCAGCGCGTCCTTCTTTTCCTGGCTCTGGGTTTCCGGGATGACGATGACGGTGCGGTAGCCGAGCGCCTTGGCGACTAGCGTCAGCCCGATGCCGGTATTGCCGGCCGTGCCTTCGACGATGACGCCGCCGGGTCGAAGCAGCCCCTTCCGCTCCGCATCGCGGATGATGTAGAGCGCGGCACGGTCCTTGACCGACTGGCCGGGGTTGAGAAACTCCGCCTTGCCGAGAATGGTGCAGCCGGTCGCAGCGGAGGCGCCCTTGAGTTTGATCAGGGGCGTATTGCCGATGGCTTCGAGGACGGAGGGATGGAAGGTCATGGAATCTGCCTCTTTCGAACTCTTACTTTAGGAACGGTCTTTTCCCTTCACAAGGCTGTGTTGGCAAGAAATGCTATTCCATACCCCTGGTGGTCACGATAAAATTTCGCTTTCCTCATCCGAAATGGCCCGCGACGGCGATCCCACCGTGCCTTGGTGATCCGAAAACTGGCTTTCCCCGTATTGGATGACGACAAAGCGACAACGGAACACGGGCGGCGGGCCTGGCCGAAACCGACATGATTCACGATCAGATCGACACGATCGACGCATTGATGTCGCACTATGTCGCCGGTTCCTTGCCCGAGGGCTACGACGCGCGCCGGCCGGTCGACCATCCGACTCCGTTTAAGCCAACCCGAATGATTCAATTTAACCCGGAAAAGCTCTAGACGGGTCTTTCAACGACGAGCGCAGCCATTTCGGCCCCGGCGACATCTCGGTTGCCGACGAAACTGTCGATCACCGGCCGGTTGCCGAAAAGGACAGGCCTTGCATTGCCTTCGCGCTGTCCGACGGACCGATCCGGCTGACCCGGTCCTTTCGTCAAATGATCGGCGACCTGATCGGCTGAAAGCAGCCACAATGGTGTGATAGAGCCGTAAATCCGGGAGACGCAAAGAACTTCCGGGCCTGTTTCGTGCTGGTCAGGCAGAGCCGGAGGAGCATGTCATGCGTGATTTCATCGCCCGTCCCGAACATGGAATCGTCTGGATCTCGGGCGCGAGCTCAGGTATCGGCCGGGCGCTTGCGCTGAAGCTTGCCGGCGAAGGATACAAGGTCGCCGTCACCGCCAGAAGCCACGAAAAGCTGGTCGAGCTGCAGGCCGAAGCCAGCGGCCTTTCCGGGAATATTATCGTCCTCGACGGTGATGTCACCGATGCCGAGGACATGGAACATGTCCTGGCCTCTATCGAATATGAGCACGGCACGCTCGCAATGGCGATCCTCAATGCCGGTATCTACCTGCCGGTCCACGCCGAGGATCTGAACCGCGCCGATTTCGAAAAGAGCTTTGCCGTCAATCTTTCCGGCGTCGTCAACTGTCTGTTGCCGGCGATCCGCCATATGAAGGCGAAAGGGCAGGGACAGATCGCCATCGTCTCTTCCGTCACCGCCTATGGCGGCCTGCCGACGGGGGCTGCCTATGGCGCCACGAAGGCGGCGTTGATCAACATGGCCGAAAGCCTGAAATTCGATCTCGACAAGGTGGGCATCCGCATTCAGCTCATCAGCCCGGGCTTCGTCGACACGCCGACGGTGGGCAAGAGCGCCTTTTCTATGCCGGCGGCGCGGGTGTCGTCCGAGGAGGCTGCCCGCCAGATTGCCGCCGGGCTGAAATCGCAGGCTTTCGAGATCGCTTTCCCCAGACGCTTCACCACGATGTTGAAGCTGGCGCGTCTGCTCCCCTATGGCGCTTATTTCCCACTGATGAACTATCTGACTGGCTGGCGGCAGCGGCCGCCGCTAGATGGTCACCATCCGGTGATGCCACACCCTGCGGAATGATCAACGGTGCGGGAAGGCGGGTGGCCGGAACGCGCGGATCAAAAATTGCGAAGGCCGTCTTTGTCCGCCGCGACATGAAAAGGCCGGCATAAACCGGCCTTTTCCGAGGTGGTGCGCTTTTGCACGACATGTTTCAAAGCGGCGACTGCATGCTTAGTTGTCGTATTCGCGACAGGCTTCGCTGATCGATGCGCCGCTCTCACCGCCGCGCGTATCGACACCGGTCCCCTGCTGCGGCATGCCGGCGCATTCCATCGCCTGCGGCGGTCGGATGCTCTGGGTCGTGGTCGGATCGACGGGGGCGACCTGGACAGGGTGCATGCCATTGTCGCTGTTGGTGTAATCGGACGAATAGTTACCCGAACCCGGATCGGTCGAGCCGCCATTCGTCGGTCCGATGGGATCCGGATTCGACTGGGCAAAGGCTGACGATGCCATGCCGATCGCGAGCAGCGAAGCGGCAATGAGGGATTTGGTCATGAGGATATCCTCCTTTGATTTTCATCATGGATGACCTCTGTGTAACCACTTGCAGGATTCATTGTTCCGACGTTTTTTGAAAAACCTGCACGCGGACCTTGCATCGTTTACGAACCCCGAGGAACGCTGCCATGACCTGATCGGCTTGCGCCTCTCCTGTGACTTGATCCTCACCTAGGCTTCCTAAGACATGCAACGTCGCTGTCCTGCCCAGACTTGCAAAACGCTGCGATTTGCCGTTTCATCGCCGCCAGCAACGACCATCCGAAACTCCTCCTTAATGAGATACGCCCTTGTACCAGCCGATGCCCCACGGCTTCGAGAAGCCTTATGCCGCATTCCTCTTCGACATGGACGGCACCATCCTCAATTCGATCCTCGCGGCCGAGCGTGTTTGGAGCGACTGGGCAAGACGCCATGGGCTCGATGTCGCCGCCTTCTTGCCGAAGATGCACGGATCGCGTGGCATTGACACAATCACCCGGCTGAACCTGCCGGGCGTCGATCCGGAATACGAGGCAAGGCTGGTGACCGAGGCCGAAATTGCCGATGTCGGCGATGTCGTTGCCATTTCCGGCGCAGCCGCCTTCTTGGCTTCGCTGCCGCCGGATCGCTGGGCGATCGTCACCTCTTCGCCCTTGCGTCTTGCCCGCCGGCGGCTGGAAGCGGCTGGCCTGCCTCTGCCGAAATTCATGGTGACGGCGGAGGACGTGACGGTCGGAAAGCCCGATCCGCAATGTTATATTCTCGGCGCCGAACGCCTCGGCGTCAGCACGCGGGATTGTCTGGTGTTTGAGGATGTCGCAGCCGGCATCAAGGCCGGCGAGGCGGCGGGCGCCGATGTCATGGTCGTTACGGCAACCCATCACCAGAAGATGGAGACGCCGCATCCGACCATCTCTTCCTATGACGAGATCGCCGTCAACATCTCAGCCGACCATAAAATGCTTGTCGTCCCGAGCGCAGCCTGACATCCGACCTCCAGCATTCGCGCTTGCGCATTCACTCCGCGGCTGCGGCGAGACAGCGATCGATGATCCTGCCGATTTCGCTGCGGCAGGAACCGCAATTGGTTCCGGCGCTCGTTTCCTTGCCTACCTCTTCAACGCTATGGCATCCGCCTCGCACCGCGGCAGCGATCTGGTTGACCCCGACACTGAAGCAGGAGCAGACGGTCGCACCGGGATCCGGTCTGCCGCCGCCGGGACGGCCTGCGACCAGCGCAAAGCGTTTCCTGACGTCGCCATGCACGATGGAGAGTTGCGAGATTGCCCAGTTGCGAGCAGCGGCAACCGGCTCGCGTGCAAGGAACAGAGCGGCAAGCAGGATCTCACCATCGAAGAAGGCGAGCCTCAGGTCGCCGGATTGCCGATCCGCGTACCCCAGCGGTTCGATTGCGGCCGGAATGGCGAAGACCTTCCGGCACCAGGCCGTCCAGTCTTCGACAGCCTCGGTGAAGGCAAGCTCAAGCCGCCAACCGCCTGCAGCTTTCGCCACCGCCCAATAGGCCGCGTCGGGTGTGTCCGGTTTGATGGCAGAGACCGCGAATCCGTAATGGGTGGCGCGGAAGGGCCGAACGGCAACGGCAACATTCTTCGACGCCGGCTGGCCGGAAATAGGGTCGGTGATCGGCGCCACCACGGCGTCGATCCGGGCTTTTGCCGCGAACTGATCGTTCCAATGCATGGGTGCAAAAATGCCGCCGCGCGCCTGGCGGTCGGTCACCAGCGCCCGCACGATCGCTTTGCCCTGGGGGCTCTCGATCTCGACGAGGCCGGCGCTTGATATGCCGGTCTCGATCGCATCGCGCGGATGGATCTCGGCAAAGGGTTCGGCGATATGGGCGGAAAGCCGCGCGCTCTTCCCGGTTCGTGTCATCGTGTGCCACTGATCGCGGATGCGGCCGGTGTTCAGGGTGAAGGAGAAATCGGCATTGGTGCGATCCGTCGCAGGCGGTTTCACCGCGACGAAGCGCGCCTTGCCATCGGGATGAAAAAAGCCACCCTCGGCGAAGAAGCGGGTGACGCCGGGCTCTGTCCCCGCGGGCTGCGGCCACTGAAAGGGCGGCAGTTCATCATAAGCGCCGCCGCTCGTGCCGGCGTGGGCGCCGATGTCGAAATCGCGGCTGCCGTCATTTTCGAAGGCGGAAAGCGCTGCATGTTCGGCAAAGATTGCATCCGGCGCCTCGAAATCGAAAGCGACGCCAAATCCCATGCGCCGTCCGACCTCCGCAAGCTGCCACCAATCAGCCCTGGCATCGCCGGGGGCATTGAGAAACGGCCGCTGCCTGGAAATGCGACGTTCGGAATTGGTAACGGTACCGTTCTTCTCGCCCCAGCCGAGCGAGGGCAAAAGCACATGGGCATGCCGGGTCGTATCCGTGTCTCTCAGAATGTCCGACACGACGACGAAGGGACAGGCGGCGATCGCGCTTTCGACGCTGTCAGCATCCGGCATCGACACAACAGGATTGGTGGCCATGACCCAGAGCGCCTTGATGCGTCCATCGGCCACCGCACGGAACATGTCGACCGCCTTCAAGCCGGGCTTTGCGGCGATGACGGGCGAATTCCAGAAGCGCTGCACGCGGTCGCGGTCATCCGCATTCTCGATCGCCATATGGGCGGCAAGCATATTGGCGAGGCCGCCGACCTCACGCCCGCCCATGGCGTTCGGCTGGCCGGTCAACGAGAACGGTCCCATGCCCGGCCGGCCGATGCGGCCGGTAGCGAGGTGACAGTTGAGGATGGCGTTGACCTTGTCGGTGCCGGAAGAGGATTGGTTGACGCCCTGGCTGTAGCAGGTGACGACCTTCTCGGTCGTCTCGAACAGGCGGAAGAACTCCCTGATCTGCATGGCCGGCAGACCGGTCCGTTCCAGGAGATCGTTGGTGTCAAGCGCGGCTGCGGCCGCAAAAGCATCGCCGAAACCCTCGGTATGGGCGGCGATATAGTTCTGGTCGATCGCCGGGCTTGTCGCAAGATGCGCAAGCAGTCCCATGAACAGCGCGACGTCGCCGTCCGGGTGGATTGCCAGGTGCAGGTCGGCGATATCACATGTCATCGTCCGGCGCGGATCGATGACGACGATGCGCATGTTGGGCCGTGCCGTCTTTGCGGCGGCAAGCCGCTGGTAGATGACAGGGTGGCACCAGGCGAGGTTGGAGCCGGTCAGGAGCACCAGATCGGCAAGTTCGAGATCCTCATAGGTCCCGGGCACCGTATCGGCGCCGAAAGCACGGCGATGGCCGGCGACGGACGAGGACATGCAGAGCCTGGAATTGGTGTCGATATTGGCTGAGCCGATGAAGCCCTTCATCAGCTTGTTGGCGATGTAATAATCTTCGGTCAGCAGCTGACCCGAGACGTAGAACGCAACCGAATCCGGCCCGTGTTCGGCGATGGTCTCGGAAAAACGCTGTGCGACGAGATCAAGCGCCTCGTCCCAGTCGCTCTTTTCGCCGGATATTTCAGGATGGAGAAGACGGCCGTCGAGATCGATCGTTTCGGCAAGCGCCGAGCCTTTCGAGCAGAGACGGCCGAAATTCGACGGATGCTCGGGATCGCCCTTGATGCTGGCTGCGCCGGCCTCGTCGACCGTGGCAATGACGCCGCAGCCGACGCCGCAATAAGGACAGGTGGTCTTGACCTCTGTCGTCATTTATTCCGCCGCCATCATCAGACTTTCAAGCGCTATGAACAGAGCGCCGTCGTCGTTGCGGACCGGTATGGTCCGCACCGCGCCCTCATCGGCGCCGAGCGCCTTGCCGGTTTCGAGAGAGATCACCCAGTTGTGCAGCGGGCAGGTGACGGCCTTGGCGTGGACGATCCCCTGCGACAGCGGCCCGCCCTTGTGCGGGCAGTGATCCTCGATGGCAAAAACCTCGTTTTCCGCCGTGCGGAAGACGGCGATCTTGCCCTGCGGTGTCTTCACGCAGCGCGCGCCACGCAGGGGGATATCGGAGATGTCACCGATCGGGTGCCAGTTTTCATTGGACCAGGTCATATCAATCTCCTTACTCGGCTGCCTGCGGATAACCGATCGTCGCCATCGGCTTGAATTCATGCTTGTCCTTGCCGGAGACACGCTCAGACCAGGGATCGACCTGGGCGAATTTCTGGGAGAAGACAAAGCGGTCGTAATAGGCTTTACGCTTTTCGGCATCACCCATGATCTGGCGGCGGATTTCCTCCAGGCCGATGCGCTTGGCCCATTTGTAGATGCGTTCGAGGTAGCGGGCCTGCTCGCGATACATCTGCGTCAGGGCCACGATATGCTCCAGCGCCTCGTCTTCGGTCTTTACAAGCCCGAGAACCTCGGTGCCCTTGATGTCGAGACCGGCCGCACCGGCGAAATGGATCTCGAAACCGGAATCGACGCAGATTACGCCGATATCCTTGCAGGTTGCTTCCGCGCAGTTGCGCGGGCAGCCGGAGACAGCCATCTTCAGCTTGGCCGGTGTCCAGGAACCCCACATGAATTTCTCGATGCGAATGCCGAGACCGGTGGAATCCTGGGTGCCGAAACGGCACCAGTCCGAACCGACGCAGGTCTTCACGGTACGCAGGCCCTTGGCATAGGCCTGGCCGGAGACGAAGCCGGCCTTCCCGAGATCGGCCCAGACGGCTGGAAGGTCTTCCTTCTCCACTCCAAGCAGGTCGATGCGCTGGCCGCCTGTGACCTTCACCATCGGGATGGCAAACTTGTCGACGACATCGGCGATGGCGCGAAGCTCGTTCGACGAGGTGACGCCGCCCCACATGCGCGGAACAACGGAGTAGGTACCGTCCTTTTGAATGTTGGCGTGGACGCGCTCGTTGATGAAGCGTGACTGGTAGTCGTCGGCATATTCGTCCGGCCAATCGCAGACGAGGTAATAGTTGAGTGCGGGGCGACATTTGGCGCAGCCGCAGGAGGTCTTCCATTCGAGCTCCTGCATGACGGCCGGGATGCTCTTCAGCCCTTTCGCCTTGATCAGCCGGCGAACATCGTCATGGCCGAGTTCCGTGCAGGTGCACATCGGCTGAACCGCAGCCGGGTTGTAACTGTCGCCGAGCGTCAGCGCCATCAGTTGCTCGACGAGACCGGTGCACGAGCCGCACGAGGCCGATGCCTTCGTATGGGCGCGCACGTCGTCAAGCGACGTCAGTCCCTTGCTCGTGATCGTCGAAGTGATCTTGCCCTTGCATACGCCGTTGCAGCCACAGATTTCCGCGTCATCCGGCAAGGCTGCAACGGCCGCCATAGGGTCCAGCGGTGACCCTCCCTGATAGGCCTGTCCGAAGATCAGCGTCTCGCGCATCTCCGAAATATCGGTCGCCTTCTTCTTCAGGTCGTTGAACCAGGCGCCGTCGGCGGTTTCGCCGTAAAGCACGGTGCCGATGATCTTGTTGTCCTTGAGGACCAGGCGCTTGTAGATGCCGGCGCTGGCATCGCGCAGCACGATCTCTTCGCGATCGTCGCCATCGGCAAAGTCGCCGAGCGAATAAAGCTCGATGCCGGTGACCTTGAGCTTGGTCGGCGTGTCGGCGTGAACGAAGGCGGGCGAGCGATCGCCGGAAAGATGCGCCGCGGCGACACGGGCCATTTCATAAAGCGGGGCGACGAGGCCATAGACCATGCCGCCCACCTCGGCGCATTCGCCGAGCGCAAGGATATCCCCGTCTGAGGTCTGCATACCGGCATCGACGACGATGCCGCGGTTGACTGCAAGGCCGGCGCCTTTCGCCAGGCCGACATTCGGCCGGATGCCGACGGCCATGACGACGAGTGTCGCCGGAATAATGCGGCCGTCATCGAGCTCGATGCCCTCGACCCTGCCGTTGCCGATGATCGCCTTGGTATTGGCCTTGCAGATGACCTTGATGCCGCGTTCCTCGACGGCCTTTTGCAGAAGATAGCCGGCGGCGGGATCGAGCTGACGCTCCATCAGCGTCGGCATGACGTGCAGGACGGTCACGTCCATGCCGCGCTGGGCAAGACCGGCCGCTGCTTCTAGACCGAGCAGTCCGCCGCCGATGACGACGGCCTTTTCGCGCGACTGGGCGGCAAGCAGCATGGCCTGCACGTCGTCGAGGTCGCGATAGGTGATGACACCGGGCAGATCCTTGCCGGGAACCGGGATGATGAACGGCACCGAACCGGTTGCGATCACCAGCTTGTCGTAGCTTTCGGTAACGCCGTGGTCTGACGTGACAGTCTTGGCGGCGCGATCGATGTTGACGATCCTGTGGCCCTTGTAGAGCGTGATGCCGTGCTTGATATACCAGCCGTCACCATGAATGATGATCTGCTCGTAGTCCTTTTCGCCGGAGAGAACCGGCGACAGCATGATGCGGTCGTAATTGACGCGCGGCTCGGCATTGAAGATCGTCACTTCATAGCGTCCGGGCGCCTGTTCGAAGAGGTGCTCCAGCATGCGCCCGGGCGCCATGCCATTGCCGATGATAACAAGTTTTTCAGTCATATTTCAGGTCCTTGGATCAGGTTGCAGCCACGGGCGCAGAGTGCCCCTGGCGCGACAATTGCTTGACGGACAGGTGCATCCAGATGAGCGAGATCGCGATGATCGCGAAAAGCAGCAGGAAGCAGCTGGACCAAAGGCCGGTCATATCCTTGAGGAGGCCAAAGGCGATCGGCAGAATGAAGCCGCCGAGCCCGCCCATCATGCCGACGATGCCGCCGACGGCGCCGACGCTGTCGGGATAATAGGCCGGAATGTGCTTGTAGACGGCGGCCTTGCCGAGGCTCATGAAGAAGCCGAGCACGAAGATGACGACGATGAAGATGACCGGCGTGATCGCTGTGGCCGGCAGCGAAAGGATGAGGGTGGCCACAGCCGACACGGCAAACATCGCGTACATGACGCTGCGCGCGCCTTTCTTGTCCGACAGGACGCCGCCGAAGGCGCGGAAGATGCTGCCCGGGATGGAGTAGGCGGCAGCGATCATGCCGGCCGTTTCCAGGTTGAAGCCGTAGACGCCGACGAGATAGCGCGGCAGCCACAAGGACAGGGCGACGAAGCCGCCGAAGGCGAAGAAATAATAGAGCGAGAAGCGCCAGACCTGAACGTTCTGCAGCGGCGCGAATTCCTGGGCCAGGCTCTTGGAGGCGACGCCGCGCTCGCGCCGAAGGCGGAAGGCCGGATCATCTGTCGTGGTGAACCAGAAGACGATGGCCATCAGCGCCAGGCCGACGGCCCAGATCTCGGCAACCGCCTGCCAGCCCCATGCGATGAGCACGAAGGGGGCTGCGAACTTGGTGACAGCCGCGCCGACATTGCCGGCGCCGAAGATACCGAGCGCCGTTCCCTGTTTCTCCGCCGGGAAGAAAGGCGAGACATAGGCGACGCCGACTGCGAAGGAGCCGCCGGCAAGGCCGACACCGAGGCCGGCGATCAACATCTGCGTATAGGTGTGGGCGTAGGAGAGAAGGAAGGTCGCCAATGCGGCGGCGAGCATCGTCAGAGTGTAGACGAGACGGCCGCCGTACCGTCCCGTCCAGATGCCGAGAACGATGCGCACGATCGAGCCGGTCAGAACGGGGGTGCCGATCAGTAACCCGAACTCAGCCTCGTTCAGGTTGAGCTCTTGCTTGATGCGAATGCCGATGATGGCGAAGATCGTCCAGACGGCAAAACAGAGGGTGAAGGCCACAGTGGAGATCCACAGTGCTTTGGCTGGTTCGCCGGCTGACATGGGCTGCACTTTCTCAATGGCAGACATAGCTTCTCCGTGGCCCGACAAGGTCGTTCCGATCCATTGCTGGGGGTTAAAACAAAAAGCCGCTGGTCAGGACGCGCTTGCACGAGGCGCGCGAATATCCTGATCAGCGGCTTTGCTGGTGGCGCCCGCCGTTGGACGCCCAATCATTGGCCTTCCGGCCTATCTATCTCGATGCAATCCCATCGCGGGTTGCTGAACATTTGATCCACTGCGACTATGGCCGCAACGTAATTCCTGTCTCTTTATGAGCACCTGCATGTGCCCATTCCGCGCCGATCGCCCTTGATCCGCGCAACATTAGCAATGCAAGCACCGTGCCAATTCTCTCGCATTTACCCAACCGGTTGAAATACAAGGATCTTCGAGGGATATGCGTTCTGCCTGTTTTTCATGCTGCGAGCCGAGTGTGCAAATCTTTTGGGCTTCGCGGGTAGTGCAGGTGCCGTTCCTGCTGGCGTTTTGTGCAAACCGGCGAGATCAGATTTCGTCGTTGCCGCGGCTGAAGGGAAGGGCGCTCTTGACGGCGAAGCTCGCGACATAAGCCGGCAGTTCCGAGGGATCGAAGACCTGGCCATCCATGAAGCGGTCGCCTTCTTCGCTGCCCTCGACGCGGATGTCGGCGTCAACGGGGGCGTTATCGTCGCCGAGAGCAGCACGGTAGAGATCCGGTCGGTAGGCGCAGGTCGCGGCCCGCGCCTTGTTGAGGCTGGTCTCTGTCTGCCCCCAACGGATCATCTGGCTGTATATCCACAGCGCGTGGCTCGGCCTCGGATAGTTGGCGAAGCCGGAATGGAACTGGAAATAATCCGGAATGACGCGCCGGTTGCCGTTGGCATCGAGACTGAATTCGCCGGCGAGCACACGGCGGATGATATCGACCGGGGCGGCGATGTAACGGGGGTCGGCAAGCGCGGCCGCCAGCGCGTCGTGATTCTCCGACCGGTCGCACCAGCGGGCGGCTGCATCGAGCGCCACGATCAACCTGGAAACAGTTTCCGGATGGCTTTCCGCCCAGTCCGGCCGCATGCCGATCACCTTTTCCGGAGCCGAAGGCCAGATATCCTGTTTGGCGGCGACGATACGCCCGAGGCCCCGCTCCGAGGCAACCATGTTCCACGGGGCGCCGACGCAGAATCCGTCGATCGCGCCGGCTGCCAGGGCATCCGACGTCATGGGTGGCGGCACGACGACAAGCTTGACGTCCTTGTCGGGATCGATGCCGCCGGCTGCCAGCCAGTATCGGAATTCATAATTGTGGGAGGAGAAGGGATAAGTAACTCCGAAGGTCGGCATCGGCTCTCCGCGCGCCGTAATTGCCGCCAATACCTTTGCCAGCGCACGGGCATTGTCGAGCGCGCTTGCTGTTTCCGCCAATCCGGCGTCATCCCGCATGCGGGCGAAGAGCCGCGCCGACAACGTGATTGCGTTGCCCCCGCGGCCCAGTGAGAACGGCGTGATCGTCGGCGAGGGGTTGGAGCCGAGGCCGAGCATGGAGGCTACGGGCATCGGCGACAGCATATGGGCGATATCGAACTGACGAAATGCGAGGCGATCGCGCATGTTTGCCCAGGAGACGTCCTTGACGAGGTCGAGCGTCAGGCCCTCCCTCTGGGCAAAACCGAATTCGGCTGCGGCAATCAACACCGATGCATCGACAAGCGGAATGAATCCCGCTCGCAACACCTTCGGTCCTTCGTTTTTCCCACGCAGGGGCGAGGGCAGCCCGCCGCCGCTGAATTTGGCGGTATTTGTCATCATGTCCACTCCGGTTTCCTCCGGATATTCGCCAGTTCCGCCATCACATCAGAAGTCCCGCGGCGGTCACGACGCTCTGGGCGATTTCCGACATCTTCTTTTTTTCGTTCATCGCCGTCTGGCGCAGCAGGGCGAAGGCCTCCTCTTCGGATAGGCCTCGCATCTTCATGAGTATTCCTTTGGCGCGTTCGATGAGCTTGCGTTCCTCAAGCGCCGAGCGGGCATCTGCAAGTTCCCGCTGCAGTCTGCTGAAGGCGTTGAAGCGGCTGACGGCCATGTCGAGGATCGGTTTGACGCGTTCCTTCTTCAGTCCGTCGACGATATAGGCCGAGACGCCGGCGTCGACGGCAGCCTCGATCGAGGCCGTATCTGAGCGATCGACGAACATGGCGATCGGGCGGCTGACCGTGCGCGTCAGCTGGAACAGATGTTCCATCATGTCGCGGTTGGGATTCTCGATATCGATGATAATCACGTCGGGCATCAGCGTTTCGATCGTTCGCGCGATGCCGTTGACCTCATGCACCACGGTGACGCGCGCATGTCCTGCCTCGCGCAGTCCTTCCTCGATGATGGAGGCGCGTATGGCATTTTCGTCGATCACCAGAATTGTCAGATCGCGATGCGTCATTCGTATACTTATGACGCGCTGCAACAATATTGCAAGTGTTCGCCTGAAAAATGTGCGATAACGTATGTGCGTAAAAATTAATCAGATTGCCGTACTTTCGCGCGGAATCAAGGCATAGCCCAAGTCGATCTGCTCCCCTTTAAAGACGGCGGAGGACGTTAGGGCGGCGAGCACCTTTTCAGCGGCCAGTTTTCCGGTTTCGAAACGCCGGGTCACGACCGAAGAGAGGGAGGGAGCGGCGCAGGCGGCGAATTCAAGATCGTGAAATCCCATGATCGCTATGTCATCCGGCACGCGTATGCCGCGTTTGCGGCACTCCTGCATGGCGCCGAGGGCCAGATTGTCATCCGTGCAGAAGATCGCCTCCGGAATTTCGCCATGGTCACACGTGATGGCGAAGAGATCGGAGCCGAGCGCGACCGAGCTGTGGCGCGGCTTCTCGGCGATGATCTGGAGGCTCGGCAGATCTGCCTGTTGCATCGCCAGTCGGTAGCCGTCGAAACGGGACTGGGCGCGGGGGTCGAGATTGCCGGTCAGGAAGGCAATCCGGCGGAAGCCACGTTCGATCAGATGCCGGGCGGCGGTTTGTCCGGCCTGCTCTTGGGACATGCCGATGTTGAGATCAATGGGATCCGCTGAAAGCTCGAAGGTCTCGACCACGGGGAGATGTGCTTGAGCAAGAAGCTGCCGCGATAGAAGCGTGTGATGCGTGCCGGTGATGATAATCGCCTCCACCCTCTGTCCGAGAAGAGCCTTGATGGCGTTTTCCTCCTCGATCTCGGAATAGCGGCTGTTGACGACGATGAGCTGGAAACCTGCGGCGACGAGAACGTCGTGAAGCGCGAACAGATATTCTGCGAAGATCACGTTGTATAGGGTCGGAACAATCACGCCGATCGCATGCGTGCGCGAGGAGGCAAGGCGGCTTGCCGCTATATTCGGAATGTAGCCGAGTTCCTTGACGGCGGCATCGACGCGCAGCCGCAGGGCAGGCGAGACCGCATTGGGCTTGCGCAGTGCTCTTGAAACCGTGATCGGGCTGACCCCGGCGAGATTGGCAACGTCATCAAGGGTTATTCGCCGCATCATGTTCTGCCGCTCGTTTTGAGAGATCGGTTGCATATTTTTCAACAGTAAGAATCTGCCAAAACTATAGTTGACAGCGCTAGCAAATGCGATTTGACAGCGCTGTCAACTATGTTAATTTGAAATTGTGCCGGAAAATAGGGATGGAATCTTTCCGGGCCAAATATGCAAATCAAAAGCATTAGAAGAGGCGGCTAAGTCCGCCTGAGGAGGAGAACATTCATGCATAAGGTGGAGAAAGCTAAATTCGCCCGTATCGCGGCGTTTTCGGTGTCGGCATTTGCCTTGCTGTGTGGCGCGGCCAGCGCGGAACCGAAGGTGGTGTCCGGCCCGGCCGCCGACCCCGGCTGCATGGTGCCGTGGGCAGCGGACACACAGTTCTTGCAATATCCGAAGAAGGAAGGTCCCTATCGTATCGCACTGGCCAATGGCTACATCGCCAATACTTGGCGTATTCAGATGGTCCAGACGGCTAAGGCCTATGCCGCTCAACCCGATGTCGCCGCCAAGCTCAAAGAATTTAAGGTTGTTTCGACGGGCGAGGACGTGCCGGCCCAGATTTCAGCCATCAACAACTTCATTGATGCCGGTTACGACGCCATTGTGGTCAACGCGCAGAATCCCACCGCCTTCGGCCCGGTGATTAAGCGCGCCAAGCAGGCCGGTGTTATACTCGTCGCCTTCGACAATATCCTCGACACCAAGGACGCGATCAACGTCAACGTCGATCAGAAGGGGCTAGGCGTCCTCTGGGCCGACTGGCTGATCAAACATCTTCCGAACGGCGGCAAGGTCCTTGAGGTGCGCGGCGTCGCCGGCACCTCGGTCGATACGGATCGTCACAATGGTATTCATGAAACCCTGGACGCCTCCGGCAAGAAATTCACAGTCACTGAAGTGGTCGGAAAGTGGGACGACGGCGTTGCTCAGAAAGCGACTGCCGATGCGATCGCCACCAACGGTCCGTTCGACGGTATTACCGCCCAGGGCGGCGATACCGGCGTCGTGCAGGCGATGATCGATGCAAAACATCCCTTTGTGCCATTCGGCGGTGAGACGGAAAACGGCTTTCGCAAATTTTGCGCCGCCCATGCCGCCGATGGTTTGAAATGTTCGTCCGCCGGAACGGGACCGGCCCAGGTTGCGGTTGCCATCAAGACCGCGATCGCAGCGCTTGAGGGGCAGGTCGTGCCGCAGGCCATCAAGCTCCCGACTGCGCTGGTTTCTGACCCGGATTTCAAAGAGGGTCAGGACTATTATCCAACCCAATCCGACAACTTCTTCGTCGGCAACTCTTTCCCGACCTGCGGCATTAATTTCACGGCCCAGGAAATCATGGGACAGTCGAAAGAGAACCAATAGCAGCCTTCCGCGGATTTGATTGCGGGTGTTCGCACCCGCAATCTTGGCCGTGACAGAGCAAACGGAGGCTGGACGCATGACTTTGTCCGAACCGATTTTCCGCATGGAAGGCATATCGAAGCGTTATGGCGGAGCCGTCGCGCTTAAGGATGCCGACATCGCCATTCGGCCAGGGGCGATTCATGCCGTCCTTGGCGAGAACGGCGCCGGCAAGTCCACACTGATCAAGATCATGGCGGGCGTCGTGGCGCCGGACGAAGGGCGCATGCTGCTTGATGGGAAGGAGATTACCTTTGCCTCACCTGCAGCGGCCAATGCAGCCGGCATCGTCTGCGTCTTCCAGGAACTGTCGCTCATTCCCGATCTCTCGGTCGCCGACAACATCGCCATCAGCCACCCGCCGCAGAGGTTCGGCATGATAGACCGGCGCGCCCAGCGGCGGATCGCTGAGGAAGCGCTCGCCCGCGCCGGCGCGTCCGACATCCATCCCTCGGTTTTGGTCAAAGACCTGCCGTTGTCTCGACGACAGATGGTAGAGATTGCCAAGGCCCTTGCCCGCAAGCCGCGACTGATGATCCTGGATGAGGCAACATCGGCGCTGACGCAAGCGGATGTCGAGAAAGTGTTTGCCGTGCTCAAGCGCCTCCGCGCCGAAGGGATGGCGCTAATCTACATCTCTCACCGCATGCACGAAATCGCCCAACTGGCCGATGACTGCACTGTCTTCCGCAACGGCCGTAGCATCGAATCCTACCCGGCGGGCACCAAGAGGGACCAGCAGGTAGTCGAACTGATGATCGGTCGTGAATACACCAACGTCTTTCCGCCGAAGCCCGCGCATCGACCGGAGAAAAAACCGATCCTTTC
Source organism: Rhizobium sp. BK049 (assembly GCF_014193135.1). Classification (NCBI taxonomy): domain Bacteria; kingdom Pseudomonadati; phylum Pseudomonadota; class Alphaproteobacteria; order Hyphomicrobiales; family Rhizobiaceae; genus Rhizobium; species Rhizobium sp. BK049. The sequence goes on from NZ_JACHYV010000008.1 coordinate 69,247, forward strand.
CTGCCGCGATCTTTCCTGGGGCGATCGGCTCTCCGGCATCACTTTCGACATCCGGCCGGGCGAGATCATCGGCCTCGGCGGACTGGACGGGCAGGGGCAGCGTGATTTGCTGCTGGCCTTCTTCGGCGTGCTGCGTGACTTGAAAGGGGAGATCGCGATCGACGGCGTCCCGGTCAGACTGAAGAGTCCCCGTCATGCCAAGTCTGACGGCATATCCATGGCGTTGATCCCCGAGGACAGGAAGACCGAAGGGTTGATGCTGCCGATGACCGTGCGCGAGAACCTCTCGATTGCAGCTCTCGACCGGGTTTCGCGGAATGGCGTCATCGATCGACCAGCCGAGCGTCGCGAAATCGACGACCTGTTCAAGCTTTTGGCAATCAAGGCTGCGACGATCGACATGCCCGTTGCAGGCCTCTCCGGCGGTAACCAGCAGAAGGTGGTCATTGCCAAATGGCTGATGAACCGGCCGCGCATCATCCTTCTCAACGATCCGACGCGCGGCATAGACGTCGGCACCAAGCAGGAAATCTATCTGCTGCTGCGCAAGCTTGCGGATGCCGGAGCGGCGATCATCTTCTACTCCACCGACTATGACGAACTGATCGGCTGCTGCGACCGGGTACTCGTCATGTATGATGGAAGCATTGTCCGCGAGCTCGAAGGCGCCGATATCAACGAGCATGAGCTGATCGGCGCCGCGCTCAATATCGGCGGCGACCATGCACAACAGAGGGCAGCGCCATGACCAGACTGGCTTTCGGAGAACGACGGTTTTGGTATGCGCAACAGAAGGGGACGTTGTTTGCAGCACTGCTCTTCGTCGCCATGTTCGCCCTCTACGTTTCGAACCACCCGGCGGGTTTTACCACCAACGTTGTGCAGACGGCATCGAACAAGGCGACGCTGCTTGCCTTTGTTGCGATGGCCCAGTGCCTGGTTGTCATCACCGCCGGCATTGACCTTTCGGCCGGCATGGTATTGGTCCTCTGCAATTGCCTTGCCTCTTGGCTGGTCGTCGGAACGCCGCTGGAGACGGCGGCGGGCGTCGTCGTGGTGCTGCTTGCCGGCCTCGGTTGCGGCATGCTGAACGGGCTCATCATTATCTTCGGCCGGCTGCAGCCGATCGTCACGACGATTGCGACTAGCGCGATTTTCTACGGCTTAGCGCTATTGCTGCGGCCGACTCCGGGAGGCTCAGTCAACGAGGATCTAGCTGATGCGTTTACCTCAAAGCTTTTCGGGGTCGTTCCGGCAAGCCTCGCCGTCCTTCTCGCAGTTATCATCGTTATCTGGATACCGTTCAGCCGCTCGACCATAGGCAGGGCAGCCTATGCCGTCGGTTCGGCCGAGAATGCCGCCTTCATGTCGGCGATGCCGGTCAAGCGGGCAAAACTTGCCGCCTATGCCTTGGCCGGACTTCTTTCGGCGATCGGCGGGCTCTATCTCACCTTCTTCTCCTATACCGGCGAAGCGGCTCTGGCGAGTGGCAATGCCTACACACTCTATTCGATTGCGGCGGTGGTGCTCGGCGGCGTTTCCCTCGCGGGCGGCAAGGGAAGTGCTGTCGGCGCCGTTTTCGGAGCTTTGGCATTTCGAACGATCGGTGACCTGCTGTTCGTCTTCGATTTCGATCCGCTTTGGCAGCCGCTATTCCAGGGTGTCGTGTTGATGCTGGCGATCAGCATCGGCTGCATCGGCCTTTCCAGGGTTCGCAATCGGCTGGAGTGGTTTCAATGAGCGAGGAAACAACCTTGCGGCAGCTTCGAGTGCCGGCACGGCTGCGTGGCGTCGATCCGGCGGTGGCAACCGCTTTCGGATGCATCATTCTGCTTCTGCTCGCCGGATCGATCTACTCGCGAAATTTCTTGTCGCCCGAGTATCTCCTGCAGCAGCTGAAGGTCGCCTCCTTCCTCGGGGTCATCGCCACCGGCATGATGGCGGTAATCTTGCTCGGCCAGATCGACCTTTCTGTGCCATGGGTGATAACGACAGGCGCAATGATGGCCTGCGCCGCGACGTCATATGGAGCGACCGGTTCGGTTCTGGCGATCCCCTTCGGCATTTTCTGCGGTTGCGCGATCGGTCTCGTCAATGGCTTGGCCGTCGGCTATCTTCGCATTCCCTCGATGATCATCACATTGGCCAGCAATGCTGTCGCGCAAGGGCTGATGGTCGTTTACACCGGCGGCTTTTCCCCGCAGGATTCCGCCTCGCCGGCCATGCGATTCCTTGCGGCCGGATACACGGTTCCTGGGCTGCCGAACGGTGTTCTGGTCTGGTTCTTGATCGGTCTGCTTGCGGTCTTCATGCTGACGCGCACAACCTTCGGTCGATCGCTTTACGCTATCGGAAACCGCGAGCGCGCTGCTTATATGTCCGGGATCGACACACGCCGTATCACACTTCTCGCCTTCGTCATGTCAGGCGGCCTCAGTGCGCTCGGCGGGGTTCTGTTGGCAGGTTATGCATCGAAGGCGTCGCAATCCATGGGCGACGCTTATCTGTTGCCCTCGATTGCAGCCGTCGTCCTCGGGGGTACTCACGTGCTCGGCGGCAAAGGGTCGTACCTCGGGACGGTTGCCGGCGTTATCTTGATCACGCTGCTGCAATCAATTCTTTCCGTGATGCAAATCGAGGAAGCGGGCCGCCAACTCATTTACGGCGCCGTCATCATCAGCATGCTTCTGCTTTACGGCCGCCAGCGGCCGGCCTGACGGGCATAGTCGTGCCGAACTGCAGAGAGCACCGCATCCGGCGCAGGTATGGCGGTCGGTTCTCCACCGACGGAAAAGCAATCGGGTTTTTCATGGTGCGACCTGCGGGAAAAATAATGCCGGCGCAAGCTGTAAATCGAAAGAGCGTGCCTTCGGTTCTCGTGGTATATAGCTTAAGGAGATGCGAGGAAGACCTTGGGATGGAAGGTTTTCTGCCCGCAGTTGCTGGGATCTGAACATTTGCAATCCACGACATCTCCAGCAGGCAGCGTTCATGACCGCGATCCGAGATAATAATACCCCAACACTGGCTTTGGAGGGCCGACCATGAGCTTACGTATCAACGATATTGCCCCCGATTTTACCGCCGACACCACACAGGGACCGATCAGCTTCCATGATTGGATCGGCAACGGCTGGGCCGTGCTGTTCTCGCACCCGAAGAATTTCACGCCTGTCTGCACGACGGAGCTCGGCGCCATGGCCGGCCTCGCCGACGAATTCGCCAAACGCGGCGTCAAGATCATCGGCATTTCCGTCGACCCGGTCGAAAGCCATGCCAAGTGGAAGGGCGACATCAAGACCGCAACCGGCTTTGATGTCGATTACCCCTTGATCGGCGACAAGGACCTGAAGGTCGCCAAACTCTATGACATGCTGCCGGCCGGTGCCGGCGACAGCTCCGAAGGCCGCACGCCTGCCGACAATGCGACGGTGCGCTCGGTCTTCATCATCGGCCCGGACAAGAAGATCAAGCTGATCCTGACCTATCCGATGACGACGGGCCGCAATTTCAATGAGATCCTGCGCGCCATCGACTCCATCCAGCTGACCGCCAAGCACCAGGTGGCGACGCCGGCAAACTGGAACCAGGGCGAAGATGTCATCATCACCGCCGCCGTTTCCAATGACGATGCGATCGCGCGCTTCGGCTCCTTCGATACGGTCCTGCCCTATCTCAGGAAGACGAAGCAGCCGTCCGTCTGAACACGGCTTTCAAGTCTGTTCCCGAAGCCGCCGCGGCCATTGCCCGGCGGCTTTTTTCATGCCCGCATTGCGAAATGTGAAGCTTCGCGCCGTGATCGATGTTATCTAGCATGAGCGTCGCGATGGAAGTTAACCTGCTGAGATCCGATGATAGGGCGAAAGCGTCAGTCCGGCATTTTGAGGAGTTCGGCGAAGGCCCTGCTTTCGCTTTATTTTCTGTTTTCCGGCGTCGATACGCCGAAAGCTCAGCCGGAAGAGAGTGCTGCCGAGCCAGCCTGTCTCTATTCGGGACCCTCGGCCTCTGGATCGGGCGAGCGGCTCTGCATCCGCAAGGACAGTTTCAATCGTGACCTCTGCATCGCGATCGAGCATTTCGCCGAGGCCAATCGGTTGCCGCCGGCTTATTTCGCCCGTCTCATCTGGCGGGAAAGCACCTTTCGCCCCGACGCAGTCAGCATCAAGGGCGCGCAGGGCATTGCGCAGTTCATGCCTGGAACGGCGAAACTTCGCGGCCTCGACGACAGCTATCAGGCGCTGGAAGCCTTGAGGAAATCGGCGCAATATCTCGACGAATTGCGAAATCGTTTTGGCAATCTCGGCCTTGCCGCGGCCGCCTACAACGCCGGCGAAAAAGGTCTTGCGACTTACCTTACATCAGGCAGGTTACCCTACGAGACGCGCGGCTACGTGATGGCGATCACCGCGCACACGATCGAGGAGTGGAAGGACAATCCGCCTGAGAATGCGGCCGCCCCGCTCGACAAGGACAGGCCCTTCCTTGACGGCTGCGTGGCGCTGGCCGAAAGACGGATATTGAAGGACACGCCTTGGCGTCAGGAGGGCATTTGGGCTCCCTGGGGCGTCCAGCTGGCGGCGAATGCCGATGCCGCCGTGGCGCGGCGCATGTTTCGCGACGCCGTGCTGGATCTGCCTGCGCCATTGAACGCGGAGCAGCCCCTGATCCTGCGTCAGCGCGATCGCAGCTTCGGTTTTCGACCGCGTTATGCCGCCCGCATCGCCCGGCAGACACGAATGGAGGCCAACGACGTCTGCAATCAGATCCGCAAGCACGGCGGCACCTGCCTCGTTTTCAGGAACCAATAGAAGGCCTGCTCCATTCGCGACGAAAAGTCTGCTTGCACGATCGCTGGACGGCGCAGCATAGTCGCAGCGGATCATGCCATCGGGAGGGAAGACAATGCGCGTTTTGGTCATTGGGGCAACGGGCCATGTCGGAACCTATCTCATTCCTCGTCTGGTGGAGGCGGGCCACGACGTCGTCACCATCAGCCGCGGCGCGGCAAGGCCTTATACGGCAAACCGCGCTTGGGCCTCCGTCGATCAGCGACAGATGGACCGGGTAGAGATGGAGCGGACCGGCGAATTCGGTCCGGCCGTCCGGGCCTTGAACGCCGATATCGTCATCGATATGATCTGCTTCACGCTGGAAAGCGCCGAGCAGTTGGTGACGGCGCTGTCAGGGCATGTCGGCCATTTCCTACATACTGGCACGATCTGGACGCATGGATATCCGGTGGCCGTGCCGACACGGGAGGAAGCGCCGAAGTCCCCGTTCGGTGACTATGGCATCCAAAAGGCGGCGATCGAAACCTATCTGCTGCAGCAGGCAAGACTTCGGGGTTTTCCGGCGACCATCATCCATCCCGGCCACATTGTCGGCCCCGGATGGGCGCCGCTCAATCCGGCCGGCAATTTCAATCTGCAGGTCTTTTCGACCCTTGCCCGCGGAGAGGCTCTGGCGCTACCCAATTTCGGTCTGGAGACCGTTCATCATGTCCATGCCGACGACGTGGCGGCAATGTTCATGGACGCGATCGCCAATCGGAATGCATCGATAGGCGAAAGTTTCCATGCGGTATCGGAGCAGGCCGTGACGCTTCGCGGCTACGCCGAATTCATGTCGCGGTGGTTTGGGCAGGACCCGAAGCTCACCTTCGCACCATTCGACGCCTGGGCGGAAGGCCAGACGGCCGAGGACGCGGAGGCGACATGGGAGCACATCGCCCGCAGTCCGAACTGCTCGATTGCCAAAGCCCGGCGCCTGTTGGGCTACACCCCGAGGTATACGTCTCTGCAGGCGGTGCAGGAATCGGTCGGCTGGCTGGTCGGGCAGGGACGGATCAAGACCTGATCGCCGGTTAGTCGTCTCTAACGGATGAGGATCGCCCTGAAATCGTTGACGTTGGTTCCGGTCGGACCGGTCTCGAAGAGATCGCCGATAGCCTTGAACGCCGAGTAGCTGTCATTGCCGTCGAGCAGTCGGCGCGGATCGAGCCCGGCGGCGCGCAGACGCTTCACCGTGCCGTCATCGGCAAAGGCGCCGGCATTGTCTTCCGAGCCGTCGATCCCGTCCGTGTCGGCAGCCAGCACAGCAATGCCGTCTTGCCCATCGATTGCAAGCGCCATGGCAAGGGTGAATTCGCCATTGCGCCCGCCCTTGCCGCCTTTGGCTTTCAGCGTCACCGTCGTCTCGCCGCCGGACAGGAGGACGACCGGCTTCGAGAATGGCCTGTTCCGCCCGAGGATCTCGCGGGCGATGGCCGCATGCACCAGCGCCACGTCACGCGATTCGCCTTCGATGGCATCCGAAAGGATTGCCGGCGTGATCCCTTGTGATTCCGCCTCGGCAGCGGCGGCCGCCAGCGAAACGCCGGCAGAGGCGATGATGTGATGCTCGTGCCGCAGGAATACCGGATCGTCCGGCCGCGGTGCATCTGCCTTTGGCGAGTTCAAATGGTCGAGCGCGGCCTGCGGCAGCTGCAATCCATACTGCCTGATGATCTCCAGCGCTTCGTGCCGTGTTGAACCGTCGGGCACCGTCGGCCCGGAGGCGACGTGGGACGGGTTATCGCCGGGAATATCCGAAACGATCAGGCTGACGACTCTCGCTTTCGTCGCTGCCGCCAGTCTTCCGCCCTTGATGGTGGAGAGATGCTTGCGCACCACATTCATCGCCGAGATCGGCGCGCCCGACGCAAGCAGCATTTCGTTGAGCGCAATTTCGTCTTCGAGCGTCAATCCTTCCGGCGGGGCGGGCAGCAGTGCCGAGCCGCCGCCGCAGATCAGCGCGATCACGAGATCGTCTTCCGTCAGCCGGTTCACCGTTTCCATCAACCGTCTGGCGGCAGCGAACCCAGCAGCGTCGGGCACCGGATGGGCTGCCTCGATGATCTCGATGAAGCGTGTTTCGCAGCCATAGCCGTATCGCGTGACCACCAACCCCTCGATCGGTCCGGCCCATGCGCTTTCGAGCGCCCGCGCCATCTGCGCCGCGCCCTTGCCGGCGCCAATCACGACGGTTCTTCCTTTCGGTTTCCCCGGCAGGTGCGATTTGATGCCGGTCAGCGGATCGGCCGCGCGAACTGCCGCGTCGAACAGGCTTTTCAGGAAATCGCGGGGGGCGGTTATCGTCATCGTTGGTCTCTGCTGCCTCAAGGTGTCGATTGTGACCGAGACTGTCGGCGTATCGGCGTGGCGGCGTCAAGGCCGAAGATGCGGTGATCTGACGGCAGTGACGCAGAGTCTCGGCATTGGAAGAGGCGAACGAATAGAAAGCATTAACCATCCTCCCGTAGACAACATATAGGATCAAAGGAAACCTGTATTCGATGGCCACTGAAACGACCTGCCGCCCTGCCGCCACCTCTCACGAAGGCAAGGTTATTGCCTTTCCCTCCGCAACCGGAACTGCCAATATCGAACGCTGCGCCCGGGAACTCGGCCGCCGGCATGGCGCGGACGCAGTCGAATTCTGGAAGGCCGAGTGCCGCAGGCTTGCCGATCAGCTTCTAGCCGCGGGAATGCCGGAGAGCCTTGTCGGTCAGCGGGTGATGGAGTTTCAACAAGATGTCCAGATCGAACTGGTCCTCAGCCACCAGAAGCAGGCCGTTGCCAAATCACAGAAACGCTGATTCATCGGGTTTGATCCGATGCGTCTGACCAGCAATCTCATGCATTGAGCATGCCGTCCGGATCGACCTCGACGGCATGAGGAACTTCCGCCCGGATGTGGAGTTGATGTTGTCGATTGACAGCATTGATGCTGCGGGAGCCTTCTCGAATGTCGAACAAATCCAACTTCTTCTCTTCCTTCGCAACCGCCGTCGCCGAGCTGTCGGGAAGGCCGTTCACCTTTATCGCAGCTCTGATGCTCGTCCTCGTCTGGGCAGTGTCCGGGCCATATTTCGATTATTCCGAAACGTGGCAGCTCGTGATCAACACGACGACCACCATCATCACCTTTCTGATGGTGTTTGTGTTGCAGAACAGCCAGAACCGTGACGGAAAGGCTTTGCAGGCCAAGCTTGACGAGCTCATTCTGACGAGTCAGGCCGCCAATAAATTTGTCGGCATCGAAAAGCTCGACGAGGGCGAGCTCAGGGAAATGAGCAAGACGCTTGCAGAAAAGGCCGAAAGCGTCGAGGAGAAGGCGGATGAGAAATCGGACGAGAAATCCGGCGCAGAGGCAACGTCCGGTTAGAGGCGCCCATCTCCTCACACTCGCTTCGCCGAAATCTGGTCTTGATGTTGCTGCCGCATCTCTTCAATGGCGTCGGCATCTTTCTTCTCGGCTGCAATCCAATGGTTTCCTGCCTCGCTTGATCGGATTAGTTCGTCGAGCTTGGCATGGAGTGCCTTCATGTCCCGATTTTGGGAGTGCTGCAGCAGCAGCAAAATAAGGAATGTGACGAGCGTGCCTACCATGTTGGTCAGCAGAAACCACTGCCGGGGAAAGGAAAATCTTAAACCGACTGCCGTCCATAGAGTTATGAACCCAATCAGCGCGACAGGAACCACACGGTGCCCTGCCCATGAAACGGCGAGGTCGGAAATCAGTCGAAAGCGCCAGCGCATATGGCTCTCCACAGTCCCATAAAGGAAGATGGAGCAGATCGTAGCCGTTTCCATCACCAGGCGTGTCGCGATTATTCAGATGCGCTTTGGCGTTTCACGTCTTCATACGCTCCTCTACCGGCTTTAGCGTGACGTGCGTGCTTTTAGTCAGGCTGACTGCCGAGCCGAGGACTGGGGCGCGCCGTTGAGACCGCGCCCCCTCAGTTAGAGGCGGGATGTGACGACGAGATCTTCCTCGGCGTCGCGTTGCGATCCTCCCAGAGCCGCAGCCGCAGCGGCTATGAAGGCGCCGACCAGAAGCGACAAGGATCCCAGCAATGCCGTGGTCGAGGCGGCTTTTCGTGCCTCGTCGGCAGCCTTCTGCGTGGCGGCCTTAGCGTCGTCGATACGCTTCAGCACCGCATCCACGCGGGCGCGTGCATCGGCTTCGGAGAGACCGGTCCGCGCAGAGACGATGGTGGCAAGATAGGCCTTGTCCTCATCTGGAACTTGCCCTTCGGCAGCGCCATTGAGGAGGATGCGGGAGACTTCCGATGTTGCCGCAGCATCGTTGGATGTCGCTGCCGCACGCGCCTGGTCAGGGCGTAGCAATGCGTCGGTAAAATAGGCGGTGGAAAGATCCAGCGGCGAGGTTGACGACGTTGCTGCTGCCGTACCGGCGGCCGCGGCAGTGGAGCCTACGGCTTGCGCGGCCGATCCCACTGCCTGTGCACCGGCACCGGCAAGCGATGTCAGCGACGATGCAAGGAATCCGGCGACGAAGATGGTTGCCAGAGCCCAGCTCAGGAACCCATGCGCGGTGTCGCGGAAGAAAACCTCGTCGGTGTGGACGGCGGCCCATTTTGTGCGCAAGCGGCCGGTTACATAGCCTCCGAGCGCGGAGGAGAGCCATTGCACGAGAACAAGCCAGATCGCCGCTGTGATGCCGAGCGTGCCGAGCGAGCTGCTTTGTCCTGACCAGGGCGACACCATCGTCAACCCAAGCCCGGATCCCAGAAGAAGAAGGATGAGGGTTACTCCGATGGCGGCGGCCGCGCCACCGAAGATGGGTCCCCATGTCATGGCGGATTTGGAGGATTCGACCGGAGTGGCAACCTCTCCGGAACCTGTCATTGAAACCGACATGATCCGTTCCTATCGCATAAACAGAGCCAGAAGAATGATGATAGGCAGTGGAACGCCAAGCAGCCAAAGTAGAATACCGCGACCCATGAGAGACCTCCTGTCAAAGGCGACGTTACGTGGTTGATGCCACACAACTTTTAACGATGGCGTTTGTTCCCGCCGGTGGAAGCGGTCGGTTTGAAGCGCGCGGTTGCCTGTCAGTCGCGCGGCAGCATTTGAAGGAGCAGCAGATTGCCGGAGCGGTTGCCGCATCCTTGGCATTGAAGGCGTTTGGCCAGACTGGCGAGAGACAGGTTCTGGCCGCAGCGACCGGCAATATTCCGCCGCTCAATAAACATCTGGCGGCGACATGCGTGACAACGGGCATACATGACGAACCACTCCGGCAACGTCGCCAATGTTGCCTTTTCGATTTCGACGGAGTGGCGATCAGGAGGCGCGAGGCCGATACCGCGACGATGTCTCATGGCCTTTCAACGGTCGTTGTCCGTTCACAGGCCATGCCGCGGCTCACGCCTTTATCTCTCAGGGCGAGCTGAAGTCTGAGATGACGGCAATCCAGCAGCAGCGTTGTAATGGCGGCACGGACGTCCCCTTGGTGAAAAGCGACAACTGCGTCGACTTCTCCTCTCAACGTTTCTTCTGCTAATTTTTCGGCTGCCTGCGGACGCACGACCTCGATCTCCTTCAGAGCTTCCAATCCGATTTTCATTTGCGCCCCACCGATGTTCCTATTATGTTCTCATCCGCCTTCGAGTCAAGAATGAAGGCGTTTCCGCCGTTCGTTCGGTCATCGGCCGAGGCGGTGAGCGACGCAGGGACGTTCCTGTACGTTTTCGAACTGAAACAATCTCCAGAGGCTTTTGTTTGCTGCCTATCGGCAATGAAGCAGCGAGGAGGATATCCAATGCTTCTGAGAATAATGGCAGTAGCAGCAATCACGATTGGCCTGGCAACGTCGGCAATGGCGCAATCAGGTGGAGGCTCGGGATCGGGCAGTGGCAGCGGCGGCGGAGCCTCAGGTTCCGGCAGCGGCACCATGTCTGGTTCGGACGCCAGCGGTTCCGGCAACACGAACTCCAGCGGTGCCGGCGCAAATACGACTGTCGGAGCCGGTGCGACCGGTGCGACCGGCTCCGGCGGCGATCCGAACGACTGCCAGCGCCAGCAGGCCGGCGGCACCGGCAACCCGGCTCCCACCTCCGGCAATAGCTCGACACAACCCGACGCGGCAAATGCATGCCGCTGAAAGCTCGAGCCGCTTCGTCAACTTGCCCCGGAAGTCAGTATCGCTTCCGGGGCGCCATATGCTTTGTGCTATCTTTTAATACCGCGAGGATGGCCGACGATATGAACGTATTGCACGCATAATTCTTAACGACCGGCACGAATTTTTCGCGGCTGAAGCTGACGTCCGTTGAGAGTCGCGCCTATATCTTCAGCCGCAGAGTGATTTCGGAGGAGTTCGGGAATGCTCCCGTAGTTCTGGAAGAAGGGACTCTCGCTTACCGAGCGCAGCGGAAATGGGAGAAGTATTCATGAACAGATTTCGAGCATTCTTAGCGGCCGGAGCAATTGGCCTGTCGGTCATTGCCTCAGCTTGCTCGACGCCGCCAAATTCATATGGCTCGGCATCGGGATACCAGCCTGGCGATTCCATGAACCCTGCCTGCGCCGACGGCTTCCGGCCCGGCGACGGCCGTTCGTGCAGCTATTAGAGAGGGAGCCGCTTCAAATCTGATGTCTGGGGTCGGACGACTAAAATTGCGAGAACAAAGCGCTCGATCCGACATGCTGAACACCCAATCGGAGCCTCCAGCCGCTCGAGGCGGAGTCTTGCCACTCGCTGCCCGTACGAAGAATGTTGATTCTGTACTGGCTGGCCGCCTGCCGAAGCGGAACCCTTATCGCTCATCTCCGTTCCTCTTTCCTACGACAGGAGGAATGAGCCATGGATTGGAACCGCGTCGAAGGCAATTGGAAGCAGATGAAAGGCAAGGTCAAGGAGCAGTGGGGCAAGCTGACCGACGACGATCTTGACGTCATCAACGGTAAGCGCGATCAGCTCGAAGGCAAGATCCAGGAGCGCTACGGCTACGAGAAAGACCGTACCCGGCGAGACATTGACGACTGGTATAATCGCCAGACCTGGTAAGTCGCATTATCGGAGCAAGGATCGGTAACTCGGCACGCCCAACTTAATGGGCGTGCCATTTTCACTTCTTATCGACCTATGCCGGCGGCCAGGCAGCAGCGCCGGGCGCGCTCCCTCGATAACCGGTCGCCGCCGGCTGACTGCCCGGGTGCGCTTGCTCTGAACACCAATGGCCGGCTCGAACACCACCCGCGGCCAAACCAGCGCGTCGTCTGGTGTTTTTGTGAGCGGGCCGTCGTTCATCGGAGGTTAATGCTTGTTAACCCAGAATCGCAGCTTGAAAGGATGCGCCGATGAAGATGCTTTTTTCCTCGCTTGCAGCCATTGTCTTGTCTGCATCTTTCGCCCTGCCGCTTAACGCCGCGCCGATTGTCGTGTCGAAAGCGGTAGCTATACACACCGCCGACGTCGAGCAGGTCAAACACCGTCACCACGGTAATGGACATGCGTATGGCCACTCGAAGAAACACCGGTACGCTTACCGCGACTGCCGGTATTACGGCTCCTGCTATCGTCCGCATTATTACGGCTACCGCGACTACCACGGCTATCGCGACTATTACGGCTATCGCGACGATTACCCCTATCGCCGTCGGTCAGGTGTGACCGTGTATTTTGACTTTTAGTCGGCAGCACTAACGGCAACTGCCTCGGCATGAAAACATGCAGTACGGTAACCTGCGCCGATACCTGTCTGGATCTGACCAGCTGCGGTGCGAGGAAATCACGTGTCGGACAGGGAAGGGAGCTATCAGCAGTAGCCACTGAACTGTCGCAAAAGAGAAGGATCGGGCGAATGACAGCGCCGACCCTTCTTTTGCATTAGCACGGCGCCAGTACATCCGTGGTTACCAGCAAAAGCTTCAGATAGACCGAATCCACGCGTCTTGGGAACTTTCGCAAAGTTCAGGCGGGTGCGGATTTAGGACTAGGCGAGAGGAGTGCCTTGCCGCCCACGGTCGGTGTGCCGCCAACGGCGGAATTAACGTTGGGATAAATCAGTAACAGAAAAATTATAGCCCAAGCGACGGCAACATATGACTTCAAATTGGGGGAAAGCGGGGAAGTAAGTGCCTGCCTTCGGATTTCTCAACAAAAACAGGCACTTATTTCTAGAATTGGCTCCCCGGGCCGGATTCGAACCGGCGACCTGTCGATTAACAGTCGAATGCTCTACCGCTGAGCTACCAGGGATCACTGCTTGGCGCGGTGTGAGTGGGCTAATACAAATGCTTGCCCGATTTGCCAAGCGGTTTTTTCAAAAAAATGAAATGAACTTGTATTTGGACAGTCTGCGCCCATCTCTGGGAAATGACAAACAGGAATGATCGCCAAGAGACAACGGGCAGCGAAAAGCGCAGAAGGCGGGCAGGGCGCTTCGGTATCGACCACGTAAACCACAGGCTTATGCTCGGCTCCTTCAGCATTGGCATGCCGCACTCACGCATCGGACGGATGGCAATCGGTGCGGCCCTCGTTTTCTGTGGATTGCTGGGCTTCCTGCCGGTCCTCGGTTTCTGGATGCTGCCGCTCGGCCTCCTGGTGCTTTCGCATGATCTTTCCATCGCCCGCCGGCTTCGGCGCCGGCTGGCAGTCTGGTGGCACAGGCGGCGAACGCCGGCCGGCTAACGGCGGTCGCGGGAGACGCCCTGCGGAACGTGGATCGTTTTCGGCATTGGTGCTTTATGGAGCTGAAACGCACCACGACGATCCGGGTGAGGATATGAAGCAATTTTTTATTGCAGTTTTCTCGGTAGCGGCGATGGTCTCAGCCACATCAGCCGAGGCCCAGGCCGTCGACAGCCGAGGTTTTGACGCGAGCGGTATCTGCCGCCGCCCCGAAGGGTGCGTCATCGATCAAGGCGAAGGCAGGTATAACGGGCCCCGCAACTATCGCAATTTTAATGGCCGTAATGAGCGCGACGGCAGGAACGACCGCGGTCGGGACGATCGCCGCTACCGTTCCCAGAACAGGACCTCGCTTGAGAGCGTCGGTATCACCGTCGGCTGATCACGCAGGTCGGGTGTCGAGTTCGATTTGCATGGATCCGGATGAAGCGATTCTAATTCGATCTCAGTTCGCTTTCCTCGAAAATCCCGCCATGGCCCGGATCCAGCTCGGTTGCCATCAACACACTGCAGGCGGCAAGAAGCAGAACGAGCTTCAGTCCGTGGACGACCATCGAGAAGGGTTGTCGACGGGCCGGTGAGACGCGCGATGGCGCGATATAATACCGGTAATAGAAGTGCGGATCGTTCGTTTCCAGAAGGTTCTGGTAGACATGTGGCGGAATGTTCGCATGTCTCACCGGCGCGGAACCAGCGAACTTTACGTGGAGATCCCGGGTCTCGGCATCATATGCCGCACGTCCCTGCCTTTCTTTGAGGGCAGCCCATTCCATCGCAGCTCCTATCCCTCCCACGGCGATAAGATGGCGGGCAGGCGCTCTAAGTCAAGTTGGGAATTTGTCCAAATGCCGCCGGTGGTTTTTCATGTCCTGAGTGGCAGGGAATTCACCAGGATCGGCCGGCGTCGAAATCTTCGCACTCTTCCTCTGTCATCTGGCGGTGAACAAACTTGCCGTCGACGACCTTGCGCATCACGTGGCCGGTGATCGGCATCTTCGTGTTGATGTCGGTGACAGTATCGGTAACGAGGGCATAGCCCCACTCGTCTTCCTTGCCTCCGTTCACATAGATCCTCGAGAGGCGCTTGAGCGTGGCAAGCAGTGAAAAAAAGATGTCTTTGGCAGTCCCGCCGAATGTCGCGTCGTGCATGATTTCTCCCCAGAAAATGGGGATCAACCAAATCGGTTCGCATTGCAATCGTAACTATTTGGGGTGATGCCGAAGGGCTGGACTTTTGTTGGTATGTAGTTAACCCACTATCATCATCCAAGCGTGGAGCGGGTCACGCAGGATTTTCCGCCAACGCTATCTGGAATGAAAAAAGGATCCCATTCAGAATGAAAGGTCTTGCGCTCATTCTAGAGCTGGTCTAAATCGCGGCCACCACACGATATTTTTCGATGTCGGTCACAGGTGAGGCCTCGTGGCGGAGTGGTGACGCAGAGGACTGCAAATCCTTGTACCCCGGTTCAATTCCGGGCGAGGCCTCCAATTTCTCCTCATCGCTGCTAAAGGGTTGTGGAACCTCGCTGATTTCGAGATGATCGCTCGGCCGCACCCCATTTTACGGTCAAGCGCACCCAACCCGCGTCCCCGCCTCGGATGGTCGCGGGCTCCATGCAAGCTGCGCCGGAGTGTGCTTCGGCGCTCGATCTCCTCAGGTCGTCTCACCGTCCAGCAGCCCGCAGCAAAAGATGCCGACCAGCGCTGCGACGATAAGAAAATCGAACAGCGTGAAATATTCGAAAATCGCAGACATTGGCCTGCTCCTCCTATTCACTCCGCTGCAAATTATAACATGAGGGGGAGGGCATATCACGCTTGCGTTGCAGCGCCCTGCCTCCTGTGGCGAGAAAGAGCCGCCTGGCGGATTCTTTTCGCCGACCGTTGCCAAGTCTTGAAAGCATCCGTGGCGGAGATTAAGAGACGAGGGACAGGAACCGCTTTCAAGAGCGAGAGGACATGATGGATTTCGAAGCAGCGCGCGCAAAGATGGTCGACACCCAAATCCGCACGACGGATGTTACCTCGCATTCCGTGCTGACGGCCTTTCTCACCGTGCCGCGCGAGGCTTTCGTGCCGGAGAAATCAAAGCTGCTGGCCTATATCGACAACGACGTCGAAATATCACCCGCCGCGCCGGGCAAGCCGGCCCGCTTCCTGATGGAGGCCTCGCCGCTTGCCAAGCTGCTGCAACTGGCCACCATCGGCAAAGACGATTTCGTGCTCGAGGTCGGGTGCGGCACGGGATATACAACGGCGCTGCTGTCGATCATCGCCGGCTCGGTCATTGCCCTTGAATGCGACGAGGCGCTGGCTGCCGAAGCGAAGGCAAACCTTGCCGGCTATGGCAAGATCGAGGTCGTGACCGGTCCCCTCGAAGAAGGCTATGCCGCCGGCGCTCCCTATGATCTGATCTTCGTCAACGGCGCGGTCGAGGAGGTTCCGGCCGCTCTTCTCGGGCAGTTGCGCGATGGCGGCCGTCTGGTCACGGTCGAAGGCTATGGCAATGCCGCTCGCGCCAAGGTCTTCGTCGCCGAGCGCGGCGCCATCTCGGAAAACGTCTTCTTCAACGCTTCAGTCAAGCCACTGCCGGGTTTTGCCAAAGCGCGCGAATTCGTTTTCTGACGTCGTTCTCCCTGGTGAATTCGAGCGACGGGCGCCATTGGCGCCCGTTTCTGTCAGTGCTGCCGGAAAGCCTTCACAAACATAATTTATCCTGGCGTTGTCGTCCCGGATGGCGGGCGGCAAACATTGGGTAACAAAACTGTGCATGGCCGCATTCATTTGATTCTCGATGATTTTTTTCGCGTCTGGGGTATTCTAAGGTCGTGGTGATTCGGATGAACGCTCCACACCGTCCGATCGTTGTGTTGGGATAACGGGGATAGATATGGCTCAGCCAAGTGTAGCGCGTGAACCGTCCATGGAAGAAATTCTGGCCTCCATCCGCCAGATCATCGAAAGCAATGAACCCGGCGCCGGCAAGGCGATTTCAGCTTCCGTGCCGCCGGTTTACGGCGCTGACGACGACGACAACGGCTCCGAAATCCATCTGACGGTGGATGACACCTATGCCGGCGTCGAGTTTCCCGAACCGGCCATGCGCTCGTCCGATCCGCGTTTCGTCGCCGCCAATTCGGCCGGCACCGCCCCTGAGACCGAAGCTCCTGCCCGCGCGCTGTCGCTTGCCGATGTCGCGGCCCGCGTGCGCGCCGCCTCCGAGCGCAGCGCCGTGCAGGCCGGTCAAGCCTTGCGCGAAATTCCGAGCGGCTTCCGCCAGCCGGAGCCGCAGCCGGCCGTCATGCCGGAGCCGCCGCGCTCTGCAAGTCCGCAGCCGCAGCCGGCACAGCCTGTTGTTACTGCTGCCGCAGCACCCATTTCCTCTGGCCCGGTCCAACAGCCGGCCGAACCGGCGCTTGCCGAAACACCGCGTGTCGCCGTCGCCGCGCAAGCCGCTGCTGCCGCCGAATCTACGCCGCCGGCTTTGGAGCCCGCTACTTCGTCGACCGAGCGTTTCCTGCCGAGCGTTGTCGAGGAGGTCCAGCCGGCCCTGCTTTCGGAAGATGCCGGTCTGCAGATCAGCCGCTCCTTCGAGGAGCTTGCCGCGGCGATCGACGGTGCCGAGCGTCGGTCGCTGGACGAGATTGCCGAGGACATGCTGCGCCCGATGCTGCGCGAATGGCTTGATGACAATCTGCCGACGCTGGTCGAACGGCTGGTGCGCGAGGAAATCGAGCGCGTGGCGCGCGGCCCGCGCCGCTGATCGGATTGATTTTTCCTGGAAAAGCCGCTCCGGTCTCCGGGGCGGCTTTTTTATTGACTTGGCCGTGGCCATCCTATTTACAACCCCCCATCCTCGAACCTCGAAATTGGTCAGAAAATGCTCGACAAGACCTATGATTCCGCCGCAGTCGAACCGAAAATCGCCGCGAAATGGGATGAGGCGGACGCCTTCCGCGCCGGCGCGAACGCCAAACCGGGGGCCGAGACCTTCACGATCGTGATCCCGCCGCCGAATGTCACCGGTTCGCTCCATATGGGGCACGCGCTGAACAATACGCTGCAGGACATCATGGTGCGCTTCGAGCGCATGCGCGGCAAGGACGTGCTCTGGCAGCCGGGCATGGATCACGCCGGCATCGCCACCCAGATGGTCGTCGAGCGCAAGCTGATGGAGCAGCAGCTGCCGGGCCGCCGCGAGATGGGCCGCGAAGCCTTCATCGACAAGATCTGGGAATGGAAGGCGGAATCGGGCGGTCTGATCTTCAACCAGCTGAAGCGCCTCGGCGCGTCCTGCGACTGGTCACGCGAGCGCTTCACCATGGACGAAGGCCTGTCGCAGGCCGTTCTCGAGGTTTTCGTCACGCTCTATAAGGAAGGCCTGATTTACAAGGACAAGCGCCTCGTCAATTGGGACCCAAAACTCCTGACGGCGATTTCCGACATGGAGGTCGAACAACACGAGGTGAAGGGTCATCTCTGGCATCTGCGCTATCCGCTCGAGCCCGGCGTCACCTATCAATATCCGATCGCCTTCGACGAGGAAGGCAAGCCGACTGAGTTCGAGACGCGTGACTATATCGTTGTCGCCACGACGCGGCCGGAGACGATGCTCGGCGATACCGGCGTTGCCGTGAACCCCGAAGACGAGCGTTACAAGCCGATCATCGGCAAGCATGTGATCCTGCCGATCGTCGGCCGCAGGATACCGATCGTCGCCGATTCCTATGCTGATCCGACGGCCGGCACAGGTGCGGTGAAGATCACGCCTGCCCATGATTTCAACGACTTTGAAGTCGGCAAGCGCGCGAAACTGCGGGCGATCAACGTCATGAACGTCGATGGCACCATTGCCATCAAGGACAATGAGGATTTCCTTGAAGGTCTCGACAATCCGGCGGCGCTGCATGGCGCCTGGGACCGTCTGGAAGGGCAGGACCGCTTCTATGCACGCAAGGTCATCGTCGAGATCTTCGAAGAGGCCGGCCTTCTCGACAAGATCGAACCGCACAAGCATATGGTCCCGCATGGCGACCGTGGCGGCGTGCCGATCGAGCCGCGGCTGACGGAACAATGGTTTGTCGACAACAAGACATTGGGGCAGCCTGCCCTGGAGTCCGTTCGCGAGGGAAGGACCAGATTTATTCCCAGGAACTGGGAAAACACCTACTTCAATTGGCTGGAGAACATAGAACCGTGGTGTATCTCCCGCCAGCTCTGGTGGGGCCATCAGATTCCCGCTTGGTACGGTCCCGACGGCCAAGTCTTCGTCGAAAAAACCGAGGAGGAGGCACTGCAGGCGGCGATCCAGCATTACCTCTCGCATGAGGGGCCGATGAAGGCCTATGTCGAGGACCTGCTCGAAAACTTCAAGCCTGGCGAAATCCTGACGCGGGATGAGGACGTGCTCGACACATGGTTCTCTTCTGCGCTCTGGCCTTTCTCGACGCTCGGCTGGCCCGACGAGACGCCGGAGCTTGCGCGTTACTACCCGACGAATGTCCTCGTCACCGGTTTCGATATCATCCCGTTTTGGGTCGTTCGCATGATGCAGATGGGCCTGCATTTCATGAAGGACGAGAATGGCGATTCCGTCGAACCCTTCCATACGATCTATATCCACGCACTGGTGCGCGATAAGAACGGGCAGAAGATGTCGAAGTCGAAGGGCAACGTCATCGACCCGCTGGAACTGATCGACGAATACGGCGCCGACGCGTTGCGCTTCACCCTGGCGATCATGGCCGCACAGGGCCGTGACGTGAAGCTCGATCCGGCCCGCATCGCCGGCTACCGCAATTTCGGCACCAAGCTCTGGAACGCCACGCGTTTTGCCGAGATGAACGGTGCTAAGAGCGATCCGCACTTCGTTCCGGAGGCCGCCGAGCTCACCATCAACCGCTGGATCCTGACGGAGCTTGCCCGTACGGAACGTGACGTAACGGAAGCGCTTGAAGCCTTCCGCTTCAACGATGCCGCCGGCGCGCTCTACCGTTTCGTCTGGAACGAAGTCTGCGACTGGTATCTCGAGCTTCTGAAGCCGGTCTTCAATGGCGACGACGGGGGCGCCAAGGCCGAAGCCCAGGCCTGCAGCGCCTATATTCTCGAAGAGATCTATAAGCTCTTGCATCCCTTCATGCCCTTCATGACCGAAGAGCTTTGGGCGCATACCGCAGGCGAAGGCAAGGAGCGCGACACGCTGGTGTGCCATGCCGAATGGCCGGCGCCGTCCTATGCGGATAACGCAGCCGCTGACGAGATCAATTGGCTGATCGACCTCGTCTCAGGCATCCGCTCCGTGCGCGCCGAAATGAATGTGCCACCGTCGGCGACCGCCCCGCTGGTCGTCGTCAAGGCCAACAATCTCACGCGCGAAAGGCTGTTCCGCCACGACGCCGCCATCAAGCGGCTTGCCCGCGTGGAAGCGATATCGCTTTCCGACGATGCGCCGAAGGGCGCGGCTCAGATCGTCGTCGCCGAAGCCACTGTCTGCCTTCCGCTCGGCAATCTGATCGATCTTTCCGCCGAAAAGGCCCGTCTGGAAAAGGCGATTGCCAAGATGGATGGGGAAATCGCTCGCATCAATGGCAAGCTTTCCAACGAGAAGTTCGTCGCCAATGCCAACCCCGAGGTGGTCGAGGCCGAGCGCGAGCGTCTCGATGAGTTGAAGGGGCAGATCGCCAGCTTGAAAACCGCCCTTTTGAGGGTGACCGAAGCCGGATAAGTTTTGTCGCCGATTTTGGTAATTTATATCAAAGACGCGCCCCCATCGGGCGCGTCTTTTGGTTTTTGGGGCGCTTCTGATTCGGTCTTGAACGCTGCTGATTTCAGGGGCTGAGCCCGTGGATTTTGGCTCTGCGGTTATCCATTTGGTGAAAACTGTCACTGTTGTTGGATTGATACAGCATTTGCAATGTTTGGAATGAAAACCCAAACGCCAAACTCAAAATTGATAACTCTAGAATAATATTCTATTAACCGGATTTTTTGACGTGTCCGTCAATTTCTTTACGTAAGTTAGCCGCTGCAATGCCTGGGAGCGAGGCCGTGGGGCGCGTTGCCATGTCGAGCGAACGCTTACTAAAGTGGCGTACATCAATTGCTGGAGTGGGGGAGACACAATGGCATCGCGTATGTTTTCCAAGGGCGTAACGTCGCTCGTTTTTCTTTCGTCGCTTGGCTCGCCATCCTTCGCCGGTGGCCTGGAGCGCGGCGGCTATAACATCGATCAGCTGTTCGATACGTCGCCTTTCTCATTTCAGTCGGGCGTGACTTACGTCACGCCGCAGCGTAAGCTGAAGGATGTCCGAGACACGAACACGTCGATACTTACAGGGGGCGGCAATCTGAACAGCCGTCCAGACACGGCTGACGACACCTCAAATTACACCATTCCCTATATTGGTTTTAAGGCTGGTTTTGGCGATGCAGTCGACTGCCTCGTTGATTATTCGGAGCCCTTCGGCGCGCACACCGACCCCGGCCTGAACTGGGCCGGCGCCAACGATAACATTGAGACGAAGATCAAAACACGCAACTATGGCGGCACCTGCTCCTATCGTTTTGATGTTGGCCCTGGGCAGCTTCGCTTCATTGGCGGTGCTTTTTATCAGGAAGTCGAAGGCTTCAAGGAACGTCTGGTTTCAACGCTTCCGCTTCTGCTCGGGACTGGAACCGGCGTCGGTCGTCTGGATATCGACGACAGCGGTTGGGGCTGGCGCGCCGGCATCGCTTATGAGATCCCGGAATATGCGATGCGTGCGAGCTTGGTCTATAACAGTCGCGTCAAGTTCGATGACCTGTCTGGGACCGTCGATCTCCGTCAGGTTCCGGTGGTGCCGTTATATGGGGGCTTAGTCACACCTGTTTCCGGCTCCGCCGAAGCGCCGGATTCGCTGGAGTTGAAGCTGCAAAGCGGAATCGCTCCGGATTGGCTTGCATTCGGATCGGTTAAATGGACGAATTGGAGCGTGCTGCAGTCGGTAGCATTCTGCCCGACCAACGGTTTGCCTTGCCCCGCGGGTGGTCTAACCTCACTCGACCTTCTTTATCGTGATGGTTGGACGATCTCCGGCGGTGTTGGCCACAAGTTCAATGAACAATGGGCCGGTGCAGTCAGCCTGACATGGGACCGCGGCACAAGCCAAGGCTATGGCGCGCAGACAGACAGCTGGACGCTCGGTCTCGGCGCGGCCTATACGCCCACAGAGCATATCGAATGGCGCTTTGCAGGGGCCGTGGGCGTGTTGACGAGCGGTTCGTCGGGTGCTGTGACCCGGAATGGCGTCACATATGGAGATGATGTCTCCTATTCCTTTGACGATGATCTGGTCGCTGCGCTGTCGACAAGCATAAAGATCAAGTTCTAATTCTGCGATTTTAAGAATTGAGGAGCCCGGCACTGCCGGGCTCTTCTTTATGTGCGCCCATTAATCATGTTATTTTCTGGTCTCGTTTTGTGACGATTCAGCAACAGTTTTTTACGACGAATAGCGTATGGTGGCGATGGGGTGAATTTGTCCATTTCCCGCCACAAAGAGAGCGCAGCGGTATTTGCGGGCGAGGTGATGGCAGACTTACGGTGCGTGTAATCAGTAGCATGAGTCGATTTTTTTCCGGTAACAGCAGATCGTACGGCGCAAGTGGCGACAGCCGCATGATTGCGGCCGTTTTTCTTTCCGGCCAAGGCTGTTCCGGCCACAAGTTCGACCTCAATATCACGCCGTCGATCCATCCATCATCGTCGTTGTCTGCCCGTTCGCACGGGCAGGCGGGCTTCGCGGCAGATGTCGATACCGGTTTGGTCACATTTGCTATTTACGAATGCGATAAAGGCGGGAAGGCGGATGCCGCGCCCGCCGAAAGAGCGCCAGGAAGATTGCAGTCGGGCCATGCCGGGAGCCGGGTGGTCGTGAATGATGTGCTGAAAATTCGGCCTTTGAGAAAAGGCCTATGGGCTGGATGCGACGCGGGCAAAGGGGCCATGGAGCCCGCCGCGGGATCGCTCGCCTCGAAAGAATACATCCGCGGTATGCCCGGCGTCAGCGCCGGCTGCGCGCGATGAACGAAAGAAATCGGTTGAAATGGTAACGTCCGAGTTCAAACTGTTCAAATTCATGCTGGTGAGCATGTGGGTGGCAATATCGCTGTCCGGTCCGGTTCATGCTTTCGACATCAAGAGCGACGTCAGCAAGGAGTCCGGTCCTTTCGATCTGTTCAAATTCGGCTTCAAGGCCTATAAAAACGGACAGAAGGAGGAGGCGGTAGAAGCCTACAAATACGCCGCCGAAAAGGGTCATACCGGTTCGCGCTGGGCGCTCGCCAACATGTATGCCGATGGTGACGGCGTCACCCAGGACGATTTCGAAGCCTTCAAGATCTATAGTGAGATCGCCCAGCAGGGTGTCGAACCCGGCTCGGAAGACACAGGCTTCTTCGTCAACGCTCTTCTCTCGCTCGCCAATTACTACAAGCACGGTATTGCCGGCAGCCCTGTCAAGATCGATCTCACTCAGGCGCGCCAGCTTTATTTCCAGGTGGCCTCCACCTTTGGCGTTCCCGAAGCACAGTTCCAGCTGGCGCAGATGATGCTGGCCGGCGAGGGCGGTAGTTCCAGCCCGCAGCAGGCGAAAAAGTGGTTGAACCAGGCCCGCAAGAGTGGCCATCCCGGTGCCATGGCCGTTTTCGGAAACATCCTTTTCGACGAAGGCCAGACGGCTCGCGGTCTCGCGCTGATGACCGCCGCTCTCGATCGCTGCAAGCCGAAGGATTGCAGCTGGATGGAAGCGCTGCAGGAGCAGGCCTTCTCGGTTGCCAATGAGGCCGACCGTCGCACGGCAGTTTCGCTGTCGCACGCCATCGCGAGCGGTTCTGATTGACGCTTTCCGTTCAGCGCCCGCGGCATTCAACCCGCGCGTCTCCATCGCGCCCTGAGTTGACGCGCTGCCATGGGCTCGGAATGTCAGGCCGCGAAATCGAAATAGGCGATCACCGGTACATGGTCGGACGGCTTTTCCCAGGCCCGCACATGTTTTTCGATAGCAGCCGACGTCATCCGGTCGGCTGCTTCCGGTGACAGTAGCAGGTGGTCGATGCGGATGCCGTTGTTCTTCGGCCATGCGCCCGCCTGATAATCCCAGAAGGAATAGAGACGCGTCGCGTCCGTCGTCGCGCGCACTGCATCAATCAAGCCGAGATTTTCGAGCCTGCGGAAGGCCTGCCGCGTCTGCGGCAGAAACAGCGCATCGCTTTCCCAGACCCTGGGGTCGAAGCAGTCGTGCGGTTCGGGGATGACGTTGTAATCGCCGGCAAGCACCAGCATCTCTTCATAGGCCAGCCGTTCGGCCGCAAAGCTCCTCAGACGCTCCATCCAGGCGAGCTTGTAGGGGTATTTCTCGGTGTCAACGGGATTGCCGTTCGGGAGATAGATGCAGCAGACGCGCAGAATGCGGCTGTCGGGCAGCGTGAACACCGCTTCCAGGAAACGCGCCTGTTCGTCTAGCGGGTCGCCGGGCAGGCCGCGGTTGACTTCAAAAGGTGAAGTCTTGGAGAGGATCGCGACCCCGTTGAATCCCTTCTGGCCGTGCGTCTCGACATGATAGCCGAGCGCTTCGATCTCCAGCCGGGGAAAGCCTTCGTCGACCGTCTTGATCTCCTGCAGGCAGACGATATCGGGATCGGAATCCTTGAGCCATTGCGTGAGATTGTCGATGCGCGCCTTGACGCCGTTGATGTTCCAGGTCGCGATCTTCATGCTCTGTCCCGTTCGCTAGGGCATGTCACGCAAAAACGTGCGGCGGTTTTGCGATTGACGACATGCGGAAAACCAAAGAGCTAAAGCGTGGGCCAAGCGAATCTGAAAGATCGCGACGCGCTTCAGTGCGCTCCTTTTATCGCGGTCTTTCGCTGCTGGACAAGCCGATAAACCGGCTGGAAGGAATTCTTCCGCCGGTCGTTGGGGACAACGTTCTGCGTTCGGATATTCAGATCGAGAAGCTGGTGCCGCAGCCGCAGCTTGCCACCGCATTCGGGTTCTTGATCTGGAAGGATTGGCCAAGCAGATTGTCGACGAAGTCGATCTCGGACCCTGCCATATAGACGAGCGACAGGCTGTCGATCAGCACCTTCGCGTCGTTCTTTTCGACGACGATGTCGTCATCCCCAGCGCTGTCGGCAAGATCGAACTTGTAGGAAAAGCCCGAACAGCCGCCGCCTTCGACGGAAACGCGCAGCGCGCTCTTGCCGGCCTCAGCACTGACGATCGCGGCGATACGCTTTGCCGCGGCATCCGAAAGAGTTACACTCGTATCCGTCATATTTCCTCCTGCCGGGGTCAAGATCCGGAGAGAATGGGTTTTGGCACTCGAATGTTCAAATGCCTGATATCAAAGGAACTTACCATGATCTTCGCAAAAAGGCCATGATGCGCCGAAGCGGTCGGCGAATGCCGCTTTGCCGTTTCGTCGGGCTATAGGTATGAAGAGGGCAAAGCGGCGTCAATGGGCAGGTGCGGCAACAGGCAGAATGACGGTGAAGAATGACGATTGACAGGCGGGCTTTAGGTTTCGGCGGCAGCGAGAGGGCGGTCTATGCGGCCGACCCGTGGACGACGCGTGGGCGCCTCTATCCGGAAGACAGCAGTCCGACTCGCTCCGATTTCCAACGCGACCGCGACCGCATTGTTCATACAACCGCCTTCCGCCGGCTGAAGCA
Organism: Rhizobium sp. BK049; assembly: GCF_014193135.1. Taxonomy (NCBI): domain Bacteria; kingdom Pseudomonadati; phylum Pseudomonadota; class Alphaproteobacteria; order Hyphomicrobiales; family Rhizobiaceae; genus Rhizobium; species Rhizobium sp. BK049. Next base: position 94,450 of record NZ_JACHYV010000008.1, read on the forward strand.
CAAGACCCAGGTCTTCATCGCCCAGGACGGCGATCACTACCGCACCCGGCTGACGCATACGATCGAGGTGGCGCAGATTGCCCGCGCGCTTGCCCGCGCCCTGAAACTTGACGAGGATTTGGCCGAGGGCGTGGCGCTGGTGCACGATTTCGGCCACACGCCGTTCGGCCATACCGGCGAGGACGCGCTGCACGAGGTGCTGCTGCCCTATGGCGGCTTCGACCACAATGCCCAATCGCTGCGCATCGTGACCAAGCTCGAGAGGCGATATGCCGAATTCGACGGCATCAATCTGACATGGGAAAGCCTCGAAGGCCTGGTCAAGCACAATGGTCCGCTGCTGACGCCGGAAGGGGCCGGCACGCGCGGTCCGGTTCCGCAGCCGATCCTCGATTATTGCGAGTTGCACGATCTCGAACTCGCAACCTATGCCAGCCTGGAAGCCCAGGTCGCGGCGATTGCCGACGACATCGCCTACAACACACACGATATCGACGACGGCCTGCGATCCGGCTATCTGAGTTTCGACATGCTGGAGGAGATCCCCTTTCTTGCGGGATTGATGGCCGAGGTGAGGGGGCGCTACCCGCATCTGGAACCGAGCCGTTTCACCCACGAGATCATGCGCCGCCAGATCACCCGCATGGTCGAGGACGTCATCGGCGTTGCGCAGGAGCGCCTTTCACTCCTTCGTCCCGAGAGCGCAGCCGACATTCGCGGCGCCGACCGGGTTATCGCCACCTTTTCCGAAGGGATGGCCGAAACCGACAGGCAGATCAAGGCAATGCTCTTCAAGCGCATCTACCGCAATCCCGATATTATGCGCATCCGCGCCGGTGCTGCCCAGATCGTCACGGACCTCTTTGCCGCCTACATGGCCAGTCCCAAGGAGATGCAGAGCCATTACTGGGTCGATCATATCGCCGGGCTCGCCGACGCGCCCAAGGCTCGCCATGTTGGCGATTACCTCGCCGGCATGACCGACACCTATGCGATCAGTGCCCACAGGCGATTGTTTGACCACACTCCGGATTTGCGATAGGCAGCGGTCGCCCGCCGAAGGCCGATTTGCCCCTTTGGCACAGCCTATGCATGGAAGAGTGCGATGAACCTTTTTACCGACTTCGAAGCCAGGATCAAAACCGCCCTTGAACAGATCGATCTGGTCAGGGAAAAGCGCTCTGAGCTCGATTTCGGCCGCATCACGGTCGAACCGCCGCGCGATGTGAGTCATGGCGACGTTGCGACCAATGCCGCGATGGTGCTGGCAAAGCCGCTCGGCACCAATCCTCGCGCCCTTGCGGATGTCCTCATCGCCAAGCTTAAGGAGGACGCCGACGTCGCCGATGTTTCGGTGGCCGGTCCCGGTTTCATCAACATCCGTCTCGCCGTCGGCTATTGGCAGCGGCTGCTGGCTTCCGTCATCGGCGCCGGCACCGACTACGGCCGCTCGACCCTAGGCCAAGGTCGCAAGGTCAACGTCGAATATGTCTCGGCCAATCCGACCGGCCCGATGCATGTCGGCCATTGCCGCGGCGCCGTTGTCGGCGATGCGCTCGCCAACCTGCTCGCCTTTGCCGGTTACGGCGTCGAGAAGGAATATTACATCAACGACGCCGGTTCGCAGATCGACGTGCTCGCCCGGTCGGTCTTCCTGCGTTATCGCGAAGCGCTGGGTGAACGGATCGGCGAAATCCCGTCGGGTCTCTATCCGGGCGACTATCTCGTGCCCGTCGGCCAGTCGCTTGCCGCCGATTACGGTGTCCGGCTGCACAATATGCCGGAAGAGGAATGGATGCCGATCGTCAAGGATCGCACGATCGATGCGATGATGGCGATGATCCGCGAAGATCTGGCGGCGCTGAACGTCCATCACGATACCTTCTTCTCCGAGCGCGCCTTGCATGCCAATGGCGCAGCGGCGATCCGCACGGCGATCAACGACCTGACCTTCAAGGGGTATGTCTACAAGGGCACGCTGCCGCCGCCGAAGGGTCAGGTTGCCGAGGATTGGGAAGACCGCGAGCAGACGCTGTTCCGGTCGACCGAAGTGGGCGACGACATGGACCGGCCGCTGATCAAGTCGGACGGCTCCTACACCTATTTTGCCGCCGACCTCGCCTACTTCAAGAACAAGTTCGACCGCGGCTTCGAGGAGATGATCTATGTGCTCGGCGCCGACCATGGCGGCTACGTCAAACGCCTGGAAGCGGTTGCGCGCGCGGTCTCGGAAGGTAAGGCGAAGCTGACCGTGCTGCTCTGCCAGCTCGTCAAACTCTATCGCAACGGTGAGCCGGTGAAGATGTCGAAACGCTCCGGCGATTTCGTCACGCTGCGGGATGTCGTCGAGGAAGTCGGCCGTGATTCGGTCCGGTTCATGATGCTCTATCGCAAGAATTCCGAACCGCTCGACTTCGATTTCGCCAAAGTGACGGAACAGTCGAAGGATAATCCCGTCTTCTACGTTCAATATGCGCATGCCCGCTGCATGTCGGTCTTCCGGCAGGCGAGGGAGGCTTTTCCCGGCCTCGATGTTTCGCCAGAGGATCTTGCGAAAGCCGTTGCTGGCATTGAAGATCCGGCCGAATTACAGCTCGTCGCCAAGCTTGCCGAATTCCCGCGTGTGGTCGAGGCGGCGGCCCAGGCGCAGGAGCCGCATCGCATCGCTTTTTACCTCTATGACCTCGCCAGTTCCTTCCACGCGCACTGGAACAAAGGTAAAGATCAGCCGGAATTACGATTTGTTAATGATAAAAACCGAGAATCAAGTATTGCCAGACTTGGGCTGGTGTACGCCGTCGCGTCGGTTTTGAAGTCGGGACTTGCCATTACAGGCACTGCCGCACCTGACGAAATGCGATAACGTCACCATTTACCCACAATGCGCTGGCATTTGAGCGTTGGCGTTTGCGAGTGGGATAGGCATGGCTGAGAAACAACTTGCGTATGATACGCGCGGAAAAGAAGATCTGTTTGCCGACGACGATCCGTTGGCCGAACTTGCCCGGATCGTCGGTTTCGAGCCGCGTGTTGCAGCGAATACCATAAGCGACGCCGCCCGGCGCGAACCCGCCTTCGATCTGGAAGACGAGCTCGGGCGGGAGTTCGATCGCTACGATTCACCGCGTCCGCTGGCCGAGCTCGATCGGCCGGCCGAGCCGATCTCCGACGGCTTCGCTTCCGAAGACTATGTCGAGCCCGTTCTCGATGCTTCTCCCGTAAACGCGGATGTTCCGGAGCCCGTCTCCGTTGGTCCCGTCGCCGCGGAAGAAGCTGCGCAACCTCCGGCTAGGAACTGGGACGTAGCCGCCGCCGACCGAGCGGCCGGTCCCCACCAGCTGTCCATCGATCCTGTTTCCGAGGTGCCGACCCAAGCCGCTTTCGGCGGCGCCCGCGATCTGATCGAGGAACTTGAGCTGTCGATCGGTGCGGCGCCGGTCTCTTCACTGTCGCAGCCCGCCAAAGCCCCGCAATGGTCGGCCGCCAGCATCAGGCTGCCGCTCGCCAATTTCCACGCCCCGAAACGTGAGGAGCCGGTGGCAGTGGTCGAACCGGTCGCCGAAGTAGTCGCTGCGCCCTCAGCTGAAGCAGTCGCCGAACCGGCGGCTGAAGCAGCGGTTGCCGATCTCGCCTCCGCCGAGCCGGAGCCCGTTATCGAGCAGCCGGCGCCCGTTGCGGCCGTCGAACCTCCCGAGGAGTTTGAGTCCGCAGCGCCGTCGTTCGGCTTTCCCGCCGAGCTCGATCGCCACGACGAGGCAATTGCACCGCAAGAAACTGCTGAAGCCCGGGAATTCATTGAAGTCGAGGATGATCTGGAAGAGATCGGCTCCGACGCCGGTTTCGATCTCGCGGCCGCCGTCGAGGGCGAGATCCAGGCCGATGCGGCGCTGACCGAGGTCGGACCTGAAGTTCCGCATACCGCCGGCACCTTCGATGTGGACGACCTGCTGGCCGACGTCTCGCGCTATCCCGTGCCCCGCCCGGTATTGCAGCGCGCCAATCTGGCGCCGGCTGCGCCGGAGCCCGCTCCCGTCGAAGTCGCCCCGATCACTGCCGCACCGGTTCAGTCAGAGGAGATCGCTCCGGCACCGGTCCTGTCCGCTCCGATCGAAATGGCGCCTGCCCATGCTGCCGAAGCCGCAAGGCCGGTCGCGCCGCAGCCTGCCGCGGTCATGCCGCCCCAGCCTGTCGCAACGGCCTATTCAAGGGCGCCGCAGCCAGCGCCGGAAGCCGATGATCCCTTCGCGGGCCACGATTTCGAACTGGACCTCGCCGGTATCGAGCTGGAACTTGCCGATCTTGATTTTTCCGAAGCAGCCGAGCCTGCGCCGCAGCCAAAGGCGCAGCCGGCGCCGGCCCTGGTTTCTGAGCAGCCGGCCCCAGCTCCGGCTTTCAACTGGGCACCCGCTGCAGAGGCGTCCGCCGCTGAATCGACCGAAGATCTGCCCTTCGATCCGGCGATGATCTCCGATCCGGAGGATCGTCCCGAGACGGTGGAGGACATGCATGTGCCGGCGCTGCCGCCGGTCGAGCAGCCCGCTCCGGTCGCGAAAACTGCGGATTTCGATTTCGATCTCGATGCGGAGATTGCGAGCTTCTTCGAGCCGGCCAAGCCGCGGGAAACGGCGGCGTCCGCCCGTAATATGGCTGCTGCTGCGGCAACGCCGGTCAAGCCGACGATAGCCGACGGTCTCGATGATTTCGAACGAGCGCTGGAGGAGGATTTCCGCCGCAGCGTGCGCGAGCCGGTCGAGCGCCGGGAAACCTCCGAGGTCCACATCGAGTCGGCAAGCCAGGCTGCTGATTTCAGCCGCGCCCGGTCGATGCGCCGGCTGCTGGCCGGGGCCGTGGTATTGGTGGTCTTCGCCGGGGTCGGTTATGGCGTTTATTCTTCCGTCTCGAACGGCGTAGGGCTTGGTATTGTCGCATCCGGCGAGCCGCGTGTGATCACCGCGGACAAGGAGCCGGTCAAGGTCGTTCCGGAAAATCCCGGTGGTAAGACGGTTCCGAACCAGGATAAGGCCGTCTACGACCGCGTTGCGGGTTCCGCCGAGGAGCCGAAGCAGAAGGCGCTCGTCTCTTCGGACGAGGCGCCGGTCGATGTCGTCCAGCGAACCTTGACGCCGGAGGCATTGCCAGAGGATGACGAGAACGCCGGCGCTGACGATCGTGTCACGCCGACGGCGGTTGGCGAGACGGAGGATCCGCGTCTGCTGCCGAACCACGCCAACGCGGACGACAATTCCGCAAGCGACGCTGACAAGGCGCCATCCGTTTCGCCGCGCAAGGTCCGCACGATGATCGTCAAGCCTGACGGCACGCTGGTCGCCCGTGAGGAGTCCGCGCCGGTCGACCAGCCGACGCCGCCTGCTCAGCCGATGCCGTCTGCCCAGACGCCAGTGACGGCGCAGTCCGCCCCGTCTGCGCCGTCGGCCCCGATCGCGCCGCCGGTCGCCGGAACGGCTGCAAGCTTCCCGGCAAGCGCCGAGATTGCTTCCGCCGATGCGCGTTCTGCAGCACCAGTTCAAGCTGCGCCGGCGCAGCCGTCGCCTGCCGCAAGTGCCGATGAGCAGGCGGCAAATCCCGCACCGGTCGATGCGCCGGTACGGCCGGTCAAGACGGCAACGATCGCCGATACGGCCCCGGTTCCGATCGCCCGCCCGGCCGAGCAGCCCGTCAACGTCGTCGGCACGGTTACCGACAAGGGTAACGTCCGCACGCCCGTGCAGCAGCCGAAGCCGACGCAGGTCGCCGCCGCAACGCCGGCCGCCGCCCAGCCGCAGCAAGCCGCATCTGCAGGCGGCTACGGCCTCCAGATAGCTTCGCTGCCGTCGGAGGATGAGGCCAATAAATCGTATGCAAACCTGTCGAAGAAATTCGCCGGCGTGCTTGGTGGCCGCGCCCATGAAATCCGCAGGGCAGATATCGCCGGTAAGGGCACTTTCTACCGTGTCCGCATCCCGGTCGGCTCCAAAGATGAAGCCGCAGCGCTTTGCGAAAAGTATCGCGCCGCCGGGGGAAGCTGCTTGATTTCCAAGTAACATTGAGCCATTTGAATTATGAGAGCGGCGAGCCGGATCGGCCCGCCGCTCTTTTTTGTGCATCGCGCCCGCGTTTGCTCGCATTTGGCCCGCCGCCGTCTATGATTCCTCCATGACCGAATCAAAAGCGATGATCCTTGGCTGCAGCGGCCTTGCCCTCACATCCGAAGAAAAGGCCTTTTACCGGGACGAACGGCCCTGGGGCTTCATTCTCTTCGGGCGCAATATCTCCGAAGCAGCGCAGATCACTGATCTCGTTGCCGAGCTGCGCGACAGCGTCGGCTGGCACGCACCGGTTCTGATCGACCAGGAGGGTGGTCGCGTTCAGCGCATCCGTTCGCCGGTTTTGCCGCGTTATCCCTCAGGCCAGGCGCTGGGCGATCTCTATCGCCGCGACCCGGCGCTCGGGCTGCGCGCCGCCTGGCTGATGTCGCGCCTGCATGCCTTCGATCTTTCGAAGCTCAGCATCAATGTCGATTGCCTGCCGGTTCTCGACGTGCCGGTCGAAGGCAGCAGCAACGTCATCGGCGACCGCGCCTATGGCGGCGATCCACTGACGGTTATCGCAATGGGACGGGCGGCTGGCGAGGGGCTGAAGGCCGGCGGCCTGCTGCCCGTCATGAAGCATATGCCCGGCCATGGTCGCGGCTTTGCCGATTCACATCTGGAGCTGCCTGTCGTTACCGTATCCCGCGATGAGCTGGAGGCCCATGATTTCCCGCCCTTCATCGCGATGAAAGACGAACTGATGGCAATGACCTGCCATCTCGTCTTCACATCAATCGACCCGGACAATCCGGCGACGACCTCGCGCAAGGTGATCGACGGCGTCATCCGTCAGCACATCGGCTTTGGCGGTCTGCTGCTTTCCGACGATAGCTCGATGAACGCGCTTTCCGGCACGATCGGCGAAAGGGCGGCGAATATCATTGCAGGCGGATGCGATATCGTGCTGCATTGCAATGGCAAGATGGACGAGATGCTGGATGTCGTGGCAAATGTTCCGCCGCTCGCCGGTCTTTCGCTTGCCCGCGCAAAAGCGGTAGAAGCAGGCTTTACGGCTCCGGATACTGCCGACGAGGCGGAATTGAGGGCGGAATTCGAGGCAATGTTTGTGTCGGTGTGATCGTAGGAGAGCAGGGTGGTGAGCACGGTCAAGGGCGCGGAACGTCCGCAGGCGGCAACGCCGATGGACAAGCTGTGGCAGGAGAACGGCGCTGAGCGCGCCAGCCACGAACCGGCGCTAGTGATCGACGTGGCCGGATTCGAAGGCCCGCTCGACCTGCTGCTCTATCTCGCCCGCAACCAGAAGGTCGACCTGTCGCGCATATCGGTCTTGGCGCTCGCCGAACAATATTTGCAGTTCGTCGAAAGCGCCCGGCGCATCCGCATCGAGCTTGCCGCCGATTATCTCGTCATGGCGGCCTGGCTTGCCTATCTCAAGTCGCGGCTGCTCATACCCCAGCAAGTCAAGGATGACGGCCCTTCGGGCGAGGAGATGGCGGCAACGCTCGCCTTCCGCCTAAAGCGCCTCGAGGCCATGCGGCAAGCGGCGGAGGGCCTCGTCAACCGCAACCGCCTCGGCCGCGATATCTTCGCCCGCGGTGCACCCGAGCACATTCCCGATCGGCAACAATCGGCTTACGCCGCAAGCCTCTACGATCTCCTGACCGCCTATGCGGCGCTGCGCCAGCGCCATGCCATCACCCAGGTGACGATCGAGAGGCGTAATGTCTGGTCGCTGACCGATGCCCGTGAGCTGCTGACCCAGATGATCGGCGAGGTCGGCGACTGGACGGCGATGGAGCATTATCTGCTGCGTTATCTCGCAGCGCCCGAGGAACGCGTGACGGCGATCGCCAGCGCCTTCGCCGCTTCGCTGGAACTGGTGCGCGAGGGCAAGCTCGAAATCCGTCAGGACGGCGCCTTTCAGCCGATCTACATGCGCCGCGGTCCGAAACATGCGACGCTGCAGGTGGTGGAACAGGAGCGGCCGGTTTGATCGATCTGACGGACGACGAGGATTTTGGGGAGGAGGGCCGCGACCTGCAGGCCGAGATCGAGGCCGAGCGCATCGCCGAGGCGCTGGTCTTCGCGTCCTCACAGCCCGTTTCCGAAGGTTTTATCGCCGAGCGGCTTCCCAGAAACGCTAATGTGCATGCGGTCATGCTGCGCCTGAAGGAGCAATATGCGCCGCGCGGCGTCAATCTCGTGCAGGTCGAAGGTGCCTGGGCCTTCCGCACTGCCGCCGATCTGTCCTTCGTCATCCGCCGCGACGACAATGAAGTGAAAAAGCTTTCGCGCGCCGCCTTGGAAGTGCTGGCGATCATCGCCTATCACCAGCCGGTGACGCGCGCGGAGATCGAGGATATTCGCGGCGTTCAGACCTCGCGCGGCACGCTCGACGTGCTGATGGAAGCCGGTTGGGTGCGGTTTCGCGGCCGCCGGCGCACACCGGGCCGCCCGGTGACATTGGGTACGACGCGCGATTTTCTCGACCATTTCGGCCTCGAGGAACTGCGCGATCTGCCGGGTCTCGAAGAGTTGAAGGGAGCGGGTCTGCTATCGGGCCGCATCCCGGCGAATTTCAATATTCCCTCGCCGTCGATGAATGACGAACTGACCGAGGACGAGGATCCGATCACGCAGATGGATCTCGAAGAACTCGGGTTGCTCGCCCCGCGTTCTACCTCCGAAGATTGAAGGACTTCGTCTTGCTTTTGCCATGCAAGACGAAAACAATGGTGCTCACGATTTTTCGACGGGTCAATGACTTGTCATAAAGGGCGATACCGTGACATTAAGCGCAGTTCAAAGGGCTTGATGTTGGAAACGGTGTGGGAAATTCTTACATCGTGGGAACATCGAAACAGGGAGTTAGAGTGATGGGTTCTCTTAGCATGTGGCACTGGCTGATCGTTCTGGTCATCGTGCTGTTGTTGTTCGGGCGCGGCAAGATTCCGGAACTGATGGGCGATGTCGCCAAGGGCATCAAAAGCTTCAAGAAGGGCATGACGGACGAAGACGCGCCGGAAGCGGCGAAGACCGTCGATCACAAGGCCGACGAAACGAAGTAAACAAGTCCGGGAAAAAGCGCAGCCCCCGCGCTTCCCGTCCAGGAGCCTTGCATGTTCGATATTGGCTGGACCGAGCTTTTGGTCATCGCGGTCGTGCTGATCGTCGTTGTCGGTCCCAAGGATTTGCCGCCGATGCTGCGCGCTTTCGGCAAGATGACGCAGCGCGCCCGCAAGGTCGCGGGTGAATTTCGGGCGCAGTTCGACGAAGCGTTGCGCGAAGCCGAGCTTGACGATGTCCGCCAGACGATCAGCGACGCCCAGAAGCTCAACCCGGTCAACAGCCTGCGTGAAGCGATGAACCCGCTTCGCCAGATGGGCAACGAGATCAAAGCCGACTTGCAGAAGACGACTGCTGCTCCGGAAAATAAGACCGAAGTGCCGCCAGCTGCCGTCTCGGCCCCGACGCCGTCCATGAGCCTGCCGGAAACGCCGCCCCTGGTGCCGGCGCCTGCGCAGCCTGTGCCCGTCGCAACGGCGATTGCCGAGGCCGATACGGTCGCCGAGAAGCCGAAGGCCGTGCGCAGGCCACGCGTCAAGGCTGCCGATAAGGTCGATGCCGCCGCAGCCGTTGCCGTACCGGTGGAAAAGCCTAAGCGCGCCGCGGCAGTCAGGAAGCCTGCAACACCGAAGAAGCCGACCCAGAAGAAGAAGGACGAGGCATGAGCGGTGATATCGAAGACAAGCCGCAGCCGCTGATCGAGCACCTGATGGAGCTGCGCACGCGGCTGATCTGGTCGATCGGGGCGTTCTTCATCGCCTTCATTGTATGCTTCTTTTTTGCCAAGCATCTCTTCAACTATCTGGTCATCCCCTACAAGACGGCCGTGGAATGGGCGCATCTCGACGTCGAGAAGGCCCAGCTGATTTATACCGCGCCCCAGGAGTTCTTCTTTACCCAGGTCAAGGTGGCGATGTTCGGCGGCCTGGTGGTCGCTTTCCCCATCATTGCCGCCCAGGTCTATAAGTTCGTAGCCCCCGGCCTCTACAAGAACGAGCGCCAGGCCTTCCTGCCGTTCCTGATCGCGTCGCCGGTCCTGTTCCTCATGGGTGCCGCGCTCGTCTATTTCTTCTTCACGCCGATGGTCATGTGGTTCTTTCTGTCGATGCAGCAGGCGCCGGGGCATGACGAGGTGGCGATCTCGCTGATGCCGAAGGTCTCGGAATATCTGAGCCTTATCATGACGCTGGTCTTCTCTTTCGGCCTCGTGTTCCAGCTGCCCGTCATCACGACGCTGCTTGCCCGCGTCGGTCTGCTGACGTCGCAATGGCTCGCCGAAAAGCGCAAGTTTGCCATCGTTCTCGCCTTCGTCGTCGCTGCCGTGCTGACGCCACCGGATCCGATGTCCCAGATCGGCCTTGCGCTGCCGACGATCCTTCTCTACGAGATTTCCATCTACGCGGCACGACTCGTGGAGCGTCAGCGTTCCCGACAGGCACTTGAAGAGGCTTCTGGTTCCTCCGACGTCGCCAAGACGGACAACGTCTGACCGGTTTCCGACATTTTCCCGAGGTCTGCCGTTTCCTGTCCGGTCGGTTTCTCCGACCGGTCACTTCTGTTGCAACGAGTTGGAACGACGATGCTCGATATCAAATGGATCCGTGAGAATCCCGAAGCGCTCGATGCCGCCCTTGCCAAGCGCGGCGCGGAGCCTCTGGCCCAAACTCTGGTCGCCCTCGATGAAAAGCGCCGCTCCGCCGTGCAGAAGGCGCAGGATTTGCTGTCCCGCCGCAACGCCGCCTCCAAGGAGATCGGCGCAGCCATGGCGCAGAAGAATACCGAGCTTGCCGAGAAGCTGAAGGCCGAGGTTGCAGAGATCAAGGTGACGCTGCCGGCAGCCGAGGAGGAGGAGCGTCTGCTTTCCGCCGAGCTCAACGACGCTCTCTCGCGCATTCCGAACGTGCCCTTGGACGACGTTCCTGTTGGCAAGGACGAGCACGACAATGCCGTCAGCCGCATCGTCGGCGAAAAGCCGCGTTGGAACCACACGCCGAAGGAGCATTTCGAAATCGGCGAGGCGCTCGGCTATATGGATTTCGAGCGCGCCGCCAAGCTCTCCGGTTCGCGCTTCACGGTCCTGACCGGGCCGCTCGCCAGGCTCGAGCGGGCGCTCGGACAGTTCATGATCGACCTCCACACCAGCGAGCACGGCTACACCGAGGTCAGTTCGCCGCTGATGGTGCGCGCTGAAGCGCTGTTCGGCACCGGCAACCTGCCGAAGTTCGAAGAGGATCTCTTCAAGACGACCGACAGCCGTTATCTCATTCCGACGGCCGAGGTGACCCTGACCAACCTGGTGCGCGAGGAAATCCTCGACCAGGAGAAGCTGCCGCTCCGCTTCACCGCCTTGACGCCGTCTTTCCGTTCCGAGGCGGGTTCGGCCGGCCGCGACACCCGCGGCATGCTGCGCCAGCACCAGTTCTGGAAGTGCGAGCTCGTCTCGATCACCGACGCCGAGAGTTCGATCGCCGAGCACGAGCGGATGACCGCCTGCGCCGAGGAAGTGCTGAAGCGTCTTGGCCTGCATTTCCGCACGATGACATTGTGCACCGGCGACATGGGCTTCGGCTCGCGCAAGACCTACGATCTCGAAGTCTGGCTGCCGGGGCAGAACACTTTCCGCGAAATTTCCTCCTGCTCGGTCTGCGGCGATTTCCAGGCCCGGCGCATGAATGCGCGCTACCGCGGCAAGGACGATAAGAGCAACAAGTTCGTGCACACGCTGAACGGTTCCGGCACCGCTGTCGGCCGCTGCCTGATCGCCATCCTCGAAAATTATCTGAACGAAGATGGTTCCGTCACGATTCCGGACGTTTTGCTGCCCTATATGGGCGGAATGACGAAGATCGAACGGGCGGCCTGAGGCGATGCGCATCCTGCTCACGAATGACGATGGCATCCATGCCGAAGGCCTTGCCGCGCTGGAGCGGATCGCCCGCACTCTGTCCGATGACGTCTGGATCGTGGCGCCCGAGACCGACCAGAGCGGTCTGGCCCATTCGCTGAGCCTGTCCGAGCCGTTGCGGCTGCGCAAGATTTCCGACAAGCATTTCGCCTTGCGCGGCACGCCGACGGATTGCGTCATCATGGGCATCCGCCAGGTAATGGACATCAAACCTGATCTTGTCCTCTCCGGCGTTAATTCCGGTTCAAACGTCGCAGACGACGTGACCTATTCCGGCACGATCGCCGGCGCCATCGAAGGCACGATGCAGGGCGTGCGCTCCTTTGCGCTGAGCCAAGCTTATCTTTACGAGGACGGCGCGCGCATCGTGCCCTGGGAGGTCTGCGAAGCACATGCACCGGCTCTTCTGGAAAAACTGATGGTGCTGGACCTGCCGGACGGTACGTTCCTCAATCTCAACTTCCCAAACTGCCGCCCCGACGAGGTCGACGGCGCCGAGGTCACCATGCAGGGCAAGCTCGCCTTCAACCTGCAGGTCGACGCCCGCTCCGACGGCCGGGGCTTCCCCTATTACTGGCTGAAGTTCGGCGAACGCGCCGGCGCCTTCATCGAAGGCACCGATATTCACGCCCTGAAGCATAACAAGATTTCGGTAACGCCTTTGAAACTGGATCTGACCGATTATTCCGTGACGGACCGCGTGGCGCGGGCCTTGGGATACGGAGCACAAGTTTGACGGCAAGACTGGCGGAGAAGGAGGGCTTTGCGGCGCTCGTCCTCAGACTGCGTGCCGAAGGCATCTCTGATCTCGATCTGCTGACGGCGGTCGAGCAGACACAGCGCTCGCTGTTCGTGCCGCCGCAATTTTCAGACGACGCCTATTCGAGCCGGACGATACCGATCGAATGCGGCTCTTTCCTTGAAGGCATCGATTTTGTCGTCCGCATGCTGCATCACCTGAAGCTCAAACCGGGGCAGCGCGTCCTGGAAGTCGGCACCGGCAGCGGCTTCACTGCCGCTGTCATGGGCCGTCTGGCCGAGCGTGTTCTGTCGATCGACCGCTATAAGACGCTGACGACGGCTGCACAGCGGCGCATGGAATCGCTCGGTCTACGCAATGTTGTCATCCGCCACGCCGACGGCAGCGCCGGCATGCAGGGAGAGGGCACTTTCGACCGCATTCTGGTCACCGCCGCATTCAATGCCATGCCGCGCTTTTATACCGACCAACTCGTTTCCGGTGGTTCGATGATTGCGCCGCTGATGATTTCCGAGAATGAGTGTCGCATGGTGCGGCTGACGAAAACCGGCAGCCGTTTCGAACGCGAGGAACTGTTCGAAGCCCCTTATCTGCCGATTGTTCCGCGTCTTGCATCGCTGCTGTAGAGGCAGCGTCTGAAAGACCGCGCACTTTTCGGGATCACCTTCCAGGCACTACGATTTTTCACCCGTAAGCTATGGTTATCAACTTCTCAAAAATATCGCACTGATTCCAGCCTCTTAACCGCGTGGTAACACTAACGCGTTTTAATAGACTCACAAATGGTTGCGTTCTCAGTGGGTCGAGTCAATGCGTTTCAGTCTTTCGCCGAAGTTCAGTAAGTCGGCCGGTAATCTCCTGGTTGTTGGCCTGCTGGCGAGTACCGCAACAGGCTGCAGTTCCGATGTGACACGGTTCGGCGGCTTGTTTTCCTCCTCGGGGCGGGATCAGATTACCACCAGTTCCATTCCGCCCAGCGGTCAGCAAGGCGATCCGGTGCCGCGCGCCGATCTCGGCGGTTCCGCCGTTGTCAGTCAGTCCGGTTACGGCGGCGGCAATAATACGCTAAATCAGCCCTATCCGGCGCGTCAGAGTTACGAGCCGGTGCGCACGTCGAGCGCACGCATGGCTTCCTCGCCGGTCTCGATACAGCGTTCCGATCTCGCCGCTCCGACGGCCGCGGCGCCGTCCCGCCAGCGGGAAAAGGAAGTCGCGCTTGCCCAGCCGTTCCCCGCTTCGGCGCAGCTTGATAAGCAGCGGCTCGTAGCGCCCGCTGCCCCGAAGCCGACGCCCGATTCTTTGACGACGGGCACGACGCCGAAGGTTTCCGGTTGGTCCGCGACCAACGCACCTTCCGTCACGCTGCGCCCGGGTGAGAGCATTGCGACGTTATCGCGGCGCTTTGGCGTTCCGGAAAAGGAAATCCTGCGCGTCAATAATCTGAAGATGGCTTCTGCCGCTAAACCTGGCCAGGCAATCCTGATCCCGACTTTGAATGGCGGCAATGCCGCCAAGGCGGCTTCGCAGGCGGCTGATCTTTCCAAGCCCGGCAATATGCCGGACCCGGCCAAGGCGCCGGAACAGAAGGTCGCTGTCGTCCCCGGTGCCAATTCCGCCCGGGACAAGACCATGGCGAGCGCCGATCCCACCGGCAAGGTTCCCGTTGGCGCCGGCAAGGACCCGAAGACGCCGGCCGGCAGCTATGTCGTCAAGCAGGGCGATTCGCTGGCGAAGATCGCAAAGGCGACAGGCACCAACATCGACGATCTCAAGGCGGCCAACAATCTTTCGGCGAATTCGCTGCGTGTCGGACAGGCCCTGAAGCTTCCGAATGGCAGTGCAGATACTGTCAAGACCGCCTCGATCCCGGCTGAGAAGGTCGAGTCGAAGCCGGCTGATCCGGCGCCCGCCCAACAGACCGCCTCCGTTCAGCCCGCGCCTTACAAGGCGCCGATCGCCACCCAGTCCGTTGACGATGTCGAGAAGAAGTCCGACGTCAACTCCGACGCACCGGAATCGACCGGCATCGGCAAATATCGCTGGCCGGTCCGCGGTCAGGTGATTGCCGCCTACGGCGCCAACGTCAACGGCAACCGCAATGACGGCATCGATATCTCGGTGCCGCAGGGCACTCCGATCAAAGCCGCGGAGAACGGCGTTGTCATTTATGCCGGTAACGGCCTGAAGGAGCTCGGCAATACGGTACTCGTCCGTCACGACGACGGCACCGTCACCGTCTACGGCAACGCCGACACGCTGAGCGTCACCCGTGGTCAGAAGATTCAGCGCGGGCAGACCGTCGCCGTCTCCGGCATGAGCGGCGACGTCAAGCAGCCGCAGGTCCATTTCGAGGTCCGCAAGGACGCCTCGCCGGTCAATCCGATGACTTTCCTGGAATAGGTATAGCGTACCAGGGAGCGCAAAAGCCCGGCCGCCAGCCGGGCTTTTGTCATTTTTAGATCTCGTCCGTTCCGCTTCGGGAGAGGCGCCTACGCCCGGTCGATATGAACGCGCATACGTCCGGCCAGATCCTGGATATATTGCCAGGCCACGCGGCCGGAGCGCGCACCGCGTGTCGTTGCCCATTCCAGCGCCTCGGCATGCATCTTGTCACGGTCGAGACCGAGCTTGAAGTGATCGGCATAGCCGTCAATCATGCCGAGATAGTCTTCCTGGCTGCATTTGTGAAAGCCGAGCCAAAGACCGAAGCGGTCGGACAGCGAAACCTTTTCCTCGACGGCCTCCGATGGATTGATCGCCGTCGACTGTTCGTTTTCCATCATGTGACGCGGCAGAAGATGGCGCCGATTTGACGTTGCGTAGAAGAGCACATTGTCGGGCCGCCCTTCGACCCCGCCATCGAGTGCCGCCTTCAGTGACTTGTAGGCGGTGTCGTCGTGATCGAAGGAGAGGTCGTCGCAGAAGACGATCACACGGTACGGCGTGTCCTTCAGCAGGTCGAGCAGGTTGGGCAGGCTCGCAATATCCTCGCGATGAACCTCGACCAGCTTCAGCGGGACGCCGCTCTCGCGCCTGACATCCTCATGCACGGCCTTGACAAGCGAGGATTTGCCCATGCCGCGCGCGCCCCAGAGAAGCACGTTGTTGGCGGCATAACCCTCGGCGAACCGCACCGTATTCTCATGCAGGATGTCGCGCACGTGGTCGACACCGCGGATGAGTTTCAGCGCCACCCGGTTCGGCTTCTTCACCGGCTGCAGATACTGACGCGACGGTGCCCAGACGAAACAGTCGGCCGCATTCCAATCGTTGACGGCAGGTGCCGGTCCGGCCAGACGCTGCACGGCGTCAGCGAGCCTTTTCAGTTCGGCAAGCAGGGCGGTGTTGATTTCCTCGGTCATCATGGGCCTCCTGATTTCTCGCTGCGGCAAGCCGCTTTGATCTTTCGATGCCGCCTACCATGGCGTTTTGCCAGCGGAAAGGTTATGAGGCAGCGGAATCGGTACTGTTCCCGGCTGTTTCTGTTGCATTCATCCAAGCTGCAACTATAGTCCGGCAACCTGAAAAGCAGGCGGAGTTCCGCCATAGAAGCCTGAGGAGTTTAGCATGTTCATCACCCCGGCATTCGCCCAGACTGCGACCGATACCGCAACAGGATTCGGCGGTTCCGGTTTCGAAATGATCATCCTGTTCGTGCCGCTGATGGTCGTCTGGTATTTTCTGCTGATCCGGCCGCAGCGCGCGCAGGCCAAGAAGCGTGAGGAAACTCTGAAGGCGATCCGCCGTGGCGACCAGATCGTGACCGGCGGTGGTCTCGTCGGCAAGGTGACGAAGGTCGTCGACGATAAGGAAGTCGAGGTCGAGATTGCCGAAGGCGTTCGCGTGCGCATCGTCCGCAGCGGCATTTCTGACGTTCGCGTCAAGGGTGAGCCTGTCAAGGCCGACGCGGCGTAACAAGCGATAACGGCGGAGCCGCCGGATCGGAAGATCGTCGAGAGAATGTTGCATTTTTCCCGCTTGAAAACACTTCTGATTTGGCTGGTTGCATTTGCGGCCGTCGTCGTTGCTGCGCCCAATCTCCTGAGCGAGGCGCAGCGCTCTTCTCTGCCGGGATGGTGGCAAAACGACCACGTGACACTCGGTCTTGACCTGCAGGGCGGTTCGCACATCGTTCTGAAGGTCGAGCGTTCCGATATCGTCAAAGACCGGTTGGAAGAGACGGTCGCGAATGTGCGAAAGGCGCTGAGAGGTGCCGGCATCCGCTATACCGGGCTGACCGGCAACGGCCAGACTGTCACTGTCCGGATTACCGATCCGGCAGAGACGAAAAAGGCAGTCGATCTTCTGAAGCCTCTGACATCAGGTGACGAACATTCAGGCACCGGCCTTGCGCTGCGGCAGGGCGAGGAAGGGCAGCTCTCACTGCAGATATCCGATGCCGGCATCACCACCGACGTCGCCTCGGCCCGCAGCCGATCGCTCGATATCGTCGGTCGCCGCATCGCTGGCTTCGGCTATAAAGACTTTCAGGTTCGCCCCGATGGCGACGACCGGATCGTCGTGCAGGTGCTGGGATTCGTCGATGCGGAGCGGCTGAAGAATATTCTGAACCAGCCGGCAAAGCTTTCCTTTCATCTGCTCGACGAAAGCATGTCGGGACAGGAGGCGCTGAACGGCCGCTGGCCGGCCAGCTCGCAGGTGCTCTATTCGATCGACGATCCACCTGTTCCCTATCTCGTCGACCGCACGGCATTCGTCACCGGCAGCAACATGGTCGATATCGAGCCTGTCGTCGATCCGCAGACGCAGGATACCTTGATTGACTATCGCCTCGATGCGGAGGGCACCCAGCGGCTGGCGCAGGCGACAGCGCAAAATATCGGCAAGCACCTTGCCATCGTCTTTGACGAACAGGTGATGGCTGCGCCGGTCATCGATGCGGCGATCACTGGCGGCGAGGGCCGGATTTCGGCTAATTTCTCCGAGGATGGCGTTCGCGACCTTGCGGTAATGCTGCGCGCTGGCGCCATGCCGGCGACGTTGACCAGCGTCGAGGAGCGCAGCGTCAGCCCAAGCTTCGGCGCCGATTCCATCTTCTCCGGCCTGGTTGCCGGTCTCGTCGCCGTCGTACTGGTCGCAGCGCTGATGATCGCGCTCTACCGTATTCTCGGCGCCATCGCCGTCGTCTCGCTCTTCTTCAATCTGATCTTCATCGTCGCTGCACTCAGCCTTGCCGGCGCCACGCTGACTTTGCCTGGTATTGCCGGCATCGTGCTTATCGTCGGCATGGCGGTCGATTCCAACGTGCTGATCTATGAGCGCATCCGCGAAGAGGAAAGAACCAGCTCCTCCTTTGCACAGGCCGTCGGCCGCGGCTTCTCGCGCGCCTTCGCAACGATCGTCGACGCGAATGTCACGATCTTTATCGCCGCAATCATCCTTCTGTTTCTCGGCAGCGAGTCCATTCGCGGTTTCGCGGTGACGCTGGCGGTCGGCATTCTGACGACAGTCATCATGGCTTTCACGGTGACACGCTCGATCGTTGCCGCCTGGCTGAAAGCGCGCCATCCCAGGCATCTGCCGAAGAGCGTTCTCGCGCAGCTTTTCGAGCACGCCAATGTGCGTTTCATGGGGATCCGCCGTTACGTCTTCACGGCCTCGGCAGTGATCTCGCTGATCGCCATGGCGGCCTTTGCCACCGTTGGCCTGCAGCTCGGGATCGATTTCACGGGCGGCTCTCTCATCGAGGTGACGGCGAAACAGGGCAATGCCGACATCGCTGATCTTAAATCACGCCTTGACGATCTCAATATTGGCGAGGTCAGTGTCGAGCGTACGGGCGGGCCGTCGAACGCGCGCATCCGCATCGCCTCCCAAGGGGGCGGCGAGAACGCCGAGCAATCGGCGGCGACGCTGGTGCGCGGCGAACTCGAGACAGACTATGATTTCCGCCGCGTCGAGGTCGTCGGCCCCGCCATTTCGGGCGAATTGACGACGATGGCGACGCTTGGTGTCGCAGCCGCACTCGCGGCGATCCTGATCTACATATGGATCCGTTTTGAATGGCAGTTCGCCATTGGCGCCATTATTGCCACGCTGCACGACGTCATCATCATGCTCGGGCTTTTCGTGCTGACCGGCATCGAGTTCAACCTGACGAGCATCGCCGCCGTGCTGACCATCGTCGGTTACTCCCTGAACGACACGGTCGTCGTCTATGACCGGATGCGCGAGAATCTCGTACGATACAGGAAGATGCCGCTGCCGATCCTGATCGATGCCTCGATCAACCAGACATTGTCGCGCACCGTCCTGACGGCGGCTACGACGTTGCTCGCCTTGCTGGCGCTCTATCTGTTCGGCGGCGACGTCATCCGCTCCTTCTCCTTTGCGATGCTCTTCGGAGTCGCGCTCGGCACTTTCTCTTCGATCTATATCGCGGCTCCCGTCTTGATCGTCTTCCGGCTGCGGCCGGAGGTTCCCGACGGCGAAGAGAGCAACAAGACGGATGCTGGTGTAAAATCTGGCACGGTGGTTTGAAAACATGGCAAAAGGCATAGAAATCCGCGCGGCGCATTTTCCTGGCCGGGCTCCGATCGACACCTACGGCAATGGCGGTTTCCGTTTTGCCGATATGTCGCATCGCGGCTCGATCCTTTGCCTGCCCTCCGGCATTTACGGCTGGGACATGGACGTATCGAAGCCGCTGACGCCTGAAAACTTCAGCCGTGTGCTTGATGAGGCCGCCGATATCGAGGTTCTGCTCGTCGGCACCGGAACCGAGCTTCGCCGTCTGCCCGACGAATTGAAACAGGTGCTGAAGGCGCGCGGCATTTCTTCCGATCCGATGAGCACGGGTGCCGCGGTACGCACCTTCAACATCATGCTGTCGGAGCAGCGCGCCGTCGCAGCGGCATTGATTGCGGTCTGACGATGGCTGATGCGAAACTAGCGACGAACCAGGACATCTGCCTGGCGATGCTGCGCGACAACGATCGCGACCGTTATCTCGCCTGTCTCCTGTCGCCGCAGGAGAAGCGCGGCGCGCTGGCGGCCCTTTACGCGTTCAATGCGGAGCTTGCCCGCATCCGCGATCTGGTGCACGAGCCGCTGCCTGGCGAAGTGCGCATGCAATACTGGCGCGACCTGCTGGAAGGCAGCGCGCATGGCTCGACGGCAGCCAATCCCATCGCCGCCGCACTTCTGACGGCGATCGAAACCCATCGCCTGCCGCGCAAGACGCTGGTCGACATGATCGACGCCCGCACTTTCGACCTTTATGACGATCCGATGGAGACGCGGGTCTCGCTCGAAGGTTATGCCGGCGAAACGGCCTCCGCGCTGATCCAGCTCGCAAGCCTCGTGCTTTCGCCGGAGGAGGCACCGCGATCGGCGGATGCCGCCGGCCATGCCGGCGTCGCACAGGCGATTGCCGGGCTGTTGCTGCTGATGCCGCTGCATCGCCGCCGCGGCCAGCTCTATATTCCGCTGCAGATCCTTTCCGCCACCGGGCTCGACCGCGACGCCTTCCTCGCCGGCGAAGACCGATCGCGCATCTCCGCCGCCATCGAGGCCTTCGCCGGGCTGGGCCTTGAGCATCTGGCAAAGGCGAGAGGGGCAGGATCGATTGCGTCAGCCGTGTTCCCTGCTTTCCTTCCCGCGACTTTGGCCGAACCGGTGCTCCTCAAGGCGCAGAGGCAGGGTTCTCTCCTGTTCGACCGGCCGCTGCAGCCGCCGCAATGGCGCCGCCAGCTCAGAATGGCGCTGTCAGCGGGCCGTCGGAAAATCTGATATCGTTCAAATTCGCGCAAGTCTCGCGCGCTATAACGCCTTCACCACTATGCTTTGAACGGAGACTCGGCGTGGGCATTATCGTCTGGTGCGTCCTTTTCGCCATCGTCATCTTCTTTGCTTTCGCAGCCACACGCATGGCCGCGCAAAACAAGGAAGACAGTCTGCACGACACGGGTCTGGCCATCATCGAGTTCGGCCGCGCCTTTCCCAACGAGGCGATCCGCCAGCTGCAGGCGACGGAAAACGGGCAGGCGATTTTCGTGCGCCTGCACGACAACAAGGCCGGCCTCATGCGCAACATGGCACGCCATTTCTCCTGCCATCTGATAGAGCCCGGCCGTGTGCGTGCCGTAAGCACGGAGACGGGCAGGGGGTTGGCGATCGAATTTCTCGATGCACCCAGCCACAACGGCAAATTCGAGTTTGCCTCGCCGAAGGAGGCTTCCGAAGTGGCGCTCTGGCTGCTCGGCAATTACATCGCCGAGCCGGATAAGGATCTGCCATCCGACAGTATTTCCGCCGCCAACAAGCAGTAGAACAGCTGCTTAGGCACTTTCGGCAAAGGTCGGTGTCTGACCGAGCCAGGCGGCGCAGTCGGCAAGCGCGCGACGTGCGATCAACTGCCGTTTCATGATCGTTTTGTCCTTGCCGCGAAAGCGCTTGACGCCCTCGGGCTTGACGATCGAGCCCGGCTCGAGTTCGGGAAACAGTCCGAAATTGATATTCATCGGCTGGAACGATCGCTTGCCCGGCTCCTCGTCGGTGACGATATGCCCGCCGGTGATATGACCGAGCAGCGAACCGAGTGCCGTCGTCGCCGGTGGCAGCGAGATTGCCTCACCCTTGCGTTCGGCAGCGGCGAAACGCCCGGCCATCAGCCCGACGCTGGCGCTTTCCACATACCCCTCGCAGCCGGTGATCTGGCCGGCAAAACGCAAGCCCGACCGTGATTTCAGCGTCAGCGACGGATCGAGCAGGGTGGGGGAATTGATGTAGGTATTGCGGTGCAGGCCGCCGAGCCGGGCAAATTCCGCATTTTGAAGACCCGGAATCATCCGGAAGATTTCCGCCTGCGCGCCGTATTTCAGCTTCGTCTGAAAGCCGACCATGTTGTAGAGAGTGCCGAGCGCATTGTCCTGCCGCAGCTGCACGACGGCATAGGCCTTGACGGTCGGGTTATGCGCGTTCGTCAAACCCATCGGCTTCATCGGCCCGTGGCGCAGTGTCTCGCGGCCGCGTTCGGCCATGACCTCGATCGGCAGGCAGCCGTCGAAATAGGGGGTGCCTTCCCATTCCTTGAAACCGACCGTGTCGCCTGCAATCAACGCGTCGACGAAGGCATTGTATTGCGCCTCGTCCATCGGGCAGTTGATGTAGTCCTTGCCGGTGCCGCCGGGGCCGATCTTGTCGTAGCGCGACTGATACCAGCAGATATCCATGTCGATGCTGTCGCGGTAGACGATCGGCGCAATGGCGTCGAAGAAAGCAAGCGAATCCTCACCGGTCTCCGCCTGTATCGCGGCTGCGAGCGACGGCGCCGTCAGCGGTCCGGTGGCGACGATGGCTAGATCCCACTCACGCGGCGGCAGGCCGGTGATCTCTTCGCGCACGACGGTGATGAGCGGATGGTCGTGGATTGCCTTGGTGACTGCCTCGGAGAAGCCGTCGCGATCGACGGCGAGCGCGCCGCCGGCCGGTACCTGGTGGCGGTCGGCCGCGGCCATGATCAGCGACCCCGCCATGCGCATTTCCGCATGGATGACGCCGACGGCATTGCTGGTCGCATCGTCGGAACGGAAGGAATTGGAGCAAACGAGTTCGGCAAGACCGTCGGTCTTGTGCGCATCCGTGCCGCGCACGCCGCGCATCTCATGCAGAATGACGGGTACGCCGACACTGGCGATCTGCCACGCGGCTTCCGAACCGGCAAGCCCGCCGCCGACGACGTGGATAGGGGAGTAGGAGGAGATCGTGTTCATTCCGGGCTGATATCATGTCGGCAGGTGCGATCCAACACCCGGAATCAAAAACGGCGCCCATAATGGCGCCGTCTTGAAACATCGTGCCCGTTGCGAGACCCGCGATTAACGGAAAGAGCGGGATGCGATGTTGCGGATGTCGTAGCGGCTGACACCGATATCAGACAGGGTCTGGTTCGACAGGCTGCCGAGTTCGTTGATTGTACGACGATAGCTGAGCCAGCTTTTTGCGATACGGATCGGGTTCATTGTCTTCTTCCTCGAACAAATATCCGCGGGACGGCGGGATCGCCTGTCTCTCTGCGGTTGATGTTTATATAGGCGATATCGGTCGCATTGTGCAGTGCAAATAAGAGGCGTCTGCCATGCAATTGTGCACGATGATGCTCGCAATTTGAGCGGTGAATATTTTTTAAGCGGACGAAAGAACGGGGAAGGTCGCAACTGGAGCGGAAGTGCATTGCTTGCAAAAGAAAACGCCCGCTGCGGTGCAGCGGGCGTTTCAATCATTTGCGATCTGCTTGGGAGGAAGTAGCGATCGCCTTGAATTAGCGAGAAGAAGCTTCGCGAGCGACGCGATGGATGTCCGAACGGTCAATGCCGAGGTCATGCAATTCGCGGTTGGTCATGCGGCCGAGTTCCGTGACGGTCTGACGATACTTGCGCCAGTTGTTGAAAGAGCGAGTGATGTTCATGTTAAGCCCCCTTCCTAGGGTTTGATCTGCCAGCGGCCACCGATCGGCGCTGACCTCTATTTGATGGCCGGAATATATGTTGCGTCGCGAAGAACGAAAACAGCCAAGTTTTCAAGTCACCCATGCGAGCTGTGCAATGCTTTACATAATCTTACCGCATTCTGGTCAACGAATAGGCAAAATAATCGCTGGAGAAAGCCGCCCTTTCTCCCGCTCACTCGCCTTGCGATGAAACAAAGCCGCCCCGCTAACGATCAGTCCGTTGGCGTTTCGCGCTGAATCGACTGGCTGTTCATTCGTCTCAATGCCAATGGCAAAGCGATGGATCGCGATGGGGTCCCGCAGCTTCACGCGACGGGGACTTCGACATCTCGCTTTGGTGGCAGTGCCGCAGCTCGGATGCCGTTAAGTGCTTGAATCGTCTAAGATACAATTGTCAAAAAGAACGCCCGCCGGGGGAGGATCCGGCGGGCGCGTTATATTGACTGGCAACTGGGAGGAGGAGTGTTGCCAGTCTATCACAGCGCGCTTGGGAGGAGGAGTGCGCGGCTGCGAATCTCATCACGAACAAAGCGTCCGTGAGCATCCGGAAAACCGGGCCGGGGCGCCATCCCCGTGCTTCGATAGAGCGGTAAATAGTATGACTAATTGGTATTTTGCAGTGCAATAAATACATAAGGGGTATGCATAAACCGCATGTCTGTCTTTCATATGCTCATATTAGCAGTTGCGACGTTAGCGCCCGGTTAACATCTGACCCAAATTAGACCACTGAGGAATTTGCATATTTGTCGCCGCGACGGGCGTTTGCGAAGCCGGCTGCTGCGGCTATAACGATGGAAGCCGTAGCGCCGGAGCGAGCGACACGGAAATGAGGGGTGGAGGTATGTATCGCGGCAGATTGGAGCGGGATCTCTCGCTCTGGGTGGGCAAGGGTCTGATTGGACAGGAAACGGCGGCCAAGCTTCTCACCGAATATGACAGCCGTCCGGCAAGTTTCAGCCTGGGTCGAGTGCTGATGGCGCTGGCGGCGGTGCTGCTTGCTGCTGCCGTCCTGCTGGTCGTCGCGTCCAACTGGGAGGCCATTCCGCGGCTCGTCCGGGTCGGCGCAATTCTCGCGCTGATCTGGGCTGTGCACATTGCCGCCGCCTCCATGTTTGCCCGAGGTGCGACAGCGGCAGCAAGCGGGCTGCTGGTCATCGGCGCGGTGAGCTTCGGTGGCGCGATTTCGCTGGTCGGGCAGATGTATCATCTCTCCGGCGACGAGCAAACCGTGATGTATCTCTGGTTCGCGATTGCGACGATCTCGGCGATCCTGTTCCGCTCGGGCGCGGTCGTCGTCGTCGCGGGCTTTCTCTCGTGGGCGTCCTTCGCCATCTATCTCGAGAACAACGACACGCATTGGATCGGGTTTGATCCCTGGATGGCGCCGGTCATGGCGGTGATCACAGTCGCACTGGTGCGTTACACCGGTGCCGAGCGCGCCCGTCATCTCGCCTATCTGCTGTTGATCGGCTGGCTCGCCTGGCTCTATACTCTTTATGAGGAGATCGCGGTGGCGCTCGCCTTCGCGATCGGCGGCATGGCGGTGTTCGCGCTGACAGCCTTGCCGCACCCCCGTATCTCTTCCCTCGTCAGGAGTGCCGGCGCAGCGCCGGCTTTCTACAGCTTCCTCATCGCCGTCATTGGCTTGCTGCTGCTGCATATCGAGATCGAGCAAGGCTGGCGGCTGGTGGTGCTCGGGGTGGCGACGCTCGCCGCTGCCGTGCTGGCGATCGCTCTGCAGGGCAGGGATAACGGCGCGGTGCGTTATCTCGCCTACACGACCTTTGCCGCGGAGATGCTCTATCTCGCCTCCGTTACCGTCGGCTCGATTCTCGGCACGTCGAGCCTCTTCCTGTTCTCCGGTCTCGTAGTGGCGCTCGTCGCCTGGATCGTCATCCGTCTCGAGCGGCGCTTTTCACGGGAGGCGCGCGCATGAGCTCGTTGATGGCAAGGCTGCAGTCCGGGAAGGGATATCTCATTTCGGCGATCATCGTCGCCGGCTTGCAGACTTTAATCCTCGGCACGATCATCCAGAGCCGTGCGTCGATCCTCAGCAGCGGCGCCGAGGTCCTGCTGAAGACCGCCCCTGTCGATCCTCGCGATTTCCTGCGCGGTGATTATGTCGTCTTGAATTACGACATTTCCACCGTGCCGGTACGGACGATCTCCGGTGGCGTTCCCGCAGAACTCGGCGAACGCACGCTGTGGGTCCGGTTGAAGAAGCAGGCGGACGGTTTCTGGACGGTGAGCGAATCGTCTTTCCAGGCGCTGCCGCCGCAGCCGGAGACGGTGATCCTGCGCAGCAAGCCCTTCTATAGCGGCGGGATGGCCGCCGGCGACAGCATCCGGGTCGAATACGGCATCGAACGCTATTATGTTCCGGAAGGTCAGGGCAAACCGATCGAGGAGGCCCGCAACGATGGCAACGTCGCCATAGTGGTGAGGGTCTCGCCGGATGGAAGCGCGCAGATTCGCAGCCTGCTCGTCGACGGCAAGCCGGTCTACGACGAACCGCTTTACTGATCTCCGAAGCCCTCGGGGCAGGGCGGCTTTGGGCCTTGAATAGCCTGTCATTGGACGTTCATTTTTCCTTTGCCTCGACCAAATCGGGTGATATAGAGACGCCGCGCTTCGGAAGGCCTCATGCGCAGGCATAGGCATGCGGTTCTGTGAACGCGGGTATGGTGAAATTGGTAGACACGCCAGATTTAGGTTCTGGTGCCGCAAGGCGTGGGAGTTCAAGTCTCTCTACCCGCACCAGGCTGTTTGCAGGGGGAGACTAAGAACTTAGTCCCCTGATACCCGGAAGCGAGTGCCGTTCCCCCTTGGGCGGAATGATGCAGGAATTGGGAAAAGCCACGCGCGGCACGCTGCCGGCGTCGTGCTCATAGAAACGAACGGCGTCTGGGCACGGCCGCCACGACATGAAGGTAGGAAGACATGCAGGTTATCGAAACGCTCGCTGAAGGGCTGAAGCGCGAAATCAAGGTCGTTATCCCGGCCAAGGACATGGAAGACAAGATGAATGAGCGTCTTGCCGATGTGAAGGACAAGGTCCGCATCAACGGCTTCCGTCCGGGCAAGGTCCCCGCTGCTCACCTGAAGAAGGTTTACGGCAAGTCGATCATGGCCGATCTCGTCAACGAGATCGTCCGCGAGCAGCCCGCCGCTATCCTGTCCAGCCGCGGCGAGAAGTCGGCCACGCAGCCGGAAATCGCCATGACTGAGGACAAGGACGAGGCCGACAAGATCCTCACCGCCCAGCAGGATTTCGAATTCACGCTGTCCTACGAAGTGCTGCCGCCGATTGAGCTTAAGTCCGTCAAGGGCATCAAGGTTACGCGCGAAGTCATCGATATCTCGGATGAGGAAGTCAACGAGCAGGTCCTGAAGGTCGCCGAAAGCGCCCGCTCCTACGAGAGCAAGACCGGCAAGGCCGCAAACGGCGACCGCGTCACCATGGATTACGTCGGCAAGGTCGACGGCGAAGCCTTCGAAGGCGGCACCGACCAGGGCGCCGAACTGGTAATCGGTTCCGGCCGTTTCATTCCGGGCTTCGAAGACCAGCTCGTCGGCGTCAAGGCCGGTGAAGAAAAGACCATCACCGTCACCTTCCCAGCCGACTATCCGGCCAAGAACCTCGCCGGCAAGGAAGCGACCTTCGACATCACGGTCAAGGATGTCGCAGCTCCGGGCGCTGTCGAAATCAACGACGAGCTCGCCTCCAAGCTCGGCATCGAATCTGCCGATCGCCTGAAGGAGATCGTCCGTGGCCAGATCGAATCGCAGTACGGCTCGCTGACCCGCCAGAAGCTGAAGCGTCAGATCCTCGATCAGCTTGACGAGATGTACAAGTTCGAGACCCCGGCTTCGCTCGTCGATGCCGAGTACAACGGCATCTGGAGCCAGGTGAACAACGACCTTGCCCAGTCGGGCAAGACCTTCGAGGACGAAGACACGACCGAAGAGAAGGCGCGTGAGGAATACAAGACGCTCGCCGAGCGTCGCGTCCGCCTCGGCCTCGTTCTCTCCGAAATCGGCGAAAAGGCCGGCGTCGAAGTCACCGAAGACGAAATGCAGCGCGCCATCTACGATCAGCTGCGCCAGTATCCGGGCCAGGAAAAGCAGATCCTCGAATTCTTCCGCAGCCAGCCGGGCGCCGCCGCTTCGATCCGCGCCCCGATCTTCGAAGAGAAGGTCATCGATCACCTGCTGACCGAAATCGACGTTACCGACAAGAAGGTGACGAAGGAAGAACTGCTCGCCGAGGAAGAAGGCGAGACGAAGGCCGAGACCAAGAAGGCCGCGCCGAAGAAGAAGGCTTCCGCCAAGGCCGAAGCTGCCGACGCCGGTGAAGGCGAAGAAGCCGCGCCGAAGAAGAAGGCTGCACCGAAGAAGAAGGCGGCTGACGAAAGCGCCGAATAATCGCTTTTCAGTTCTGAAACTTGGAAAGGCCCCGCCATCGTGCGGGGCTTTTTCTTTTCGGGTCATCCGGACGGGGTACTCGACGCCCTCTCCGTCATGGTGTTATCTTTGCTGGCAACAACAAATAGTTGAGCAAGCTGCAAGCCGGCGCAGATTTTACTGGCGCATGTTGCCCGGGATCAACATGCATAAAAACCAAGAGTGTTGGGTAATGGAGGACCTGAAAATGACCGCAAAGAATGACATGAAGACGCTGGTAGAGGAAATCTATTCTGTGCGTGGTCGTGGCGACATCGAGGGTACGCTTGCGCTGTTCGGCGAGGGTTGTACCTTTCGCATGGTCGGCAATGCACGGCTGGCGCCTTTGACGATCGAATCGAGCGGGCATGACTTTCGCCAAACGATAACGCAGCTTATCACGGCATGGGACCTATCCAAGGTCAGGACGACCGGCATCTATGTGGATGAGGACGAGCAGATGGTCTTTGCCCATCGTGAAGGCGAGGTCAGACACATCCCATCGGGCGTAACCTTCTCAACGGAATTCGTCGACAAGATCCATTTCCAGGATGGCAAACCCGTTAAGATCGTCGAATTCGTCGACACGCTACAAGTGGCCGAGACGAGCCGGATGATCCAAATCGCATAGAGCTGGCGCGTCTCTGGGAGATCGCGACGCGCTTTAGCCGAATCAAAGTCGGAGCCTCCAAGCTTCGCCTTGATGTCGCCTGTGATCTCCGGCCGGCGGGAAGTCGGCCGCTATTGCAAGAATTTCCGCTCAATGCCCCGTCAGTTGCGCGACTTTCCTGACATGGCTGACGGCTGCGGCGCCGCCTGATGTCTGGGTGAAGAGGTGGAGCGTTTCTTCTTCGTCGTCGGCGACGGGCGTCAGAGCCTGATCCATATAGGTCTTCGACTTGGCATCCCGTGAAATCAGGAAGGCCGAAATCGTCAGTCCGATAATCGTGCCGGCGAGCGAAGCATGTTTTCGGAAGGTGTCCCACGCAAAGCGCGGCCAAAAGACCAGCGGATGTTCGCGCGGGAGTTCCGGACGCCGCTCCGACGGCGTCTTCAGGCGCAAGAGGCCGCTCTGCAACGGATGCACGTTTTCCAGCGGCACCGTGGTTGCAAAGGAGACGAGAACCTTGACGAGCCTTGCCAGCGGCACTCCGGTCGCAACGGCGCGGCGCAGCAGCGTCTTCATATGATGGGGCGAATAATAGAGCGACCAGGCCTCGTGGTAGATGTCTTCCCATTCCTGCTTGCTCATCTTGGGATGGGAAGTGCAGACATGCTCGACATCGTAGATGTTGAGATCATCATTCATCTCGACGCCCTTCTTCCACAGAACCTGATGGTCCTCGGAGCCGGGAAGCGGCGTCAGGATGAAGAACTCGATGACGTCGAGCGGCAGCTCTTCCTGGATGATGGCGATGTCGCGGCGGATCGATTCCGGCGTGTCGGCGGGGAAGCCCAGGATATAGCCGGCGAGCGTCATGATGCCCTGCGCCTTCCAGGCGAGCAGCATCTTGCGATATTCGGTGATCTTGTTCTGGTTTTTCTTTGCGGCAGTCAGATTATCCGGATTGACGTTTTCGAGGCCGATGAAGACACGGGTGACGCCGGCGCGCTTGGATTTTTCAATGAAATTGGGGATCTTGTGGCAGAGCGTATCGACCTGGATCATCAGGCCGAGCGGAATGCCATCCCGCTCCTTGAGGTCGATCAGCCGGTCGAAGATCGCTTCCCAATCCTTGTTTCGGGCGAAATTATCGTCGGTGATGAAGAACTTGTGGATGCCCTGCGCCCAGTTCATCCGCACGAGCTTTTCGACGTCGTCGGCCGAGCGGAAACGCGATTTTCGACCCTGCACGTTGATGATGGTGCAGAACGAGCACTGGTAGGGACAGCCGCGTCCGGCATCGAAGCTGGTGCTGAGGCCGAGCGTGCGCTGGATGTTGTCCTTCGGCAAGAAAGGAACCGGCGTGCCGCCGATGCCTGGAAGGTCGTTCATGAAATTATAGAGGGGCTTCAGCTCGCCGGCGGCGGCATCGCGCAGCACCATGTCGAGCCGCCCCTCGGCCTCGCCGGCGAACATCGAGATGCCCATATCGCGGCAGGCATCGAGCCCAACCGCTGTGCCGTCGAGCATCGACAGGCAGCCGGACACATGAAAGCCGCCCATTGAGACGGGCAGGCCGGCATTGCGGAAGGGGCGGGCAATGTCGAGGGCGCGCGGATATTGGTTGGACTGGACGCCGACCAGCGCCACCATGCCGAAATTGCCGTGGCGCTTGAACTGGGCGAGCAGCCCGGCAAAATCGATCCGTGTATTGGTTTCATCGATCACGGTAATGTCGATCGCGGTATCCGGCCCGAGCACCTTACGTTCGGCGCATTCGGCAGCGATGCCGTAGAGGGCCGCGAGCGAATTGGAAGGGATCATCGCCCGCCACCACCGGATGACGTAGCCGTCATCGTCATAATGCGACGGCTTGATCAAGATGAGCTGAAAACGTCTGCGCGCGGTTTCCGAAGCATGGGGCAAGAGTATCTATCTTTCTCTAGAAACGTCTGCCCGGAGGCAAAAGGGAGTTGAAGGCACAAGTCAGGCACGGCGTATCGATGCGGGTTCAAACTAAGGCGTAAAAACAGGAAACTGCGCGCAGAAGTTTCGCACAGCGCATCCCTCAATATACTACGCGATATCGAGCAGCAATGCGCGGTGGTCGGAGACCTCGGGCGATTCGACCACCTCGAACCTGGCAACCTCCACGTCAGGCGTAACCAGCATGTAGTCCGCGAAGCGGCCCTGCTTCAGATAGTAGGAGGTTCGCGTGTCGACAAGGCCGTTTCCGGTGACGAGATCGGAAAGGCCCGACCGGGCAAGGATGCGAAAGGTCGCGCTGTCGGGCAGCACATTGAAGTCACCGCAGACCACGAGCCCTTCGTCGCCGGGCCAGATTCGCCCGATGAGGTCGGCCAATGCCAGCGCCTGCTGTTCGCGCTGCGCCGTATCGCCCTTGCCGGCGGGATCGCGCAGGCCATGCATATGGGCGATGGTCACCGCGCGGCCGTGCGCATGGCTGAAGAGGCGAATGCCATGGGCGTTGCGCGGTCTGGGATGTTCACCCCAGCCATCGGCGGAAAAACTGCCATGCACGAAGTCCAGCGACTGGGCGATGATGGAATGTGATTTGCGGACGAAGGTCGCCAACCCGAATTCCGCGACAATGGCGGCGTCGCCGTTGAAAAGTTCACCTCGCGATGTCGGGCAGAAGAAGGCGTCGTGGGCGGGCAGGGCGGCCCTGATTTCCTGAAACAGATTGACACGTTGCGGCAGTTCCAGCCCCGCATCCCGGTATATCGACCATCCGCTATCCGCATTCGGCGCCCGCAGCACCTCCTGAAGGCACAGCACATCAGGGTCAGCCTGCTTGACATAGGCGATCAGGGCCTCGTGCAGTCGGCCGCCCCATGCATTCAGCGAAATGATGCGCAAGCTCTCGGCTCCATCTTAGCTGGCGGAATCAGATGGGCGCTGCCGTCGGGCCTTCAGAGTTCCGACTTGATGTCACCCATCCGGTTCCAGGCGTCGAGGCCGGCGATCTTGTAGGCTTCGGCGAGCGTCGGATAGTTGAAGGTGTTTTCGACGAAATATTCGACCGTGCCTTTCAGATTGAGCACCGCCTGACCGATGTGCACCAGCTCGGTGGCGCCCTCGCCGACGATATGCACGCCGAGCAGTCGGCGGGTCTTCAGCGAGAAGATTAGCTTCAGAAGCCCGGTATCGAGGCCCATGATATGGCCGCGCGAGGTTTCGCGGAAGCGGGCAATGCCGCATTCATAGGCGATGCCGCGCTCCTTCATTTCCTCTTCGGTCAAACCGCAGGTCGAGATCTCCGGCACCGCATAGATGCCGTATGGGAAATATTTCTGCGGCTCCTTGGCGACCGCGCCGATTGCCACACGCGCGGCGATGCGGCCCTGTTCCATCGAGGTCGAGGCAAGGCTCGGGAAGCCGACGACGTCACCGGCAGCGTAGACATTCGGCACAGAGGTCTGGAAGGTCTCGGGATTGACCTTCAGGCGGCCACGGTTATCGGCCTCCAGTCCGATTGACGGAAGGTTCAGCGCGTCGGTCGCTCCCATGCGTCCGGCGGCAAAGAGCACCATGTCGGTCACAAGATGACGGCCGTTGTCGAGCATCAGCTGGACCTTGCCGCTATCCAGCCGTTCGACCTTCTCGGCCTTCGTGCCCAGCAGCAGCTTCATATTGCGGTCACGCAGCTGATAGGTGAAGTCCTCGACGATTTCCTTGTCGATGAAGTCTAGCATCGTCGACTTCGGATCGATCACCGTCACGGCAGTATCAAGCGCCGAGAAGATCGTCGCATATTCGATGCCAATAACGCCAGCGCCGATGACGACCATGGTCCGCGGCAGCTCTTCGATATCAAGCAGTTCGTCGCTGTCGAGCACTGTCTTGCCATCGAATGGCATGTAATCCGGGCGGAAAGGCTTGGTCCCAACGGCAAGCAGAATGCTGGCGCCGCTCACCGTCAGCGCTTCGCCGTCATCCTTGATGACCTGCAAGGTGGTGGAATCGATAAAACTTGCCTTGCCGCGCATATGGTGGACACGGTTGCGGGCGAACTGATGCTCGAGCACTTCGACTTCATGGTTGAGGGTAATCAGCAGGCGGCGACGCAGGTCTTCCGCACTGATCTCCTGTTTGACGCGGTAGGATCGCCCATAGAAGCCGCGCTCGCGCCAGCCGGAGAGATTGAGCGCGGTCTCGCGCAGCGTCTTCGAAGGGATGGTGCCGGTATGGACGGACACGCCGCCGACGCGCTTGCCCTGTTCGATGACAAGCACTTTCTTGCCGAGTTTCGCAGCCTGGATCGCGCCGCGGCGCCCTGCGGGACCGCTACCCACCACAACGAGATCGTACTGAAACATCCTCTAGCCTCGGATTTGAAATGGAATCATTTGCGACAAAAATGTCGCTCTTCTATCGGTAGCCGGTCAATGTTACAGATTGTTTTACGGCTGCCGTTTCAGGCGGACCTGTGCTTTTCAGATCAGCTTCAGCCCTTTCAAGCTCACATGGCCGTCCTTGCCGATGATGATGTGGTCGTCGAGAGTGATATCAACTGTCTTCGCCGCGTCGATGATCACCTTCGTCATATCGATGTCAGCGCGCGACGGTTGTTCATACGCGAGTGATGTAGTCCGTGGAAATATCGCTCACCCCGGTGACCCCGAGCAGCGCCATGTTGCTATACAGTTCCGTCTTCAGGATATCCGCCGCCCTGAGCACGCCCGGTAGCCCCGCGACGGCTGCAGCATAAAGGAACGGCCTGCCCACGAACACGAAACAGGCGCCAAGCGCGAGGGCCTTTATGATATCCGTTCCACGCCGGATGCCGCCGTCGATCATGACGGCAATGCTGTCTCCGACACGTGCAGCAACCTCCGGGAGGACCTGAAGGGGAGATGCAGTGCCGTCGAGCTGGCGGCCGCCGTGATTGGAGATGATCACGCCATCCGCTCCGGTATCTGCAGCCCGTGCCGCGTCTTCAGGATGCATGATCCCCTTGACCACGAGCTTGCCGGACCACCGCTTGCGTATCCGCTCCAAGTGGCTCCAATTGAGATGGTCACGCTTGCCGAAATCGCGCGTGACGTTCGAAGAGATGATCGGCGCGCCTCTTGTGGCGTAGGAATTTTCAAAATGCGGAATGCCGTGCCGGACGATCGTGCGCAGGAATGTGCCGGTTGTCCAGCGGGGATGCGAGATGCCCTGCCATGCCAAGCGGATTCCGGGACGCAAAGGTGTCGAAAAGCCCGCCCTTACATTATTTTCCCGATTGGGCAGCGTGGCCGTATCCACGGTCAGCAGAAGGGTGGTGAGGCCGGCCGCGGCGACCCGATCGATGAGAGCGTCGATGCGGTCGGGTTCGCCGGGGAGATAGGCCTGAAACCATGCTTGTGGCGAAACCGCCGCGATCTCTTCCAGGGGGATGAGTGACGAACCGCTTATAATCATCGGGATTCCCGATTGGTCCGCTCCTTGCGCGAGCACAATATCCCCCCGGTAGGCCATCAGCGCGCTGATCCCCATCGGCGCAATGCCGAACGGTGCGGCATAGGTTTTGCCGAAGAGGCTCGTCTCAGTGCCGCGCCCCGAGACGTCCCGAAGTACACGAGGCCGAAAGGCATAGGCCTTGAAGGCCTCTGCGTTATGCCGCAGCGACGCATTGGTCTCGGTCGCGCCGGCGATATAACCGAACAGAGGCTTCGGCAGATGCCGCCGTGCCCTCATTTCAAAGTCATCGAGGCAGAGCGCATCGCGGCAGAGCCGGGTCGATCGATCAGTGTTACCGCTGGAGATCGTCATGAAGCTTTATCTTCTCGGCATTTGCGGGCGGGTATTATTCAGAGTGGCGGCGCAGGATTGCATAGAATCCGCGCCGGCGACCACTGTCAACTGAAGCTTTCCGCAGTCTTCGCTTGCCTCAGATGCTTGCCTGCGACCTCCGGGTCGAACGGCAGAATGAGCGTCAGCAGCTGCCGCCGGGAAGAAGCAGCAGAGCGCCGCTGATCGGACCGCCGGTCCAGCGCGCGCTCGGCCGCGACCTTTCCGTGCAGGAATGTCGCTAATTATCCGTCAATAGAGTAAACCGCCGTCTGTCGCTCCGCTCGCGCGCCAACTGCCCCGCCGCTGCGCAGAGATCGGGCGCATAGAGCTGGCAAGTTTTTCGCTTTTCGATTCCCCTATCAATTAGATCCAGAAGTCGTGCAGGTGCGATGTCGGGCGGCGCGGCAATGCGACCGGTGACGACGTGTTTTTCCATTTTCTCATGATCGGCGTGATCGATGTCGGGGTTGCGCCAGCAATTTGCGCACATGATCCTAAAGTTTTCGGTGTGTGAATAGATAATGGCGTCCTCGTCCAATTCCCCGCTTTGATCGATCAGTTGCCCTGCTGTCTCTTGCGTGCCCGCGAAAGCAAAAAACTGGTAGTTCCGGCGCACAAGCGTTGCCAGATGCGGGAAGACCGGGACCTCTTGTTCACCGTAGGTATGATACGTAATCGGAGCGCCGTCCATGAGGACGACATCGCCATAGTCGACGCCGAGACTACCGAACAGTACGCTGCGAATAATGCCATGACATGGACTTAGACGCTCGATCCATACGGTCTCCTCCTCCCCTGGATCATCCGAGTCCGCCGTCCGCTCAGCAAGAGGCCGCTGGGCAAGTCTCACCTTGCAGGCCGCATACCCGCCTTCCGGTAACCCGAACCGCCCAAGCTCGATCTTCTGACCCATCCGCTTCCACACGTCCAAAGCGGTCTCGGCGTCCCCTGCGCCCGTGGCGCAGATTCCAAGGTTCCACTCGGTGCTGTCGATAACCTCCCGCTGCAAGCTTGCAGCAGCCAGGCCCGCCGCTACGCCTTCTGCGAATCTGCCCCGCGTCTTGTAGAAAAGGCCCAAATTGTATTGATGCGCGCTGTTCCGTGGATCGATTTCCGTCAGTTTCCGGAGACTGTTCTCGGCGATTGCATCCATCTGGCGTGCCATCATTCGCGCCGACGTGGCGAGCCCGCGCAGTATCTGCTCCTGTTCGGGCCGCCCGTCATGAAGCTTGGCTAAGCGGTCCAGCGTCGCGACCATCGACTGAAATATCGGGTGCTCCGGCGGTGGCGCGTTCAGATCATCGATGTCGCGGACGGATTCCAGGCATAGTCCGATCGCCGAAAGGATATCGATATTGTCTTCGTGGGCATCTGCGATCTCGGAAAGAACGTCTGTTGCGTCTTCTCTTGTGAGGCTTTGTTGGTCAACTATCCATAACAATGCCATCGCGGCCTCAGTCTGGTGACGCTGGGCTTTTCGAAATGGTTGGATCTTCTGCCATGCCGCCGACGTGCGGCCCGCCTGTCCTTCTGCAACGACGTCACGCGTTATCGCGTCGATCTCATCGGAAGTGAGAACCGCATTGGGACCATTCGACATGTCGTCTCCGTGGAGGGCTTCGGGGTGGGCGATGGTTACGTGGTCACGTCTCAAGGCGGCGGGATCACATCAACTTCAGCCCCTTCAGGCTGACATGGCCGTCCTTGCCGATGATGATGTGGTCGTGGACGCTGATGTCGAGCGCTTTGGCTGCCTCGACGATCACCTTCGTCATGTCGATATCGGCTCGCGAGGGCGTCGGATCGCCGGAGGGGTGGTTGTGCACGAGGATGATCGCCGTCGCCGAAAGCTCAAGCGCGCGTTTGACCACCTCGCGCGGATAGACCGGCGTATGGTCGACCGTGCCGCGGCCCTGCACCTCATCAGCGATCAGCACATTGCGCTTGTCGAGGAAGAGAATGCGGAATTGTTCGCGTGTCTCATGCGCCATGGCGGCATGGCAGTACTGGATGACCGAGGACCAGGAGGAGAGAACCTGCTTGCTTCTGATCTCGCTCTTCAGGGTCCGGTGAGCGACGGTGGCGATCAGTTTCAGGTCGAGGGCGACATTCTCGCCGACGCCCTTCACCTCCGTCAGTAGCGCCGCCGGCGCGCCAAAGACGCCGGAAAGCGAGCCGAATCGATCGATGAGCGCCTTGGCGATCGGCTTGGTGTCGCGTCGCGGGATCAGCCGGAAAAGTAGGAGTTCGAGGATTTCGTAATCGGCAAGCGCCGTATCGCCCAGTTCGCGGAAGCGGTCACGCAGCCGCTCGCGATGACCGTGATAATGTTCCGGCCCGGAAAGCGAGGCGGGTAGGGCGGTCCGGGCGTTCGGCGCGGCTGGTTTTCGCAGCCGGCCGCCGAAGAACGAGCGTTCGTCGACAACAGGCTCTTCAGTCTCGAAAGGCAGCTTGTCGTCGGAAGATGTCGCAACAGGCCGCTTCGCCATCAGATCTTTACCTGGCAAGCGGCGGCAGTCCGGGCCGGTCGAGGCCACCCGGTGACAACGTAAAGATTTCGCAGCCCTCGGCGGTGACGCCGACCGTGTGTTCATACTGCGCCGAAAGCGAGCGGTCGCGGGTCACGGCCGTCCAGCCGTCGGCAAGCACCTTCACATGCGGCCGGCCGAGATTGATCATCGGCTCGATGGTGAAGATCATGCCTTCGCGCAGCTCCGGTCCTTCATTGGCGCGGCCATAATGCAGGATATTCGGCGAATCGTGGAACAGCCGGCCGACGCCGTGGCCGCAGAAATCACGCACCACCGAACAGCGCTCGGCCTCTGCATAGGTCTGGATCGCCTCGCCGATCGCGCCGGTGCGGGCGCCGGGCCTGACGGCTGATATGCCGCGCATCAGAGATTCATAGGTCACCTCGAGCAGCCGCTCGGCTGCCCGCTTGATCGTGCCGACCGGATACATCCGGCTCGAATCGCCATGCCAGCCGTCGAGCACGAAGGTAACGTCGATATTCACGATATCGCCTTCGCGCAGCGGCTTGTCGTTTGGAATGCCGTGGCAGACGACGTGATTGATCGATGTGCAGGTGGATTTGGTGTAGCCGCGATAATTCAGCGTCGCGGGAAAGGCGCCGTGATCCATACCGAAATCGAATACGAATCGGTCGATCTCGTCGGTAAGCAGGCCGGGCCTGACGATATCGGCGAGTGCATCGAGGCAGCGCGCGGTCAGCTGGCACGCCCTGCGCATGCCTTCGAATGCCTGCGCATCGTAAAGCCGGATGGCGCCCGTATTCTTCGGCGGCGCGGAGGAGGCTTCGATATAATTCACCATTGCAGGGCCTTAGCGGAGATTGTTAGATTTGTTCATAATGCAGCTATGCCGGGTTCGTCCATCGCGATCAACCGTCGGGACGAGATTTCTGGAAGGTTTCGATCCGCCTTCCGCAGCCATTCGGCGCCGAATTCTAAGTGCCGGAGGAAATATCCACAATCTTCCCAAGGGGATAGGATTGATCGAATAAGGTCTCCCCGCTACTCACCGATTGGTGACAGTGGGGAAGGGTCGGTCGTGCTGAATGAAGCTGAAAATCTTGGTAATTCGCCCGGGGTCGGCACGGAGCCGGAACGGCGCGTGCGCGATCGCGGCGCCACTGAGCGCGCCATCCTTGCCGCCGCCAAGGGCCTGCTGGCGGAGGAGGGCTTCCAGAATTTCGGCATCAATGCGGTCGCCCGCCGCGCCGGCTGCGACAAGCAGCTGATCTACCGCTACTATGGCGGACTTGACGGTCTGGTCGAGGTGATCGGCGCGGATCTCGGCACATGGGTGAGGGATCGCATTCCGGAAGATGCCGGCGGCATGTTCATGCTCACCTATGGCGATCTGATGGAGCGGTTGGCGCTTCTCCTGCTCGACGCCTTGAGAAATGATCCGCTGATGCGCCGCATCCTCGCCTGGGAAGTATCGGAAAATACCGAGCAGGTGAGGCGGCTGTCCGAGGCCCGTTCGAAGGCTCTCGCCCTTTGGCTAGATCGCATGCGCGGTTCGCTGGCGCCGCCGAAGGGCGTGGATGCGGCAGCCGTCAATGCCGTCGTGATCGCGGCGATTCAGTACCTCGTGCTTTCCGGCGCAGCCGGCGGCCAGTGTGCAGGCCTGTCGCTGAAGACGTCGAAGGACTGGGAGAAGGCCGCGACGGCACTGAAGCGTCTCGTGCGCGGCGTCTACGGCTGACCCCATTCATCCACAGGGAGGCGGCGCGGCGTTAACCTTAACGAATGGTTTACGTTGCGTGGGGCTGGTTAACCGGACAGTGTGGCGGGGAGCAGAGATGATACGAGTGAGAACCTGCGAGTTGACGCCCATGGGAAGCAAGATCGCGAAAGCCGCAATTCTGGTGACGGCAATGATGTTCTTCGCAATCCTGGCGCTCGATATCGCAATTCCCACGCTGGTGCTTTGCATCATGGCGTTGTCGACCTGGCTGGTTTCCCTCGATCTGCCCATCGCCCGCAAGCAGGGAGGAGAAGCCGCATGAAGTGGTTTCTAGTCTTCTGGGCCGGTCCTATCGTCTTTCTGGGCGCATGGTACTGGCTCTCCTATTACGACATGAATTTCGGCATCTTCATGCTGACACGGCAGGTCCATGACCTGACTTTCGCGATTTATGGCGAAGCCCTCGGCATTCCGCCGGAAACCATTCCGCCGCTCGTTGCTCGCGCCATTGCGGTGGACAGTCTCATCGTCTTCGCCATCCTCGGCTTCAGAAAGCGGAAGTTGATCGCCGCCTGGTGGAAGGCGCGTCAGGCGCTGGATTCGTCTCCCGCAGACCTTGCGAGCGAGGACAGCCTGTCGAGGGCCCCCTGAAGGATGAAGCTTGCCGCGGCCGAATCGATCCGTTCGGCCCGCTTGGCGCGTGAGACGTCCATTTCGATGAGCGTCCGTTCGGCCGCGACCGTCGAAAGCCGTTCGTCCCAATAGACGAAGGGCAGCACCGTTTTCTGCTCCATGTTGCGCACGAAGGCGCGCGTCGCCTGCACGCGCGGCCCCGCCGATCCGTCCATATTCATCGGCAGGCCGATGATAAAACCGGCAACCTTTTCCGCCGCCGCGAAGTCCAGCAGCACCTGCGCATCGACGGTGAACTTGACGCGGCGGATCACCGGACGTGGCGTGGCGAAACGCCGGCCGAGATCGGACATCGAAAGGCCGATCGTTTTGGTGCCGAGGTCGAGACCGGCGATCGCCTGCCCGGGAGCAAGGATTTCAGCCATGTCCTCGATCGTCAGCACCGTCATTTCCGTTTCATCCCGTCAAAAGAAATTGAAGCCGCCGCCGCTTTCCTTTGCCGGGGCGTGAGATATGTCCTTACCATCGAAATCAGATTTTGCATCACGTAAGGAGAGATTTCATGAAGATCACCTGGCTCGGCCATTCCGCCTTCCGCATTGAGACCTCAAAGGCGAAGATCCTGCTCGATCCCTTCCTCAGCCACAACGCCTCCTTTTCCGGCCAGGACATCAAGGATGTGTCCGCAGGCATCACCCATATCCTGCTGACCCATGGCCATGGCGACCATGTCGGCGACACCGTGGCGCTTGCCAAGGAAACGGGCGCCGTCGTGCTCGCCAATGCCGATCTTGCCGCCTGGCTCGGCTCCAAGGGCGTCGACAGGATCGAGATGGGTAATACCGGCGGCACGGTCACATTCGGCGGATTCTCCGCGACCTTCACCAATGCGCTGCATTCCTCGGCCCAGATCACCGAGGACGGCGTCTCGCATGCGCTCGGCAACGCCAATGGTCTGATGCTGCACTTCGACGACGAAGCCTCGATCCTCGCCATGGGCGACACCGACATCTTCTCCGACATGGCGCTGATCAACGAACTGCACCAGCCCGATATCGGCTTCGTGCCGATCGGCGACCGCTTCACCATGGGCGGCGCGGTGGCGGCACTCGCCTGCCAGCGCTATTTCAGCTTCAAGACCGCGATCCCCTGCCATTACGGTACATTCCCGATCATCGACCAGACGGCCGATAAATTCGTCGCCGGCATGGAGGGATCGAAGACTGAGGCGAGGGCGCTGAAGCCTGCCGAGAGCCTGTCGATCTGACGAAACCCCGTTGCACCGGGCGGACATGGCCTTTATAGCGGGTGGGAAAAATCCTATCCGGAGAATGCCATGTCCGTCGATCTTGCCACCGTGAAGCGCGTCGCCAAACTTGCCCGTATTGCCGTCTCCGAAGATGAGGCAAATCGCATGGTCGGCGAGTTGAACGGCATCCTCGGCTTCGTCGAGCAGCTCTCCGAAGTCAATGTCGATGGCGTCGAGGCGATGACGTCGGTGACCCCGATGGCGATGAAAAAGCGGGCCGACGAGGTGACCGACGGCAACAAGGCCGCCGATATCGTCGCCAATGCGCCGGTCACCGACCATAATTTTTTCCTGGTGCCGAAAGTCGTCGAATAAGGCGTCGAAAGCCTCTTTCCGACCCTGTTGCCATTTTCAAGACCTGAAGCGAAAACACGATGAGCGAACTCACCAGCCTGACCATTGCCGAAGCCCGCGAGAAGCTGCGCGCCAAGGAAATCACCGCGCTCGAACTGACCGAAGCCTATATCGCGGCAATCGACGCGGCCAATGACCGGCTGAACGCCTATGTCAAGGTGACGCCGGATCTCGCCCGCGTCATGGCCAGGAAGTCCGACGAGCGGATTGCCGCCGGCACGGCGGGCGAGCTCGAAGGCATTCCGCTCGGCATCAAGGATCTGTTCGCAACCGTTGGCGTCCACACCCAGGCCTGCAGCCATATCCTCGATCGTTTCGAGCCGCGTTATGAATCGACCGTCACGCAGAACCTCTGGGACGATGGCGCCGTCATGCTCGGCAAGCTGAACATGGACGAGTTCGCCATGGGCTCGTCCAACGAGACGTCCTATTACGGCCCGGTGATCAATCCCTGGCGTGCGTCGGGCTCCAACCAGCAACTCGTTCCCGGCGGCTCCTCCGGCGGCTCGGCCGCTGCTGTTGCCGCCCATCTTTGCGCCGGCGCCACCGCGACCGATACCGGCGGCTCAATCCGCCAGCCGGCCGCCTTCACCGGCACCGTCGGCATCAAGCCGACCTATGGCCGCTGCTCGCGCTGGGGCACCGTCGCCTTTGCCTCCTCGCTCGACCAGGCAGGCCCGATCGCCCGCGATGTGCGCGATGCCGCTATCCTGCTGAAGTCGATGGCAAGCGTCGACGCCAAGGACACCACGTCTGTTGATCTGCCGGTGCCCGATTATGAGGCCGTCCTCGGCCAGTCGCTGAAGGGCATGAAGATCGGCATTCCGAATGAATACCGTGTCGACGGCATGCCTGAGGAGATTGAGACCCTCTGGCGCCAGGGCATCGCCTGGCTGAAGGATGCCGGCGCCGAGATCGTCGATATCTCCCTGCCCCACACCAAATACGCGCTTCCGGCCTATTACATCGTCGCGCCTGCCGAGGCGTCCTCGAACCTCGCGCGATACGATGGCGTGCGCTACGGCCTGCGCGTCGACGGCAAGGATATTGTCGATATGTACGAGAAGACGCGCGCCGCCGGCTTCGGCCAGGAAGTCAAGCGCCGCATCATGATCGGCACCTACGTGCTGTCGGCCGGCTACTACGACGCCTATTACATCCGCGCCCAGAAGGTCCGCACGCTGATCAAGCGCGATTTCGAACTGGCCTTCGATGCCGGCGTCGACGCCATCCTCACCCCGGCAACGCCGTCCTCCGCCTTCGGCGTCGCCGACGAAAACCTCGCGGCCGATCCGGTGAAGATGTACCTGAACGACATCTTCACGGTGACGGTCAACATGGCGGGCCTGCCCGGCATCGCCGTGCCTGCCGGCCTCGACCATAAGGGCCTGCCGCTCGGCCTGCAGCTCATCGGCAAGGCCTTCGACGAGGAGACCCTCTTCAAGACCGCCTACGTTATCGAGCAGGCCGCCGGCAAATTTACGCCGGCCA
This sequence comes from Rhizobium sp. BK049, assembly GCF_014193135.1. NCBI lineage: Bacteria > Pseudomonadati > Pseudomonadota > Alphaproteobacteria > Hyphomicrobiales > Rhizobiaceae > Rhizobium > Rhizobium sp. BK049. Next base: position 136,553 of record NZ_JACHYV010000008.1, read on the forward strand.
AGTGGTGGTAACGGGTCTCACGATCCGAAAGATGACGTCCGCCGACCACGAAACGGTCGGCGCCGTCGGCTTCGCCGCATGGGCCGCAGCCGATGCCTTCGACGAGAGTTATCGCGACCCCGCTGTGATTGCTAAAATCAGGCAAGAGTTCACTGTTTTTCCGCGAGAGACAAAAGGTGAGATCTTCGTTGCCGAACTCGACGCGGAGATCGTCGGCTGGATTGCTCGTGAAGGCCAACCCAACTATGTGTCCGATCTCTGGGTGCATCCCCATCATCAGGGCAAGGGTGTGGGCGAAGCTCTGCTGTCGTATCTGTGCGAGCTGATGACGGCCGAAGGACTGACGACCGCCCGGATCGACACCCATGCCAGGAACCTGGGCGCCATCCGGCTTTACAAACGCTGCGGTTTCACCATCATCTGGCACGGTATCGAATTCTCCAGGAGCATGGGCGTCCCGCTCGAAAAGGTGCATCTGGAGAAGCAGCTAGGCTGAGCAACAGCCGAAACCGGGAGGGCTTCATGGCAGGCAATGATCTTATGCGCCTGATCGATGCAATCGATCGCCTTGCTGCCGGCGGCTTCGCCATGGGCGCTGATTGGCAGGCGGTTCACGATATCTGTCAGCGCCACGAAGGTGAACAGCCGTTCGACTGGGGCCACGCCCTCTGCCATCGCGTCGAGGGCGACGACTGGAATGCCGACTACTGGTATCGCCGCGCCGGCAAGACCCGCGGCACGGGCACGATGGCCGACGAGTGGGCGGCGATGCGGGCGGAACTATCTGCCAAGGCTTGAGGTTTGCCCCGACCGTGCCGGTTTAAGGCGCGGCCAGAGTGAGTTGGTCGCCGACCTATCTATTGTCCAGCTGCGACCTGACAGCCCCGGCCGCGATGGGCTTCTTGTCTCCCGCGTCAAAGGATGCGCTTTGGACGACAGTCTTCAACCTGCTTAAATATCGACTAAAAATTGTGGAAACCTACGGTATTCACAAAAGGCTGGATGCGAAGCGACCACCCCAGGCGACCGGCTGACGGCAAGCGATCCGGACCTCGGCAACTGGTCCTATGACTATGACGATGCCGGCCGGCTGATCCGCCAGACGGATGCCCGCGGCGCGGTGACGACGATGGCCTACGACCAGATGGGCCGGGTCACCCGCAAGGAGGTGACGGAGCCGGGGGCGACGGTGCCGACACTGCTGGCTGAGAACAGCTATGACGAGCCGGCCGCCACCGGCCAGTCGCACAATGCCGGCATGCTGACCAAGGCCGAGAATGCCAATGCGACGATGACCTACACCCGTTTCTATAACGGTGTCGGCGACAAGGTCATCACCCGGGCGGTCATCGACGGCGTGGCGAGCACGACCACCTTCGAGCATGGCCCGACCGGCAAGACCACAGCGATCGGTTATCAGCCTGCCAATATCGTCGTCGGCAAAAGGACCTTGCCCTGGCTCTACAACGACGCCGACCTGCTTTCCAGGATCCCGGGACTGATCGACTCGACAAGCTACGAGGCCGACGGCCAGACGCAGACGATCAATTACATCAACGGCGTGACGACCAGCTTCAGCTATTCGCCGACCCGGCGGTGGCTGGACCGGGTGACGACGGCGAAGGACACGACGGTGCTGATGGACAATCAGTACACCCGTGACAAACTCGGCCGGATCAAGACGATCACCGGCCTGGCCGCCAACGACAACTGGACCTATGGCTATGACGATCTCTCTCGTCTGACCGGCGCCGACAATGGCGGCGACAACAGCCTCGACGAGACCTACAGCTACGACACGAACCACAATCTTCTCTCCCGCACGCGGATCGGCACCTATGTCTATCCGACGACGGCATCGGCGATCCGCCCGCATGCGGCAACGCAGATCGGGGCCAAGACCATCGACTATGACGCCAACGGCAACATGATCTCCGATGGCAGCCGCACGCTGAGCTGGGACGGCGCCAACCGGCTGGCGAGCGTCACCCAGGACGGCGCCACGGTGAGCTTCGCCTATGGACCGGACGGCGCCCGGGTGAAGAAGAGCTGGGGCTTCGGCACGACGCTCTATCCCGACGCCAATGTCGAGATCGACCGCTCGACGCCGGGCACCGACATCTACACACTCTATCCACATCCCGACGCCAAGATCGTCGTCACATCAGGCAGCACCGAGCAGGACAAGTTCTTCCTGCACCGCGATCATCTCGCCTCGGTGCGGCAGGTGACCAACGAAAGCGGCTATCGGGTCGAGCAGACCGGCTATGCCGCCTATGGCGAAGCCACCAACACCAGCTTCCAGACCAAGAAGAGCTATATCGGCGAACGCTTCGATCCTGAAACCGGGCTGATGTATCTCAATGCCAGATACTACGATCCGGCATTCGGACGGTTCATCTCGCCGGATGATTGGGATCCGACCAAGGAGGGTGTCGGGACCAACCGCTACAGCTACTCCGAAAATGACCCCGTCAACAAGTCAGATCCCAATGGACATTCCACCAACTATTCAGACAACTGGGGACAGCGCAGTACCGACCCTAGCAATGAACGTGCGTCGCACCCTGACAATGGCTTGAAATCAACGTTCAGCGTCAGCTTGAGTACCGGATCGACGGCCGGGAGTAGAGTGTTTGCAGACGCGGAGGAGGATCTGGAGAAGAAGGCAGATGGCGATCCGTTAAATGATCTGTCTCTTCCACATGTGATCCCCTTGTCTCCACTTGATGAAGTGGAGAACGGGGTTAAAATTCAAAGCTTGAGTGCAGGTTACGGCAGCTTCGGCCCTATAATGGGCGGAAGGGCGAAGGTAGTACCCTCAAAAGACGGCGCTATCCATGGAAATTCCAAGCTTTCATCAAAGACGACATATCTCTACAAGCTAAGCGGAGATGAAGGTACGTTTCTGAAATGGGGCATCAGCCAAAATCCCAACACGCGGTACACAACATCATTTATGAGAGACAAATACATGGAAACAGTCGCGTCCGGATCACGCTATGACATGTTGACTCGCGAGCGTCAGTTGGTGATCGACGGTCCCGGCCCTTTGAACAAGGAACCATGGGCGGTTAAAGCTAGAGCGAGGCTGAGCGAATGATCGCAATCGGCATTCACACAGGCGGTCCGGAGCTAAGTAATATTCCGCTGGTTGCAGTTTTGAAGAAAGCAATGACAGTCGCCAAACGGCATCGCGATCCTTCATATGACTCGGGACAAGAAGGTTGGGTGAACCCGGTTTTCGTACTTCCCGGGTCCGTCTATAAGCCCGATTTTGAAGGGTTCAAAATTGGACATTTTTCGCGGAAGGAAAAAGGTGTGGTTGTTACGATCGCCGTTCCCCCTTCCAAGTTTGATGCGGTGTCTTCGGTCGATTACATCACACAAGCATTGCGCGAAAGCATCGAACTCGCCTCAAAAGTCTTTGCTGAGAAAAAAATAAATTTCTCGAAAGAAAGAGCTGAGGGATTAATCCTTGAGATTGCGGCGACTCTGCGATCCAACTAATGTCACCTCACAAGAATATTTAGCAACCTCCGAAGGGCTTGAGTTGAGAGAATTCTATCAGTGGACGTCAGGCGGCAACTGGACCTGCGGCTATGACGATCTCAGCCGGTTGATCAGCGCCGACAATGCCGGCGACAATACGCTTGACGAGACCTATAGCTATTCGCTGACCGACAATTGCTGTCTGACGGTGCCGGCACGCTGACCGGGGATGGCGCCAACCGTCTGTCGAGCGTCGTCCAGAACGGCGCCACCGTGACGCTCGCCTATGGCCCTGACAACGCCCGGGTGAAGAAGAGTTGGGACTTCGCGACTTTATCCCGACGCCACCCCGGGCGCGGATAGCTCCACGCTTTATCCGCATGCTGACGCCAAGATTGTTGTCAACCGCCGGCTCGAAAGCGGCTACCGTGTCGAGCAGACCGGCTATGCCGCCTATGGCGAAGCCACCAACGCCAGCTTCCAAACCGAGAAGCTATATCGGCAAACGCTTCGATCCGGAAACCGGGCTGATTTATCTCAATGCCAGATACGATCCGGCGTTCGGACGGTTCATCTCGCCGGATGACTGGGATCCGGGCCCGCCCCCGACCGCGCCGGTCTGAGGCGCGATCCGGGTTGGTCGCCCGTTCTATCTATTGTCCAACTGCGACCTCACCAGCCTCAATCCTCGTTCGGAAATCCGGTAGGGCTGCCCGCCTGAAGACTTGATCGCCTTCAGCCGCTTTAGCCTGCGGAAAAGGTCGAGGTCGACGCCGGGATAGAGCCAGCCGTCGCGGGTGAAACAACTGACGTTTTCGATCTTTCTGTAGTCGTTGCGGGTAATTTCGATGCGGCCGCCTTGGGCCATGAGATGCAGGATGCGCTGCTCCGTGCGGGAAATGTCCATGTTGTGAGATCCGGTATCGCGCCTTAGGGGCGCACAAAAACGATCTGGCGCTCATTCGAACGTCAGGGCTTCGTTTTTTCGGGCCCATGCGCGCAAGACAACTTGCGGGCAGGGCCTTTACCGGGTCTCAGGCAGGCTCAACATAAAACACCTCGATAAGATCTAATATTCAGCCCGGAAAAAGCGGTCAAGAGCAGCCTTGTCGATGAAACCGGTCGAAAACCTTGGTTTCGGTTGATCCTCCCTTTGCAGCTACTGGTAAATTCCGCGACTCAGTGCTCTAGTTGGAGGGGTAACGCGGAGGTGTCGTTGATCCACATTCGCAATGCCCGCGACGGGGAAGCGGAACTGTTGAGCGAGATCGGGCTCAGGGCCTGGCAAAAGGCGATGGCGTCGATTGGCGAATCGGATGCGATGATCGACGCGGCGCGCAACGCCTTTCGCAACTTCGTGGAGAACGACTGGCTGACAATCACCGTCATCGAGCAGAACGGCCAGGTCGCAGGCTGGGCTGCACGCGAGGGATTGGACGAAACCATCTCGGATTTCTGGATCGATCCCGTCTTCACCCGGCAGGGACTCGGCTCAGCCCTTCTCGAACGCATCGAGAAGGATATCGCCGGCCGAGGCTTTGAGACGGCGGCGGTGCAGACCCATTCCGGCAATAGCGAGGCAATCGGCTTTTTTCGGAAGCATGGTTATGGCGTCCACTGGCTGTCGGTCGCCTATAATCCGAAGCTTGACCGCGACGTGCCCTCTGTCGGGCTGACGAAGCCGCTGGTTTCGGACAGCCAAGGCGGCTATGGGCAGGAATTCTGACGTTTAAAAATCCAGATGAAGGTGAGGGGCCTATAGCGGCGCGAAGGCCAGCATCATGACCAAGGCGCCGTGAAGGATCAGGATCGCCGCCAGGATCGACCGGAACGGCTCCTTTCTCGTCTTGTGGCGCAGGATCTGCTGTGCCGCCACCGCACCGAGGCTGCCGCCGATCAGCGCAAGAGTCAGAAGCGTGCGCTCGCTGATGCGCCACCCGCCTTTGCGCGCCGCCTGCTTGTCGAGGAAATAGATCGTAAAGACGATGAGGTTCAGCGCCAGAAACAGTGCGGCCATTTTTGTTATGTCGGTCATCGTCATGCGGCTACACTGCCATCCCTCGGTTAACCCGCGGCAAATGTCGCCGCCCTGCGTCAAACCGCGGTGCGCGATGGGGAAAGCCTTGCACCGGAATGCCATTTCCTTTACCTCACCAGTGGAAAAGAACAGCCTGCAAAGAGCCTCAGATGACCATTGTCGACGTCCGCACGCCCGATCCGAAACGCTTCATTCCCGGCGCCACCGGCGACTGGGAAGTCATCGTCGGCATGGAAGTCCATGCCCAGGTGCTGTCCAATTCGAAGCTCTTCTCCGGCGCCTCGACGGAATTCGGCAAGCCGCAGAATTCGAACGTTTCGCTGGTCGATGCCGCCATGCCCGGCATGCTGCCCGTCATCAACGAGGAATGCGTCAAGCAGGCCGTGCGCACCGGTCTCGGCCTCAAAGCTGAGATCAACAAGCGTTCGGTCTTCGACCGCAAGAACTATTTCTACCCCGACCTGCCGCAGGGCTATCAGATCTCGCAGTACAAGGATCCGATCGTCGGCGAGGGCAAGATCGTCATTTCGCTCGGGCCGGATCGCCAGGGCCAGTTCGAGGATATCGAGATCGGCATCGAGCGCCTGCACCTGGAGCAGGATGCCGGCAAGTCGATGCACGACCAGCACGCGACCATGTCCTATGTCGATCTGAACCGGTCCGGCGTGGCGCTGATGGAGATCGTCTCCAAGCCCGATATGCGCTCGTCCGACGAAGCCAAAGCCTATATGACCAAGTTGCGTTCGATCGTGCGTTATCTCGGCACCTGCGACGGCAACATGGATGAAGGCTCGATGCGCGCCGACGTCAACGTCTCCGTCCGCCGTCCGGGCGAGCCCTTCGGCACGCGCTGCGAAATCAAGAACGTCAACTCGATCCGTTTCATCGGCCAGGCGATCGAATACGAAGCGCGCCGCCAGATCGGCATTCTGGAAGACGGTGGCACGATCGATCAGGAGACACGCCTCTTTGATCCGAACAAGGGCGAGACGCGCTCCATGCGCTCCAAGGAAGACGCACATGATTATCGCTACTTCCCCGATCCGGATCTGCTGCCGCTCGAATTCGACGACGCCTTCATCAAGGCGCTCGAAGCCGATCTGCCGGAACTGCCCGACGACAAGAAGGAGCGCTTCGTGCGTGAACTTGGCCTTTCGGTCTACGACGCCTCCGTGCTCGTCTCCGAAAAGGCGATCGCCGATTATTTCGAGGCGGTGGCCGCAGGCCGCGACGGCAAGACGGCGGCCAACTGGGTGATCAACGACCTGCTCGGCGCGCTGAACCGCACCGGCAAGGACATCGAACAGACGCCGGTGTCGCCGGCCCAGCTCGGCGCCATCATCGACCTCATCAAGGCTGGGACCATCTCCGGCAAGATCGCCAAGGATCTCTTCGAGATCGTGCTGACCGAAGGCGGCGATCCCGCCGAGATTGTCGAATCGCGCGGCATGAAGCAGGTGACGGATACCGGCGCCATCGAAAAGGCCGTGGACGAGATCATCGCCGCCAATCCCGAACAGGTGGAAAAGGTCAAGGCGAAGCCGACCATGGCGGCATGGTTCGTCGGCCAGGTGATGAAAGCGACCGGCGGCAAGGCCAATCCGCAGGCGGTCCAGGCGCTCGTCAAGGCGAAGCTCGGAATCGAGGAATAAGCGGTGTATTTCGTCCGCACCGCCGGCGAGCGCGACCTCAAGAAGGTGCGCGCTCTTCTGGTGGAGAGCTTTCACGCCACCTATGACGAGCTCCACGGCAAAACAATGGTGGACGATCTGGTCACCCATCTCTTTACGCCGGCAGCGCTCAAGGCGCGGCTGGTGCGCAGGGATGCCGAGTTCCTCGTCGCCGATAATGGCAGCAACATCGGCGGCGTGGGTTATGCAGCGATGTCGCAGGCGCTGACGAAGACGGTCATGCTGCATCTCCTCTACGTCAGCCCGTCGCTGAAGCGCCAGGGCATCGGCCGCGATATCTTCGCCGAGCTCGAATCCTGCTTTCCGGATGCCGAGATCATGCGTCTGGAAGTCGAGCCGCAGAATGCGGCGGCGATCGCCTTCTACAAGGCGCATGGTTTCACCGAAGCCGGCCGCAACGAGAACAGCGCGCCCGGACAATCCGGCATTCCCTCGCTGATTTTCGAAAAACCGATCGAAGGGCATTGAGACCGTGGCGGTCGAATTGCCCGATATTCTCATTCGCGAAGCGCGCAGCGACGATCTGCCGGCGCTTGTGGCGCTGTTTGCCGCCGATGCTCTCGGCGGTCACGGCGATACGACGGATGCCGAGGCTTTTGCCGATTATGCCAGGGCCTACGCGGTCATCGAGGCTTCGCCCGACCAGACGCTTTATGTCCCAGAGCGCGGCCGCGAAATCGTCGGTACGTTCCAGACGATGCTCACGACCTCGCTGACGGGCCGCGGTTCTTCGACGATGATCATCGAGGCGGTGCAGACGCGGGCCGACATGCGCGGGCAGGGCATCGGCACTGGAATGATCGAATTCGCCGTTGCCGAGGCAAAAAGCCGCGGCGTGCGGCTGGTACAGCTGACCTCGAACGCCATACGCAAGGATGCCCATCGTTTCTATGAAAGGCTTGGCTTCAAGCCTTCGCATATCGGCTTCAAGATGGCCTTGAAATGACCCCTGCCTCTCGTGGAATCGCTGGACAATTCGGCTTGGCGACGGCATAAGCGGGGAGCTAAATTCTGGTTTGGCCCGCACAGGCGGGCACAAGGAAAAGACATGCGGAATCTTCTGGTTCAAATCTTCACCTGGTGGAACAGTCAGACGATAGGCACGCGTTTTGCGACCTGGCGTTTTGGCAAGCGCGTCGGCGAGGATGAATTCGGCAACGTCTATTATGAAGGCGGCATGTCTTCCTACGGCCTGCCGAAGCGCTGGGTGATCTACAAAGGCTATGCCGAAGCCTCCGCTATTCCGCCGGGCTGGCATGGTTGGATGCATCATCGCACCGATGTTCCGCCGTCCAAGGAAGACTATGTCGCCAAGGAATGGCAGAAGGCGCATCGTCCGAACCTCACCGGTTCGCCGCAGGCTTACCGTCCGCCGGGCTCGCTCGCGGTTCCCGGCGAGCGGCCACGCGTCACCGGCGATTACGACGCCTGGACGCCCGGCAACTGAGACGGCTCGACCGGGCGATCGCAAGCCCGGCTTTTGGCCACAATTGACCTTTACCCGCAGGTTGGCCGCGCTGGATCGCGGCCGTGAACCGAAAATGTCTGGAGACGGGTGCATATGAAGCTCTTCACGCGGAACATGGTCCTGCGTGGCGCCGGATCGCTGCTGGCGCTCTCGGCTCTGCTTCCACCGGGTGCGGCGCATGCCGCACGCATCGACAATCCGGTTGCCGTCTTCTCCGGCCTCGACAAGATCACCGGCCGCATCACGACGTTCGATGTCTATGTCAATGAGACGGTACAGTTCGGCGCGCTACAGGTGACGCCTAAAGCCTGCTATTCGCGCGACCAGGCTGAAGCGCAAAAGATCGACGGTTTCGTCGAGGTCGACGAAATTACCCTGGACCGCAAGATTCGCCGCATCTTCACCGGCTGGATGTTCGCCGACAGTCCCGGCCTCAACGCCGTAGAGCACCCGATCTATGACGTCTGGCTGAAAGACTGCAAGACAAGCTCAGACGTCCCGGCACCTGACAGCGCCAAGGCGCCGGCCCGCTGATTGATATCAGCTGGGACAGACGCCGAAAAAGCTTCACAATTTCGGCGCCGTCCACTGGTTAGGCAGCCTATGCCGTGGGTGTCTTGTTTCGCGTGAAAAGACCTTTGGCAAACCGAAGCGCACCGCCAAGCACGACGACAATAAGGATGCCGGCCTTTTTGAGGAAGGCGGCGGCAAGCGCCAGTAGTCCTACCTTTGCGGCGATCTTGGCGCCAGCACCCGCAGCGATCATCCCGGCCATTCCGTAGGCTGCGATCTTGTCGCCTTCGACGAAGTCGGTATAGGCCATTCCCTTGTCGAACTGCACTAGCGTCGTGACGGTCGGAATGACCTGCTCGATCTCCTTCAACTGATTCAGGCCGGCAACGAAATCGAACTCGAATACGCCCTGGCGACCAAGAACGCGTACCGAATAGTTAAGGGTATGCGGGGCTTGCGCATCATCGCCGAACAGCAAATCGCGCGCCCAATGCATCGCATGCGCAGATTTGTCGTAATGCGGCGTCGAGGCCCAGCCGACAAGCGTAATCTTTTTAAAACCCTGCTTTTCGCGCTCGACGTTATTTTCCCTGATCGAATCCTTGATGTTCTGCAGCAATTCATCGTAATCGGTCGTGGCGGCGTCGGCGTCTGAGACATAACCGTCGGCGCTGTATTCGACGATGGAACCCCAGGCCCCGATATCGGTCGGCGCGTATTTCGCCGGGAAGATCATTCCCATCGTTCCCTCCGCCGCCTGCGGCGGATTTCCCCAGATATCGACCAGCACCTTCTTCGTGTCTGCGGAATTGAGATAGTAGAAGCCTTCGGGCATGTTCAGCGTCGCCTTTGCAGCGGGCAGCTTGATCGCACCCTGCTGAAAATCGAGCTTTTGCAGCAGTGGTTTTTCTGCATCCGAAAAAGCCCTGCCAGGAAATATCTCCTGGTACGGGCGTGCTTCGGCCTGACCCGCAAACAAGGCAAAAAGGAGTGTGGCCGCATAATATCGTTTCAAAATTCTATCCCCCGTTTTATGGCCGAACCTATTCGAATCGGCTCGAAAATCAACGCTGGGATGAAACGATCACGCTTAAAACTCCAGGTGTGGCGATTCCATCGCGCTGGCGAGCAACAGCGCATATTCGGCCTTCGGCACGTCGATCGCTCCGAACGTTTTCAGATGTTCGGTGGTGAATTGCGTGTCGAGCAGAGTGAAACCCTTTTCCCTCAGTCGGTCGACCAGGTGTACAAGGCAGATTTTCGAGGCGTCCGTCCGGCGTGAAAACATGCTTTCGCCGAAAAAGGCCGAACCCAGCGAGACGCCGTAGAGGCCGCCGACCAGTTGATCGCCTTCCCAGGCTTCAACGGTATGGGCATGACCAATTTCGAACAGCGTGGAATAAAGCGACCGGATCGTCTGGTTGATCCAGGTGCTCGGGCGTCCCGATGTTTCCTCCGCGCAAGCCGCGATCACCTGGTCGAAATCGTGATCGAAGCGGATTTCGAAGGGTTTCCTGCGCACCGTTTTGGCGAGGCTTTTCGATATGTGGAAATTACCGAGCGGCAGAACGCCGCGCAATTCCGGTTCGACCCAGAAGATCTCCGGGTCGTCGGCAGACTCGGCCATCGGAAAGAGGCCGATGGAATAGGCGCGCAGGAGGATGTCAGGGGTTATGCCTGGTGACTTCCTGCGCGATCCTGCCATTCCTGTCCTATGCCGCTGGCGTGTTGGCGAGGTAATGTTCCAGCCAGTGGATATCGTAGTCGCCGTTGGCGATATCCTGGTTGGAGACGAGATCCTGGAACAACGGCAGCGTCGTCTTGATGCCGTCGACGACGAATTCGTCGAGCGCGCGGCGCAGGCGCATCATGCATTCGACGCGCGTGCGGCCGTGCACGATCAGCTTGCCGATGAGGCTGTCGTAATAGGGCGGGATCTTGTAACCTTGGTAGGCGCCGGAGTCGATGCGCACGCCAAGGCCGCCCGGCGCATGGAAATGCGTGATCGTGCCGGGGGAGGGCACGAAGGTGCGCGCATCCTCGGCATTGATCCGGCATTCGATGGCATGGCCGGAGAAATGCACCTCGTCCTGCGTCACAGACAGGCCGCCGCCGGAGGCGACGCGGATCTGCTCATGCACCAGGTCGATGCCGGTGATCGCTTCCGTGATCGGATGCTCCACCTGCAAACGGGTGTTCATTTCGATGAAATAGAATTCGCCGTTCTCGTAGAGGAATTCGATCGTGCCGGCGCCGCGATATTTCAGCTTCTTCATGGCATCGGCGCAGATCTGGCCGATCTTCATGCGCTGCTCGACATTGAGTGCAGGCGAATTGGCTTCTTCCCAGACCTTCTGGTGGCGGCGCTGCAGCGAGCAGTCGCGTTCGCCGAGATGAATGGCATTGCCTTCACCGTCACCGAACACCTGGATTTCGATGTGGCGCGGCTTGCCGAGATACTTTTCCATGTAGACGGCATCGTTGCCGAAGGCGGCTGCCGCTTCGGTACGCGCCGTCGACCAGGCCTCGATCAGATCGGCCTCGCTCTTGGCGACCTTCATGCCGCGCCCGCCGCCGCCGGCCGTTGCCTTGATCAGCACGGGATAGCCGATTTCGGCGGCCGTCCGCAGCGCATCCTCTTCGGTCTTCACTTCGCCGTCCGAGCCGGGAACGACGGGAATGCCGAGTTCCAGCGCCGTCGTCTTGGCGGTGATCTTGTCGCCCATGATACGGATGTGATCCGCCGTCGGCCCGATGAAGGTGATGCCGTGCGCTTCCAGGATATCGGCAAACTTGGCGTTCTCCGACAGAAAGCCGTAACCCGGGTGCACGGCATCGGCGCCGGTGATCTCGCAGGCGGCGACGATCTGATGGATGTTGAGGTAGCTCTCGCGCGAGGAGGGCGGACCGATGCAAACGCTTTCGTCGGCAAGGCGCACATGCATGGCATCGGCGTCGGCGGTGGAATGCACCACGACGCAAGCAATGCCGAGCTCCTTGCAGGCCCGAAGCACGCGAAGGGCGATTTCCCCGCGATTGGCGATGAGAATTTTCGAAATCATGGGCTTGGGCCTATTCGATGACGACGAGAGCTTGGCCGTATTCGACGGGATGTCCGTCGTCGACGAGGATCTCGGTCACCTTGCCCGACTTCGGCGAAGGAATCTGGTTCATCGTCTTCATCGCTTCGATGATGATGAGCGTCTGGCCTTCCTTGACGGTGGCGCCGATTTCGATGAACGGACGTGCGCCCGGAGCCGGCGCCATATAGACGGTGCCGACCATCGGCGCATTGACGACATTCGCCGGGTTGCGGCCGGGGGCTGCGGCAGGCGCGGCAGCGGCGGCTGCCGGAGCGGCGGCTGCTGCCGGAGCAGCGGCAAAGGCCGGTGCAGCGATCGGTGCCTGGACGTATTGCGGCGTGCCGCCGCGCGAAACGCGGATGCGCAAGTCGTCCTGCTCGACCTCGATCTCCGTCAGATCCGTCTCGTTGAGGATGTTGGCGAGATCGCGGATCAGTGCCTGATCGATACCCGATTTCTTTTCAGCCATGGTGTTGCCCTGTCTTCTTCTTATGCCGTGATATTCTTCAGCGCTTGCAGCGCCAGGATGTAACTGTGAGGCCCGAAGCCGCAGATCACGCCCTTGCATGCCGGTGCGATCATCGACTCGTGGCGGAATTCTTCCCGCGTATGGACGTTGGATATGTGGAGCTCGACGACGGGAATCGAAATAGCGCGGATCGCGTCGTGCAGCGCGACTGACGTATGCGTGTAGGCGCCTGCATTGATGGCGACGCCGGCGGCCTTTTCGTCGGCCTCGTGGATCCAGTCCACAAGCGTGCCTTCGTGGTTGCTCTGACGGAAATCGATATCAAAGCCGAGTTCGCGCCCGGCTGCCTTGCAGTCTGCCTCGATGTCCTTGAGCGTCTTGCCGCCATAAATGCCGGGCTCTCGTTTGCCCAGCATGTTCAGGTTTGGGCCGTTCAGGACAAAAATCGTTTGCGTCATCGAATGTTCCGTAAATGCACGACGGCAACCTATAGACTCCGCGAGGGCTGAATGAAAGCCCTTACGGGTTGGCCGGCAGGAATCGCGCCACATTTGTCCACATGGCTGAAACGCTTCGATTCTGGCGATTTGATGAGCGGCCGGTCGGCTGCCCGCTTCCTCAGCAGGCGGTCTTGCCGCAGCTGCGCATGTTCTTGACCTTGGCTTCGAGATCGTCGAGCCCGACTGCGCCCGGGACCAGCTCGTTGCCGATTACGTAAGAGGGGGTGCCGCTGATGCCGAGGCTGGAGGCAAGCTGATAGGTCGCCTGAACGATCCCGTCATTCGGGTTCTTAGCCATCTCGGCGCGAATCTTGTCCTCGCTGACGCCGAGAGAGCCTGCGACGGCGATCGCACTGTCTTCCGAGGCGCGGCCTTCGCTGCTGAGAAGGGCGACATGAAAGTCGGCATATTTCGCAGGCGCCAGCCTGCGGAAGGCGTCGGCCACTTTGTGGGCAGCAACCGAATCCGGCCCGAGGATCGGGAATTCCTTGAGCACGAAGCGAACGTTCGTGTCCTTCTTCAACATCGCCTGCATGTCGGGAAGCGCGTGACGGCAGTAGGTGCAATTATAATCGAAGAATTCGACGACCGTCACATCGCCCTTGGGATTGCCGAGCGCGACGTCATCCTTCGAATTGAAGATGTTCGCGGTGTTCTCCTCGATTGCCATATTGGCTTTCACCAGCCGCGCGGCTTCCTGCTTCTTCTGCAGCGCCTCCTGGACATCAAGCATGATCTCCGGGTTCTCGATCAGATATTGCTTGATGAATTCGCCGAACTCCTTCTTCTGCTGATCGTCGAGCGCTGCCGCCGGAAACGGGAGCGCGATCGATGCGGCGAGCGCCAGTGCGGTGAAGCTTTTTGAGAAGAAGGCCATGATATCCTCGTCATCGGCGATGTGGTCTTGGTCGAGAAACCGTCGCCGGGTTATGGACTTGAACGCGTCGCGTCAAGGTACGGTGCGTCGAGTTCTGCTCAAACAGGAATTTTCATCCCTGCGCCGCCCTCTCGGGATTGTGATGAGCCGATTAATGCGGCAATTGTCTGGCCAACAGCCAAGAAGCCGAGCGAGAAGCGATCTTGTTTTCCATATCGAAACGCAGCGAAGTCGAGCCTTTTCATGCCATGGACGTGTTGGCGGAGGCGACGAAGCGGCGGGCAGCCGGCCATCCCGTCATCTCGATGGCGGTCGGCCAACCTTCGCATCCCGCGCCTCGAGCTGCCCTCGAAGCGGCAAACGCCGCCCTCGTCGAAGGCCGGATCGGTTATACGGATGCGCTGGGGACGGCGCGGCTGAAATCCGCACTTGCTTGGCACTACAGTGACCGTCACGGCCTGGAGATCGATCCCAAGCGCATCGCCATAACCACAGGCTCCTCGGCAGGGTTCAATCTCGCCTTTCTGTCGCTTTTCGATGCCGGCGATGCCGTGGCGATCGCGAGACCGGGTTATCCCGCTTATCGCAACATTCTCGGCGCGCTGGGGCTGAAGGTCCTCGAAGTGCCGGTGACGGCCGAGACCCACTTTACCCTGACACCCGAGAGTCTCGAGGCGGCGCAGCAGCAAAGCGGCGTCAGGCTCAAAGGCGTGCTGCTTGCGAGCCCCGCCAACCCGACCGGCACGGTGACCGGCCGTGACGGGTTGAAGGCGCTTGCGGACTACTGCGCGGCCCAATCCATCGCCTTCATCTCCGATGAGATCTATCACGGGCTGACCTTCGCCGGCGAGGAAGCGAGCGCGCTCGAGCTGACCGACGAGGCGATCGTCATCAACTCCTTCTCCAAATATTACTGCATGACGGGCTGGCGAATCGGTTGGATGGTGCTTCCGGAGCGCCTGGTGCGGCCGATCGAGCGCGTGGCACAGAGCCTCTATATCTCGCCGCCCGAGCTCTCCCAGATCGCAGCGGTGGCCGCACTTGGCGCAAGCGAAGAGCTTGATCATGTCAAGGCGAGCTATGCCGCAAACCGAGCGCTGCTGCTCGACCGCCTGCCCAGGATCGGCCTTGCGCCCGCTTCGCCGATGGACGGTGCCTTCTACGCCTATATCGATGTCTCGCGCTTCACCAATGACAGCATGGGTTTTGCCAAACGCATGCTTGCAGAAATCAACGTTGCGGCGACGCCGGGGCTGGATTTCGATCCGCTGGAGGGACATCGAACCTTGCGTCTCTCCTATGCGGGTTCGCAAGGAGAGATCGCCGAGGCGGTGCAGCGGATAGCAGTCTGGCTGAAGTAGGGCTGCGGGGGGCAAGCGGCTGCTTGCCCACGTGCTCTAAATTAGCTTCGAGATGAAAACAGCGAAGCGAGCGTTGAAGCCGGCTTGTTGTTCAGCCGCGGAACCACCACGAGCTGCTTGATCTCGCCTCGTTTGTAGGCGGCCAGGAAGCGCTTGTAGTCCTTGAAGGAAACGCAGCCATTGGAATCGCCGTTCTTGCCGAGCATATAGGTGTGGGCAAGCAGGCCGACGCGGTCATAGATGGCATCCGAGCCTTCCACCGGTGTCAAGCGCAGCGCTTCGACTCCGTGAAACAGAGCCTCGCGCATCGTGAGGACATAGGTATGCGGCGGCGTCGGCCCGCGCATCTTCTTGTCGACGTAGCGCGGGTTGTCGCGCATCTTGCCGAGACCTGAATGAGCCTCCAGCCGTTCGCCATTCGGCAAGTAGACGGTGCTGTTTTCGATATCATAGATCGCGACACCTGCCCGCAGTTTCGGCGAGAAGACCGGCTTATCGTAGCGCGGCACGGCATCGTCCTCATCGTCCTCTATCGGCGAGTTTGGCTGGGCATAGGCAAGGGCAGGCCCGGAAGAACGCTGCGCACCCTTGGCCGTCGGCGCCGGTTTGCCGATGAGTCCGTCCGGACGCGCCATCGGTAACGGCACGGAACCTGTATCGGGTGACAGGACGAGATCGAAGGGTTGATCCTCTGCCGCTGCGACCTGCACCGGAGCGGATTCGGTTGCAGGAACCGAGGCGGTCCTGACGGAAGAGGCGACTGGCTCGATCGGGGCGGGTGCGATCTGCCGGGGGTCGGCATCGGCAAGCGCGAGCATCGCCTGGAGTTGGGCCGCTGCGACGGCCTCCTTCGACGGAACGATGATGCGGTTGCCGTCGTCTTCTTCAATCTCTGCTGAGGCGAGTTCGACCGGCGGCGGCGCGATCGCATCATCCTTGCGGAACTTGGCGCTGTCGGAAATTGCGGCGACGACCGGTTGCTCGGCAGTCACGGTCAGCCGATTGTTCTTCGCCAGAGCCGCCAATGCAGTTGCGGCGGCGGCGGTCTTTTCGGCGTGAGACTGGATGAGGCTTGCCGTCAGCGGCATCTTCGGCTTCGCGTTGAAGGCGGTCAGCCGGTCACCCTTGCCGACATGGATCAACCTTTCAAGGCGAGTTGACGATGCCACATTCGGGGTGGCGCCGATCTGTGCCAGGCTACCTGCTGGAGAGAAGGGCGCGGCGACCGAATGCATCGTTGCCAAGGTCGCGATCAGCCATGTTGAGGTTAAAAGCCCGGCGCCGACGGCACCGTAAAGAAAACCGCGAGATCTGTGCGAACGCAAAGCAGATCCGCCAAGAGGGGCGACGTTATCCAACGTCCCTACCGCAAACGCCATACTACACTCGTCTTTCAAACTCGCTACGCAGGCCGGCGGCACTGACTGACTAAAACTTCGCCGGGGCCGGTAAGGGCGCAAAGGGGCCGAATTTAGGCCGCCTGCGACTTCCGACTGTTTTGAGAGGATGACGAATTATGGTTTCTAATTTGTTTACGCGATATCGCTGTTTCTTGGGATGTCTCAAAAAGAGATGCCTGCTGGCGTCTCAGGTGCGTTCCATCACATAACTTCCCGGTGCTTCTTCGATCGCGTTCAGCGCATCGCCGCCGGGTTTGCGCGCCGCAACGCGTCTACTGTCCTGCGACTCGATCCAGGCCTGCCAATGCGGCCACCACGATCCCGGCGTCTCGCTGGCTCGCTCGAGCCAGGTCTCATAGTCGCCCTTCGCCGGGCCGCCCGTCCAGAATTGATATTTCTTCTTGTCGGGCGGGTTGACGACACCGGCGATATGTCCCGAGCCGGTGACGACGAATTCGACCTTGCCGCCGAAGAACTGGCTGCCGAGGAAGACCGATTTTGCAGGCGCGATGTGGTCCTCGCGCGTTGCGAGATTATAGATCGGGATCTTCACATCTTTCAGCGATACGCGCTTGCCGTCGAGGATCATCTCGTTCTGCGTCAACGCATTGCGGAGATAGCAGTTTCGCAGGTAGAAGGCGTGGTTTGCCGCCGCCATGCGCGTCGAATCGGCGTTCCAGAACAAGAGGTCGAAGGGCAGGGGCTCCTGACCCTTGAGGTAGCTGTTGACGAAATAAGGCCAGATCAGCTCGGAGGCGCGCAGCATGTTGAAGGCCATCGACATCTTCGTGCCGTCGAGATAGCCGGCCGCCTTCATATGCTCTTCGAGCGCGGCAAGCTGCTCCTCGTCGACGAAGACTTTGAGGTCGCCGGCATGGGTGAAGTCGACCTGAGTGGTGAAGAGAGTCGCGGTCTTTATGCGCCGGTTCTTCTCCTTGGCGTGCAGCGCCAGTGTCGCGGCCAGCAGCGTGCCGCCGACGCAGTAGCCGACGGCATTGACGTCCTTCTCGCCGGTCGCCTTCTCGATCGTCTCGAGCGCGAAATCGATGCCTTCCCGGGCATAGGCGCCCCAGTCCTTCTCGGCGTGACGCGCATCCGGGTTGACCCAGGATATGACGAAGACGGTCTGGCCCTGGTCTACGCACCATTTGATGAAGGATTTCTGAGGATTGAGGTCGAGAATATAGAACTTGTTGATCCAGGGCGGGCAGATCAGCAGCGGCCGCTTCAGCACGGTTTCGGTCGAGGCTTCGTACTGGATGATCTGGCAGATATCGTTCTGGGCGATGACTTTGCCCGGTGTCAGCGCCATGTCACGGCCGACAGCGAATTTCGTCATGTCGGTCTGTCGAAGGCGAAGCTCGCCGTTTCCGGCAGCGATGTCCTCAGCGAGCATCTTCATGCCGCGCACCAGGTTTTCGCCGTTGGTTGCGATGGTCTCGCGGTAAAGCTGCGGGTTGGTAGCGATGAAGTTGCTCGGCGAAAGAGCCGCCGTGATCTGCTTCACGTAGAATTCGGCCTTGTGCTTGGTGTGCTCGTCGAGGCCGTCGGTCTCCGACACCAGCTTGTCCACCCAATCGCTCGTGACGAGATAGACCTGGCGGAGGAAATCGAAGAACGGATTTTTCTGCCAATCCTCGTCGGAAAAGCGCTTGTCCTTGCGGGTGTCGGGCTCGGGCGGCAGGGACTCGCCCTGCATCCCACGCGTGCCCTGCAAGCGCTGAATCGAGCGCATCCAGATGCCGAAGAACGAGGACATCAGCTGGGTCTGCGCCTCGAAGGTGCGGCGGGGATCGGAAATCCAATATTCGCTGACCTTCGAAAGCGTCTTGACCATGTCGGTCATCGGATCGATGGAGCTTTCGGTGATCTCGCCGCGTTCGCGCGGCGCAAGCCAAGCCGAGGCGGCCTGGCCGAGATTTTCGAGCGCCCGGGCGAAATTCATCGCCATGGTCTCGGGATCCTTCAGCAGATAGGGTTCGAGATCGGTTGCGTCGAAACCGGTCTTGTCGCCATTCTTCTGGCCGCCACTCTCCTGCTTGCTGTCGGTCACCATTTCCTCCGGCGGCAGCACTCTTTTTATCCGTTTGTTGTACATCGTGACCGAACGAGAAAACAAGTTCCACCCGCATCGGCTCGTGCTATTGCTTTGTGGCTGCGACAAATTTAACAGTCGAGGCAATCAGAACTGGATTTTGAGGCATGATCAGGAACGGCATTCGGCGCATCGCAACCTTCAACCGCACCGCATTGATCTGCGCCGCGGCGGCGATGACCCTTGCCGGATGCAATCTGACG
Organism: Rhizobium sp. BK049; assembly: GCF_014193135.1. Classification (NCBI taxonomy): domain Bacteria; kingdom Pseudomonadati; phylum Pseudomonadota; class Alphaproteobacteria; order Hyphomicrobiales; family Rhizobiaceae; genus Rhizobium; species Rhizobium sp. BK049. Next base: position 155,743 of record NZ_JACHYV010000008.1, read on the forward strand.
GCGGAGGAAAAAGCCGCAGCTGCCGCCAAGCGAGCGGCGCCGACCGCCGTCGTCATGCCGGCAACCAAGGGCGAGGCTGTCGAAGGCGGTCTGACAAAATCACCGGACGGCTATCCGAATTTCGGTGCGCCGCTGACGGCGGCCAACGTCCAGATGAGCGATGAGCAGGCGGCCGAACTGCAACATCAGTTGACCGCGCTTGCCGGCCGGCGCAAGGCCGGCACGATCTCGGAAGCCGAATATCAGGCCAAGGTCGCCGAAATGCGCCGCCTCGCCGCCGAGCATGGTCCGCAGAGGCTCTCCGAAATATCCAAATAAGCCTTGCCTTTCAGGCGATTTGGACGCAAAGCCTTCCGGATGGATCGGAAGATGCGATTTTCCCGATAATGCAAGGTTGTGCGGCCTTTCCGTCAAAGATTTGCCGCTTGGCTTGGGTCTGATGAATACGGCGCTGCGATTGTGAAGTTCGTGTCGCAGCCGCCGGGAGACGGAACGAACTTCGACCGCGGCCCGAAATGCCGCCTTTCCATGGGGAATGAAATGGAAGAGTTTCACAAAGTCCGGCGTTTGCCGCCTTATGTTTTCGAACAGGTCAACCGTTTGAAAGCAAGCGCGCGAGCGGGCGGCGCCGATATCATCGATCTCGGCATGGGAAACCCTGACCTTCCCACCCCCCAGGCGATCGTCGATAAGCTCTGCGAGGTCGTGCAGGATCCGCGCACGCACCGTTATTCCTCCTCCAAGGGCATTCCCGGTCTGCGCCGCGCCCAGGCCGCCTATTATGCCCGCCGCTTCGGCGTCAAACTCAACCCGGATACGCAGGTGGTCGCCACCCTCGGCTCCAAGGAAGGCTTCGCCAATATGGCGCAGGCGATCACCGCGCCCGGCGACGTGATCCTCTGCCCGAATCCAACGTATCCGATTCACGCCTTCGGCTTCCTGATGGCCGGCGGCGTGATCCGCTCGATGTCGGTGGAGCCGGACGAGACCTTCTTCCCGCCGCTTGAGCGCGCGGTCCGGCATTCGATCCCGAAGCCCCTGGCGCTGATCCTCAACTATCCCTCGAACCCGACGGCCTTTGTCGCGACGCTCGATTTCTACAAGGACGTCGTTGCCTTCGCCAAGAAGCACGACATCATCGTGCTGTCCGATCTTGCCTATTCGGAGATCTATTTCGACGGCGCTCCGCCGCCTTCGGTCCTCGAAGTGCCGGGCGCAATGGATGTGACGGTCGAGTTCACCTCGATGTCGAAGACCTTTTCCATGCCCGGCTGGCGCATGGGCTTTGCCGTCGGCAATGAGCGGCTGATCGCTGCGCTCACCCGCGTCAAGTCCTACCTCGACTACGGCGCCTTCACGCCGATCCAGGTGGCGGCGACGCATGCGCTGAATGGCGACGGCTCCGATATTGCCGAAGTGCGCAATGTCTATAAGCGCCGCCGCGACGTCATGGTCGAAAGCTTCGGCAAGGCAGGCTTTGAAGTGCCGCCGCCGGCAGCCACCATGTTCGCCTGGGCGAAAATTCCGGAAAAGTTCCGTCATCTCGGTTCGCTGGAGTTTTCCAAGCTGCTGGTCGAGAAGGCCGACGTCGCCGTTGCTCCCGGCATCGGATTCGGCGAGATGGGCGACGACTATGTCCGTCTGGCGCTTGTCGAGAATGAACACCGCATCCGTCAGGCTGCGCGCAATATCAAAAAGTTCATGTCGACGGCAGACGAGACGATGCATAACGTCATCTCGCTGAACGCCCACCGTTAATTCCAACTCTTGGGCAGCCGCATTCGGCGGCTGCCGCCACACAGACATTTCAGGATCGATCCATGGCAGATGCCCTCAAAATCGGCATTGCGGGCTTAGGCACCGTTGGCGCCTCGCTTGTCCGCATCATTCAGCAGAAAAGCAACGAGCTTGCCGTCACCTGCGGACGTCCGATTACGATTACCGCGGTTTCCGCCCGCGACAAAACGCGAGACCGGGGCGTCGATCTTTCTGCCGTCACCTGGTTCGATCGGCCTGAGGATCTGGCCGAAAAGGGTGATATCGACGTCTTCGTCGAACTGATGGGCGGTGCCGAAGGGGCTGCCAACGTCTCGGTGCGCGCCGCGCTGCAGCGCGGTCTCCATGTGGTGACAGCCAACAAGGCGCTGCTCGCCTATCACGGCGTCGAGTTTGCGACGATCGCGGAAGAGAAGGGCTCGCTGTTGAATTTCGAGGCGGCGGTCGCCGGCGGCATCCCCGTCATCAAGGCGCTACGCGAATCGCTGACGGGTAACGCCGTCTCGCGCATCTACGGCATCATGAACGGCACCTGCAACTACATCCTGACCAAGATGGAGAAGGAGGGGCTTTCCTTCGCCGAATGCCTCAAGGAAGCGCAGCGGCTGGGTTATGCCGAAGCCGATCCCGCCTTCGATATCGAGGGCAACGATACCGCCCACAAGCTCGCCATCCTGACGACGCTTGCCTTCGGCAATCGCATCGCAGCCGACGATATCTATCTCGAAGGCATCACCAATATCTCGATCGAGGACATCCACGCCGCGGCCGAACTCGGTTACCGCATCAAGCTACTCGGCGTTGCCCAGCGCACCGAGACCGGCATCGAACAGCGTGTACACCCGACCATGGTCCCGGTCGATTCCGTTATCGCCCAAGTCGACGGCGTTACCAATGCGGTGGCAATTGAGTCCGACGTCCTCGGCGAACTGCTGATGGTCGGACCAGGCGCTGGCGGCAATGCGACGGCCTCGTCCGTGCTTGGCGATATCGCCGATATCGCCAAGAGCCAGCCGGGCGCTCAGCGCGTGCCGGTGCTCGGTCATCCCGCAAAGGCGCTGGAGCCTTACCGCAAGGCACAGATGCAGAGCCACGAGGGCGGATATTTCATCCGCCTGACTGTGCTCGACCGCACCGGCGTCTTTGCAAGCGTCGCCACCCGAATGGCGGAAAACCACATCTCGCTCGAATCGATCGTTCAGCGCTCCACGCAGCACCTGGCGCCATCGCATCACCAGACGATCATTCTCGTCACCCATGCGACGATGGAGGAGTCCGTGCGCAGGGCGGTCGCTTCGATAAAGTCGGAAGGCTATCTCTTCGGCGAGCCGCAGGTAATCCGTATCGAACGGCCGAAAGAAGAAGCCTAGCGCGTCGGCCCGAAAAATCGGATTCGATTTTCGGAAAGCACGATGCGCAGCTTCAGAGTGTTAAAGCGTTTTCCGAAGTATGAGCCACCCTGTCTCTGGCAGGGCGGATTTTTTGTTAATCGTTCAGTCTCCCCTTGCGGAAGTCTATATTACCAAATGCCGAAATACTGATATAAATAAAACCACAGATGGTGAGTCGTCGGCGTGGAGCATTTCATGAGCAAGGACAGCCACGCCGGAAAAGAGCATGGCAGTCCGAGCAAGGTGCCGCCAGCCCGCCCTGCGATGTTTGCGGACATCCTCAAGCCGCTGCACAGTGACATTCGTGAATTGAGCCATGACGAGGCTTTTGACGACGAACATACGGAAGGCCGCAACTGGGCCATTCTGCTGACGCTGTTTTCGGTCTTGTTGGTGCAGATCGGCGGCATCGCCGTGATCGTCTGGCTGATCTTCTGGTAAAAATCCGTGTCTGGAAATCCGTCACTATGTTATCTCCGCTGCTCCTGTAGAAAGAACAGATGAAGTCAGCGGAGTTTGGCATGGCAGATCTCGTCGATCCGGTACAGCGCGCGTTTCTCGGCGTGGAGAAATCCGCACTCGACAATCGCTGGGTTGCAAGACTCGACCAGGCCGGCCAGAACCGGGCGCTCGCCATGGCGCAGGTTCACGGGCTGCCGGATCTGATCGCCCGCGTTCTCGCAGGACGCGGCGTCCCGGTTGACGAAGCGGTCGAATTCCTCGACCCGACGATCCGCAGCCTGATGCCCGATCCCCACACGCTGACCGATTGCGAGAAGGCGGCAACCCGTCTCTTGCTTGCAATCGAGCGCGGCGAGAGCGTGGCGATTTTCGGCGACTACGACGTCGACGGCGCGGCTTCCTCGGCGCTGATGTTCCGCTTTCTAAGCCATTTCGGCATCAAGGCGAACATCTACATTCCCGACCGCATCTTTGAAGGTTATGGCCCCAATCCGGCGGCGATCAACCAGCTGATCGACAATGGCGCCAGGCTGATCGTCACCGTCGATTGCGGCTCCACCAGTCAGGACGCGCTTGCGGCCGCTGCCGCGCGCAACATCGATGTCGTCGTCATCGATCACCACCAGGTGACACATGAGCTGCCGCCCTGCCATGCGCTCGTCAATCCGAACCGTGAAGACGATCTGTCGGGGCAGGGGCATCTTTGCGCAGCCGGCGTCGTCTTCATGGTGCTGGTCGCGACATTGCGGCTGTTGCGCGCGGCCGGCAACAAACGCATCCTGGCGCTCGACCTGCTGCAATGGCTTGACATCGTGGCGCTTGCGACGGTCTGCGATGTCGTGCCGCTGAAGGGGCTCAACCGCGCCTATGTGGTGAAGGGGCTGGTTGCTGCCCGGCACCAGAGCAATGCCGGGCTTGCCGCGCTCTTCCGCAAGGCGGGGCTCGCGGGCCCCGTGACCCCCTATCATTTCGGCTTTCTGATCGGCCCGCGCATCAATGCCGGTGGACGGATCGGCGATGCCGCGCTCGGAAGCCGCCTGCTGACGCTCGATGATGCCGGTGAGGCGGAAATGATCGCACAGCGCCTCGACGAGCTCAACCGTGAACGTCAGGCGATGGAGGCGATGATGCTGCAGGAGGCGGAAGCCGAGGCGCTGGCCGAATATGGCGACGGCGAGGGCGCCTCCGTCATCGTCACCGCCCATGAGAAGTGGCATCCGGGCATCGTTGGGTTGATCGCCGCGCGGCTGAAGGAGAAATTCAAGCGGCCCGCGTTCGCGATCGCTTTCGATCCCTCCGGCCGCGGCACCGGCTCAGGCCGCTCCATCAATGGTTTCGACATGGGCAGGATGGTGCGGGCTGCGGTCGAGGAGGGCATCCTCATCAAGGGTGGCGGCCATGCCATGGCGGCGGGGCTGACGGTCGAGCGCGCCGGTCTCGGCAGGTTGAGGACCTTCTTTACCGAGAAGGCCGCAAGGACGGTGGCGAGCCTCGTCGCCAACGAGACATTGAAGATCGATGGCGCAATCGGCGCAAGCGGCGCCACGCTTGAACTCATTGACCGCCTGGAAGCCGCCGGTCCCTATGGCTCCGGCCACGCTCAGCCGCTCTTTGCCGTACCGGCGCATCGGGTGCGAGACGCGCGCCTCGTCGGCGAGAAACATGTGAAGGTGACGCTGGAGGCGATGGACGGGTCGCGGCTCGATGGAATCGCCTTTCGCGCCGCCGATACCGGCCTCGGCAATCTTCTCATCAATTCACGCGGCGCGAGCCTCCATGTCGCAGGCTCGCTCGGCGCCGAACATTATCAAGGCGCACGCCGCGTCCAGCTGCGCGTCTGCGACGCAGCGCCAGCGAAATAGAACGGTCACGAAAAAGAGTCTCGGATGAGAAAATTAAAGGAAGAAAGTGGCACGCCCTAGGGGAGTCGAACCCCTCTTCCCAGAATGAAAATCTGGTGTCCTAACCGATAGACGAAGGGCGCTTCCTTCGTGGTGGCGCCCTTATAGTCAGCACCTTCGAAAGCCGCAAGCGCCAAGGCGCGAAAAAATCACAGTTTTCGCCGATTTTTTTTGCTGTGGAAAACCACGGCGCTACGGGCGGTGGATGGCTGGAATATCAAACCGATCGGTGGTTGGCGGCAATCATAATTTCGATGGTACGCCCTAGGGGAGTCGAACCCCTCTTTACAGAATGAGAATCTGTCGTCCTAACCGATAGACGAAGGGCGCAGGCCAGCCTCGATAAAATAGGCGTGCGCGCGAGCTTCTGCAAGCGGATGCGATGGCTTCTGTATGGAGAGAAAGTGGCACGCCCTAGGGGAGTCGAACCCCTCTTCCCAGAATGAAAATCTGGTGTCCTAACCGATAGACGAAGGGCGCTTCCTTCGTGGTGGCGCCCTTATAGTCAGCACCTTCGAAAGCCGCAAGCGGCAAATTCGATTTTTTTCAAAAAAATGACAGATATTCCAGTGGCAGTACTATTTAAAATTACAACTGGCGAATCAAAGGCTTGTACAGCCTTCCAGAAGCAGGTGAAATCCAGCTGACGTTGGGTGAGGGAACTTCGCGTCGACGATGTCAGATCGCTCTTGCGGTGGTTAAGGGTGCCCGTTTGCCGCCGCAGCCCCAGTTCCAGTCCCGGGTCTTGCCGGTGTCGAGGTGGACCGAGTCGGTGTGGCAATAGGTGCCGAGCCCGCCGCGATCCGGCATGGATCTTATATACGCGGCGATATCCCACTTGGAGACGCCGTCGATCTGAATGTCCGCGGCCTCACAGCTCTTGTGCATCGATTCGTCAGCCCCACCGACCAGGCGGTTATGTTCTTCGTCGCGATAGCCTGACGTGACGATGACAGGCCGGCCGAAATGGTTTTCGACCGTCTTGATCACTTTCAGCAGGTCCGGTTTGAAGCAGCCGACCTCGACATTGTCGTTCTGGACGTGCAGCCCGTTCGGCGCAACACGCGTCATGCCGGGCAGGGCGGCTTTGTGCAGAAGGCCGGAAAGACTGCCGAGCAGGTTCTGCTTCGGTGCGCTGTAAAGCGCGTTTGTCGTCGAGGCGGGGATACCGCCCATCGCCAGCGAGGCTGTTTGTACGGGCGCAGGCTGCGTGCCGGAATTTTCGGACGATTGCTGCGGCAGCACCGGGGCGGCCGGCTGTGAGGGCATGATCGGCTGGCTGTAGACGCTGCTTTTTGTAGGGGCCACTCCTTCCGTGGGGGCATAGGCCTGCGGCTGAATGACGGTGGACGTGCTGTTGTTCTGTGGCGGCGGCTGGTGATCCGAAAAGATGCTCATCGCCTGCGCATTGATCCGTGTCGACTGCATGACGAGCCCGCCTATATTGGCAGGCGCCACCATTGCCGCATCGGCCGGCGGGACGGCGGCATTCGCATCGCCTGCCACGACCTGTGGCGCGGCCTCGGCGCCGGAGACATTGACGAGGCGGGGGTCGGTATAGACTGAGCGCGGGGCAGATTTCACGGGCGCCGTTGCGCCAAGCTGTGGCGCTGCGGCCGCCGTCGCCGGAACAGCTGCGGCCGAATCGAGCGTCTTCTTGTTCGATACGCAGCCGGAAAGCGCCAGCATCGAGGTGGCGATCAGCAATGCGCCCGTAATGGGCATCCGCATCTCAAGGTCACGCAAGCAATCGGTCTCCGGTTGATGCGAAAACGGCGAGATATCGCCATCTTCCGCTTCGAGTCACCGGGAGATTGCCTGCGGGGCCGGATCGCGGCAAGCGTGAAGGCGCCGGCCGGACCCTAAATCGCAAAAGCCGCAAGCTTCGCAAAAGCCTTGCGGCCAAAACCATTACCAGGCGCCGGTATTGCCCATGGAAGCCCAGGGTTCGGCGGCCGGAAGCGGGCTTCCCTTCTGCAGGATTTCGATCGAAATGCCGTCGGGCGAGCGCACGAAGGCCATGTTGCCGTCGCGCGGCGGCCGGTTGATGGTAATGCCGTTATCCATCAGCTTTTGGCAGATCGCGTAAATATCATCCACCTCATAGGCGAGGTGGCCGAAATTGCGTCCTCCGCTATAATCCTCCGTATCCCAGTTGTAAGTGAGCTCGAGGCAGGGGGCCTTTTCGCTGCGCGCACGGTCGAGATCGTCGCGAGCGGCCAGGAAAACCAGGGTAAAGCGGCCCTTCTCGTTTTCGTGGCGGCGAATCTCCTCCAGTCCGAACAGCGTGGTATAGAAGGCAAGCGAAGCGTCCAGATCTTTGACGCGAACCATCGTATGAAGATAACGCATTCTATCTACTCCTTTATAGGGGCTGGCCTTTTTGGCGAGCCGAGGTCAGCTTCGGGCAAGTCATCTTTATAAAATGTGCAGCTGGGAATAACCGAAAACTAGGACTTGCGCTTATCCGTTACCAAGATGTTAATCTTGATTTCAAGAATCAGTTAACCGTAACAGTGTGACGCGTATTCGAGGGGCTGGCGATAATGGCTGATAGGATTTCATCGAACGCATACACCGATGTCGACGAGCTGTCGTCGGAAGCGGTCGATCTTGTTGAAATCACCGGTGTCGTCAAGTGGTTCGACGTCGCCAAGGGCTTCGGCTTCATCGTGCCTGATAACGGCATGCAGGATGTTCTCCTGCACGTGACTTGCCTGCGTCGCGACGGCTATCAAACGATCCTCGAGGGGACGCGCATCGTCGCTCTCGTCCAGCGCCGCGAGCGCGGCTACCAGGCTTTCAAGATCCTCTCGATGGATCAGTCGACCGCCATTCATCCTTCGCAGCTGCCGCCGGTGCGCACCCACGTGCAGGTTACCGCCACGAGCGGGCTCGAGCGGGCGCTTGTCAAGTGGTTCAACCGTACTAAGGGCTTCGGCTTCCTGACGCGCGGTGAGGGCACCGAAGACATTTTTGTGCACATGGAGACGCTGCGCCGCTTCGGGCTGACGGAGCTGCGCCCCGGCCAGGTGGTCCTCGTCCGCTTCGGCGATGGCGAAAAGGGCCTGATGGCTGCAGAGATCCATCCCGACGTTCCGAGCCCGGCAAGCCGGTCGCACTGACATGCGCGGCATCGTCCTGTTTCATGCGATCAGAAGCGCCGTCATGGCGCTTTTTTTCTTGGTCGCCCTGCCGGCTTTGGCTGAGGAGGAGATGCGGTTCGAAAAGGAGCCGCTGCTCATCCAGACAGCCGCCGGCAAGATGCTGCATTTTACCGTCGAGGTCGCCGCCACCGGTGATCAGCGCGCCCGCGGGCTGATGTTTCGCAAGTCGATGGCTGATGACGCCGGCATGATTTTCGATTTCGGGCAAACACGGCGCGTTGCCATGTGGATGGAGAACACCATCCTGCCGCTCGACATGCTCTTTGCCGACGACACCGGCACGATCCGCCACATCAAGGAAAACGCAAAACCCTATTCACGCGAGATCATCGATTCGATGAGCCCGGTGAAATACGTCGTCGAACTCAATGCCGGCATCGTCGGCAAATTCGGAATCAAGCCGGGCGACAGAATCGTGAGCGCCACGACGACGAAGGCGAAGTGACGGCGCACCAGCTCGCGAGGTGCGATGTGGCCAACAAGAAATCCAAGAAATCAGAATATTGAATGGTCGGAGTGGAGAGATTCGAACTCCCGACCCTCTGGTCCCAAACCAGATGCGCTACCAGACTGCGCTACACTCCGTGCCGTGATTGGCAGCGGGAATACACGGTTCACTCCGTCGTCGCAACCCATAAATCCAGCTGTGGCCGGAGATTTCTCACCAGGCCTGTGGACGCAAGAGGAAAATCCCGGTCGGCCTTCAATTTACCTGTGAGGCGCAATTGGACGTCAGGGCGATCAGCCTTAGCCGCGGGCGATCAGGCCGATATATTGGGCATAGCTGATAGCGACATAGAAGAAAGCGGTGATGCCAGCTCCTATCATAATGGCATTGAACTCTGTCGAACGTCTCATCATGCGTGCATCCACTGAAGCCGATTGAGCCGCAAACTAGTGCCCGCGGTCGGCTGCGGCAATCATCCTGTGATCACAACATGAGACAATCGGTAATATTGCGCAATCGCTTGGAATTCCTGCGGATTTTTAGGTGGAATGGCAGCGACATGAGGGATGAATGTGCTGAGCCGCCCGAGTTAACGATAAGCCTTGCTTCCCAACACATTGGCGCATCGTCGGGGTGGCTGTGGCAGCGGCGTCGCGATCCGCTTTTTTCTTGAAAAAACGGGGATTCGCGGATAAGCGAAATTCAACTCTTCGCGTTATCGCAAACGACGAAGCAAGGGCCCGGCAACGGGATTGAGACCATGAAAGGCGGGGCGCTCTGTCCCTGCATATTCGGAGATGCCGCAGTCATGTCTGCCAAGATCTATCGTCCTGCTAAGACCGCCATGCAGTCCGGCAAGGCCAAGACCCATCTCTGGGTGCTTGAATTCGATCAGGAGTCGCCGCGCAAGATCGATCCGATCATGGGCTACACCTCCTCGGGCGACATGCGCCAGCAGGTAAAACTCACCTTCGAAACGCAGGCGCTTGCCGAATCCTACGCCCAGCGCAACGGCATCGAATACCGCGTCATCGCGCCGAAGGATCCGGCCCGCCAGGTTGTGGCCTATCCGGATAATTTCCGCTATACCCGCACGCAGCCCTGGACGCATTGAGATTTCTCGTCCACATATGGCGTATTCGGTCGCGCTCTTTGAACGTGACCGCCGGACGGCCCCTTAGCTCAGCTGGATAGAGCACCTGCCTTCTAAGCAGGTTGTCGCAGGTTCGATTCCTGCAGGGGTCGCCACCTGCTTTTCAAGTGTTTGTTTTTGTTGTTTTTCTGGACGCTCACCCCTCATTGGAGAATGGTTTAGGGGCGGTATTCGGTCAAAAAAAGCCCCGCCGAAGCGGGGCAAGTCGTGACAACGGATCGCACAGGGGGAACCCCCGTGCTTTCCTACCGCTTTAACGAAAGAGCGATCGACTAGGTCCCGTACGGTGTTGGACCGACGGTATCTCGCTAATCGCACCAGTCATTGCGCTGCTTGGAGCTCCAGCTGCGAGGCAAGGCGTTAGGCTTCGGCCAACTCTTCTTGGCCGCGCGAAAAATCAGCCTCGGCTTCGACCTTCTTCTTTGATTCTGTCGGGCCTTGCCAGCGATATGGGTCAGGAACCGGCAGGCACTCCTAGGAAAATGGGATCCATGATAGAGGTGGGCAGACGTTCGTTGCAAATCAAACGGCTGACCGATCCAAGAAGCTTTTTGGTGTGAATTGATGCAAATTGCCGGGCGGCATTGCCGCTTGCGGACCAGCGGAAAAGCGATCTGGCGGAGCCGCAAAGCCAACCGACCGGTCACGGGTCTCCATCATCTCGCTGACCAGTGGGCTTCGTACCGCTCTCAAGTTCATCGGAAGATCAGCAGCTTGCACACGGCCAACTGCTTCTGGAAGCGGAGGATACGCGGCTGGATCGGAATTATTGTTCGAACTCATCTCGCAACACCGCGAGGTGCTACTTTGAGCAACAGCAATCTCTCGTTCGACGAATGTACGGAGATCTTGGATCCGAGCGCCCGACCGCATAACCCACCACATCAACATCGTCGAGACGAATGGCAACAGCTCGCGCAAAGCCGCGCCCGAAAGGCCGGCTGACGCTGTCGAAAAATCGCAGCGCGCGGATGGGCCCCATCCACGCGCCGAAGTAGCCTGACTTTTGCGCGCCGCGTGGCGGGTTTTGCTCCGCCGTTGGCACGATTGCTGCGGCGATCGGACGACAGCCGCAACGGGTATTGTTACAGGAGAAAATCGCCTGCTCCCAGCTGGACGTGGCCCTGCAGCTGAATCTCGAAGTCATGAACACCGTCGCCGTTCAAATCGGCCTGGATAACGGTATGGTCGTCCTCGTAGTGCCACGCGAGCGCGCCAGCCTTCTTGTCGAACAAAGCATTCTCCTGCGCCTGGAAATGGAAGGCTGCATCGCCCAGCGCAGAGCCATTCGCATCGATCGCCGAGACGTCGATCTTGTCGACGCCGTGCTGGAAGTCTGTGATGACGTCGCGGTTCCAGCCGGACCCGGATTCCGTCGCTGTCTTGAAGGCGAACGTATCCGAGCTGGTGCCGCCGCTCATGATGTCCCTTCCGGTGCCACCAATGAGGACGTCCGAGCCGGCGCCGCCCTTCAGCACGTCATTGCCGGCGAGACCCTTGAAGGTTTCGTTGCCGCCGTTGGACTGACCGGTGTGTGGCATGATGTCGTTGCCATTGGTGCCGGTATATTCCTTCGTGGTGGTCGGCGAAGTCGGCGAAGTCGGTGAAGTCGGCGCGGTTGGCGAAGTCGGCGCGGTTGGCGAAGTTGGCGCGGTTGGAGAAGTCGGCGTGGTTGGAGAAGTCGGCGTGGTTGGCGTTCCCGATGTGGAGCCGGATTCGTACGCACCCATATCGACAGTTCCAACGACGCGATGGTCGCCGTCCAGATCGACGGAGCTGACGCCGTACTTGCTGGTTCCGTGGTCGATCGCCGTCGAGCCGGAGCTGAGGTGGAAGTTGTCGCTCGATGCCCCTGCGAATTTAGGGTCAACGCCGAGCTGATTGCCGTTCGCCGTGCTCGGCATCGCGTTGCCGCCATCGGTTTTGACCGATGCCTGACCGGCGGTGCCGTTATAGGTGATGTTGTTGGCCCAGACGACGTTCTTGTTGGTGTAGGCGTCGGTAGACGTATTATCGATCGCGGTGTTGTTCTTGTTCAGCGATGGATCCGCTACGGCGATGTTGTTGACCCAGGTGTTGTTGCTCGATGCCGAGTTGCTGAGCTCGCCACGCCAGGTGCCGCTGTTCTGCGGGTCCTGATTGTTGTGGTATGCGGTGTTGTTCGACACAGTGACGGAGTCGCTCCAGGTAACCTGAATGCCTTTGCCGCCGTTCCCGTAGACAAGGTTGTTGTCGACCAGGGTTTTGAACGTGTAGTTCGGATTACCGCTAGCCTGCGTGCTCTGGAAATCGTCGATGATGATGCCGTTGCCGTCGGTGTGCTCACCAGACTTTGTGACGTTGTCGTGCGAGATGTTGTTGCGCACGATGTTCCGGTATCCGTCCGTCGAGGTATCGCCGGTGATGTTCCGGTTCTGGTAGATGGAGATGCCCGAGAACCAGCCTGTCGAAGCGTTATTGTAAGTCTCGTTGCCTTCGACGTGGATGAAGTCCGACTGGTTGAACTGGATGCCCGACTCCCCGCTGCCGTGGACCTTGTTGTTGAGGATCTGGACGTGGTGGACATTGTTCGCTTCGATGCCGTCGCCTTTGGCGCCGCCGATGTCAAAGCCGTCGATCGTGACGTAGTTGGCGTTGACGCTGATCGCGTTCCATGAGCCCGCGGGCGGCCGGATCAGCGCCCCGCCAGGCACCTCGGAGCGGAGCGTGATGTCGCCTGCCGCCGAGCCGTCCTTGTCGATGTTGATGCTCTCGTTATAGGTCCCCGGTTTCACCACGACCTCGTCGCCAGGCTTAAGGTTTGAAGCCATCGCCTCACTGATCGTGCGAAAAGGGGAGGTGGCACTGCCGTTACCGCCGCTGCTGCTCGAAGCTACGTAGTATGTTGTCATGGTTTTGTTCCTCAACTTCAGCGTTGTCTAATATTTTGTGGTTAATCATGTGTTGCGGCGGGGGTTATAGGACGACGTTTTGAAGGGCGCAACAGCTTAAAAACAGTAAGTACTTGAGAAACATAGCCATATTGCTGCCACAATATCCAGATCACTCCCAAGTTACATTTTGAAATATTTGCGGAAATCCGATTCGCCCAAATTGGGACAAACTATATATCTCGCAAACCGCGAATTATTCTTTCTGCAACCATGGCGACACCCACCCATTGAAAAGATTAGGAAAACCTGATGGACGTCACTGGAATCCTGCCGCGAAGGCGGGATCAACATTTTTTGTGAATTTTTCAATTTTTGGCAGCTTCGCCTTCACGATTGAGGCTAATTGAGGTGGCCGTGGCAAGGCCAACATCCTCTCCGGGGTGCTCGAATCGATCATGAGTCGCTTTCAAGACTGATTAGATAACGGGCACACCGCTCCTCCGCCGACACATGCTGGCAGTGAAATTCGCCTTCGAAGCGCAGGCTCTGGCGGAAGCCTTACTCAGCGCCACGGCATCGAATGCGTGTGATCGCGCCGAAAGACACTCCTCAGCTGGTGGCATATCCTGAACAATCCTGAACTCGAACCCCGCCAATTTAGAGAGCGTGGGCAGGGCGATTCATCCATAGTTCGGTGTCCAATCGGTAGATTACAAGGGAAATTTGGTCGGACCCCTCATCTGGCATGGAGGCGGCTGGTCCCATTTGGGCGCGGGTCCTTCGGCGGCACATCGGGCGTGATGGCAAATGTTCAGACGCTCTCGGCTTCGCAGTTGTTCTATAGGAGAGAAATATTGCTCTTCTTCGTGGCTGGTCTTTCCGATACCGGAGCCATGACGATTTCGGCTGGCTGACATGTCGTCACGCAGGCGGCAAGCAGTACCATGGAGATCATCTTTGATACAGCGGGGACGCGAATAATATTATCCAAGACTGTCCAGTAATCGTCGCAACTGGTCTATTTCATGTAGTGTGACGCAGCCAAGACAAAGACAGAAATTCTGCGGATGTCGCCGAAAAGTTGAAATGTCGCAGAATTATATATGTTTCAACCTGCGCCAAGCTCTTCCTAGCCACAATAGGTGGGATGCTGCCGCCGAAAACGGCGTGTACCCTCCCTGCCAATTCTTGGGGGGCGAGTATGAGAACGATTTGTTTGAGCATCGGCGCCGCTGCATTTCTATATGCGTTGAATGCCTACGCCGTTGATCTTCCTGCGGGGGCCAAACAGGCTACAATGGACGAGTTCAAAGCTTTTGCTGACGGCAAGCCGGTGAAAGTAGAAATTCTCGATCTGGAAAAGCCTGTGTCCGCCGAACTCGTTTGGAGTTGGAAGAAGGGCACCATTACCGGTAAAGCCGATGTCGGCGGCAAAACGCTCGACGTGAAAACGAAACTCACTTTCAAGGGCGATAAGGCCTGTTCTGCCGGCAATGGCGAAAAGCCAAGCTGCCACTTTATCTATATCGACGGCGACAAATTCTACGAAGTGCGAGATGACATGAAGGTGCACGCAGTTTCGACGGTCGATTGAGGTTCGCAGTCTATCCCGTAGCTCCCGACCTCCGCACTTATGGAGCTCGATCGATCCCGCTGCTCCCGTTGCCCTGAAAGCCGCGCTGCAGCTTCCATCATCCCTCTGGTAATTGCCGGACGGCAAGGGCCGACCATCCGACAGCGGTCAAAGCTGATATGCGGTCGCCGTCGACAAGCCACGCCGATGCAGCCGGGCCTGTGTTCCTGACTTTTGAAGTCCTATGGGAGACTAGAACCGTTCGGTTCTTCTCAGCGGTCCAGGAAATGCTCGAAGTAAACTTCTGGGATGGGGTAGGCGTAGACGCCTCGGTCGACGAAGCCGCGTCGATAGAGGCAATTTCTGAGCGCCGCGTTATAATCGAGGCTTCTCTGGTCCGGCGAGCCGCGTCGCCACGAACCTGCTTCCGGCACGCACCGCTGGAGCGCCTTGTCATACCGGGCGAGGAGGACCGGGTCGGTATCGACCCGAATGCCGCTGTAGGATTGATAGTTAGAAGGAGATTCGGCGGCTGATATACAGCCGAAGCTAAGCACAAGACCAACAACTGCCATCAATCGCATTGGATTAAGCGCTCCCCAGATCGATTTTCGAAGTCATCTGACGGAACGTTATTGATTCCAGCGCCTGTGGGCAAGGGGTTTGGAAGGTGCCGGGATGGCTGCCGCCGCAGAATGGCGGCAGCTTTTGTCAGCAACCGAGATCAATCGAGGAGATCGGCCGGCACCTTGCCGCCATTTTCTGAAAGCCGCTTCATCAGCGCCTTGTGCAGCCACATGTTCATTTTCGCGGAATCGTTTGTATCGCCGGTATAACCGAGTTCGGCGGCGAGTTCCTTGCGCTCAGTCAAACTGGCATCCATCCCGACTGACTTCATCAGGTCGACGATCGAATGGCGCCAATCGAGTTTCTGGCCGCTCTTCTTCACAGCCGCGTCGAGGATCGGAACAATATCGACTGTCGCTGTCGCCGGGGCCGAGGCCGGCTTAGTTTGCGCAGGAGAGGACGCAGGCGTCGGACTGGGGGCTGACGGGGGTGAGACGGGAGCCTGGGCCGGCGCTGTCTTTGCTGCGCCGCTGGCGACAGGTTCGGCTGCTTTTGCTTCTCCAAAGATTGCATGTTTGATCTTGTCGAAAATGCCCATTCTTGAACCTCCGGCTTCGTAATATAGGAACATGCTGAACATGGAGGCCGGGCCGGGCATATCCAGACGAACGAAGATCTTTTTTGCTCCTGCACTAGAGGAGCGAGAAACCGGAGCAGGCGCTGCGAGGGCGATCGAGTTGGCCGGCCGCCGTGTCGACAGCTGCAACTAAGCAGCCACTTAATTACTGCGTACTCCTTCGGAATTTAGATACAGCGGCTAAATTGGGGAGAAATTCTCGCTCATGCCTGTTTTTGGCACAGTAGCTTTCGTAACGCTTACTCAGTGATAACTACGCGCCGTCATTCTCAGCCGCCGCGCAGGTTCATGACGGGCTGGAATGAAACCTTGGCAAGTCCTTCTCGTTGGTTGGCATGGATGTCGGGGTACTCGGCGTCCAATCGATCGAAGGCACGCGCGTTCCTCGATTTTCGCAGGTCGGACGAACCGTCCGGCATATGAAAACGGAGGAAGAGATGATGACTCAAATGCACAGTAGACTGCCAATTGCCCTGTTCGCATCCGCCTGCGCCGTTCTTGCCATGCCGGCAGACCATGCACACGCGACTGACATTGGCGTGTCGGTAAATGCAGGCAATGCCACCAGCGCCGACGTCGGAGCTTCGCTTGGCCGCGGAAACGGGGTTGATGCGACGGCCGACGCATCCATTGGCGGCTCGAGCGGCGCTGACGCAAATGCGTCGGCCAGTGCTCGCGGCCGCGGCGGTATCGATGCCAATGTCAATGCCATTACCGGGGGCAGTGATGGTCTCGCGACTGGCGCTAATGCCAGGCTCGGCGGCGATCGCGGCGTCAACGCCCGGACTGCCGGCTCCCGGGAGGTCGATGACAAGGCCACGGCTTCCATTGGCGGTAGTAGCGGAGCAGGCACCAAGCTTGCCATTGGTGACGCGAACGACAGGGGCGGGATGACAGCTGCTCGTAACGGCACCCTCAGCGCATCGCAGGCTCGCACGATTGCGGCGTTTCGAGAGAGACCCGTGGACGAGCAACGCAAGATGCTTGTTCGTTGCGCCGATATCTCCGCCGCCGGCAGCGGCGATGCCGGGCTTTCCGGTCTCTGCAGTCTGTTGCAGGCGTCGGTCTCCCACTGAACGTGAAAGACCCGCCGGTGCGGAAGGCACGGCGGGTCTTTTCACGAACTAAGCTTCTCGGACTTAGTGCAGGATCTGGCTGAGGAACAGTTTGGTGCGCTCGTGTTGCGGGTTGTCGAAGAACTCGGCCGGTGAGTTCTGCTCGACGATCTGGCCCTGATCCATGAAGATGACGCGGTTGGCGACCTGGCGGGCAAAGCCCATTTCGTGGGTGACGCAGAGCATGGTCATGCCTTCCTCGGCGAGACCCACCATCGTGTCGAGCACTTCCTTGATCATTTCAGGATCGAGTGCCGAAGTCGGCTCGTCGAACAGCATGATCTTCGGGTTCATGCAGAGCGATCGGGCGATCGCCACGCGCTGCTGCTGGCCGCCGGAAAGCTGACCCGGATATTTGTTGGCCTGTTCCGGGATCTTGACCCGCTTCAGGAAGTGCATGGCGATTTCTTCAGCTTGCTTCTTCGGCATCTTGCGCACCCAGATCGGCGCCAGCGTGCAGTTTTCTAGGATCGTCAGATGCGGAAAGAGGTTGAAATGCTGGAATACCATGCCCACTTCGCGGCGCACCTCGTCGATCTTCTTCAGATCGTTGGTGAGCTCGGTGCCGTCGACGATGATCTGGCCCTTCTGGTGCTCTTCAAGACGGTTGATGCAGCGGATCATCGTCGATTTGCCCGAACCGGACGGGCCGGCGATGACGATGCGTTCGCCGCGCATGACCTTCAGATTGATGTCGCGCAGCACGTGGAAATCGCCGTACCACTTGTTCATGTTGACGATTTCGATCGCCACTTCCGTTGCGGAAACGGTGAGCTTCTTAGCTGGAGCTTCAGCCATATTGTTTTCCCTCATTTTTTATCGTTTGTGGCCGGTGTCGAGGTGACGTTCGATGAATGCTGAATAGCGCGACATGCCGAAGCAGAAAAGCCAAAAGGCGAATCCGGCGAATATCAACCCCGTTAGCGGCGTTACTGCGGTCGCCCAGTTCGGATCGACGAAGTTGAGGCGAACGATGCCGAGCAGGTCGAACATGCTGATGATCGACACCAGCGAGGTGTCCTTGAACATGCCGATGAAGGTGTTGACGATGCCAGGGATCACCAGCTTGATCGCCTGCGGCATGATCACCAATCGCATCTTCTGCCAGTACCCCAGGCCGAGAGAATCCGCCCCTTCGAACTGGCCTTTGGGAATAGCCTGAAGGCCGCCACGAATGACTTCCGCCATATAGGCGGAAGCGAAGATCGATACGCCGATGATCGCGCGCAAGAGCTTGTCCACCGTCCAGCCGGCCGGCAGGAAAAGCGGCAGCATGACGCTCGCCATGAACAGGACCGTAATCAGCGGCACGCCGCGGACCACTTCGATGAAAACGACGCTGAACGTGCGGATGACCGGCATCCGCGAGCGCCTTCCGAGCGCCAGGATGATGCCGAGCGGGAAGGAGACCGCGATGCCGACAAAAGAGAGCACCAGCGTCACCAGCAGCCCGCCCCAGAGTGGCGTCTCGACGATTTCCAGGCCAAATCCGCCGTAAAGCAGAAAGAAGGAAATGATCGGCAGCACGCCGAACAGCAGCAGGGCGTTGACCCCCTTGCGCGGTGCCGAAGGAATGAGCATCGGCACCAACAGGAGTACGAAAAGAATGCCGACCAGGGTCGGGCGCCAGCGCTCGTCGAGCGGATAACGCCCAAAGATGAACTGGTCGAATTTGGCGTTGACGAAGGCCCAGCATGCACCGCTCCAGCCATCCGGCTGAATGCCGCCCTGTACGGCAGTGGCGCAGAAGGTGCGGTCAGGGCCGCTCCAAACCGCCTGCACGAAGAGCCAGTCGAGCGCGTGCAGGAGGGCCCAAACGACAAAGACCAGCGCTAGGATGGTAAGGACGATGTCCTTCGGCGTCGCAAGGAGGTTGCGGCGAATCCAAGCGACAGGGCCCTTCTCTGCTGAGGGCGGCGGCTCCGGCGCCAGTATGGCGGTTCTGACGAAAGCGTTGCTCATCTTACCTCTCCACCAGCGCCATTTTGGCATTGAACCAGTTCATCAACAGCGAGGTCACGACACTGAGGCTGAGGTAAATGACCATCCAGATGAGGATCACCTCGACAGCCTGACCGGTCTGGTTCAGCGTTGTGCTGCCGACGGCGACGAGATCGGCAAAACCGATTGCGATCGCCAGCGATGAGTTCTTGGTGAGATTGAGGTACTGACTGCTCAGCGGCGGAATGATGATGCGGAAGGCCTGCGGAATGACGACCAGCCGGGTGATCGACGAGGGGTGAAGCCCGAGTGCGCCTGCAGCTTCCGTCTGTCCCTTCGGCACGCCGCGAATGCCTGCGCGCACGATCTCGGCTATGAAGGCAGCGGTGTAGAAGGAAAGTGCCAGGAAGAGCGACATGAACTCCGGCCCGACAACGGAACCTCCGGTGAGGTTGAACTTGCCTGCGATCGGATAATCGAAGGAAAGTGGCGCGCCTGCGACTAGGAAGGCGATAAGCGGCAGGCCGATCAGCAGGCCGATCGAAGCCCAAATCGTATGGAACTGCTGACCCGTCGCGGCCTGCCGGCGATGCGCCCATCGGGCCGTGGCGATGACGGCGATGATCGCGACGACGAAGGCGACGCCGACGAGCCAGAAAGTCTCGCCGAAAATCGGCTTGGGAAAGGAAAGGCCACGGTTGTTCAGATAGGCGCCGAGCGGCAGATGCAGTGACTCGCGCGCATTCGGCAGAACTGCCAGAACGCCCGAATACCAGAAGAAGATGACAAGCAGCGGCGGGATGTTGCGGAAGACCTCGACATAAACCGTGCACAGCTTGGCTATCAGCCAGTTCCTCGACAGGCGGCCGATGCCGATGATGAAGCCGATGATCGTGGCGGTGATGATGCCCGTAACGGCGATCAGGATCGTATTCAGAAGGCCGACGACCAGCGCGCGGCCATAGGTCGAATCGCTTGAATAGGCGATCAGCGACTGACCGACCTCGAAGCCGGCGCGGCCGTTCAGAAAGCCGAAGCCGGACGCGATGTTTGCGCGCGCCAGATTGACGGCAGTGTTGTGCGCAACCCACCAGACGAAGACGACCAGCAGGACGATGGTGAGAACCTGGAAGAAGATACCCCGAACTGTCGGGTCGTAGAGGGCGGACTGAAAACTCCAGCCGCTTCTGGATAGACGTGTTGATTCCAAAGCCTGATGCGTCATGCTTGGCCAATTCCCCATTATGCTCCTTTTCGGAGCTTTTTTATTGGAGGGGAAAGGCGGTCGCCCGCCTTTCCGGCTTCATGCGTGATGCCGCTCAGCGAACCGGCGGAGCGTACTGAATGCCGCCCTTGCTCCACAGCGCGTTAAGGCCGCGCGCGATCTTGAGCGGGCTGCCCTGGCCGATGTTGCGCTCGAAGACTTCGCCGTAATTGCCGACGTTCTTGACGATGTTGTAAGCCCAGTCGTTGGTCAGGCCGAGATCGGTGCCGATCTTGGTATCCGCCTCGACGCCGAGGAAGCGCTTGATATCGGGATTCGGCGAGTTCTTCATCTCGTCGACATTGGCCTGAGTGATGCCGAATTCTTCGGCATTGATCATCGCATAGCCGACCCAGCTGACGATATCGAACCACTGGTCGTCACCCTGACGTACGGCCGGGGCGAGCGGTTCCTTGGAGATGATTTCCGGCAGAATCGTATGTTCGTCCGGATTCTTCAGCGTCAGGCGCAGCGAATAGAGGCCGGACTGGTCGGTTGTGTAGACGTCGCAACGGCCGGCATCATAGGCCGCATTGACCTCGTCCAGCTTTTCAAAGACCACCGGATTGTACTGGAGATTGTTGGCCTTGAAATAATCGGCGAGATTGAGCTCGGTGGTCGTGCCGGACTGGACGCAGACAGACGCGCCGGAAAGTTCCAGCGCCGACTTCACGTTGAGGCTCTTGCGGACCATGAAGCCCTGGCCGTCATAATAGTTGACGAAACGGAAGTTCAGGCCAAGCGCCGTATCGCGGTTGATCGACCAGGTCGTATTGCGGGCGAGGACATCGATTTCCCCGGACTGAAGCGCGGGGAAGCGATTGGCGGCGCTGAGGGGGGTGAATTTCACCTTGGTGGGATCGCCGAAGACGGCCGAAGCGACGGCTTTGCAGAAGTCGACGTCGAAGCCTGCCCAATTGCCGGAAGCGTCAGGCGCGGCAAAGCCAGCGAGCCCGGTGTTGACGCCGCACTGAATGAAACCCTTTGCCTTTACATCACCGAGAGTCGTGGCCGAAGCAGCCGAGGCGCCAAGAGCGAAAACTGCTGCGCCAATCGCGGCGGACAGAAGCTTGTTCTTCATTTTTTCCCAACCTTTTCCGTTGTATTATCTTTTCTTGTGGGGCGTTCCGGCGGAAAACTCTGCCACCCCCATCGTCTCGACACCCTCCCGGCGCGAGTACCCTATCACAGTCGCAAATGTCACTATGGTCAAGTGTCGCCATGCATAATTGCGGCAAAATTCAGAATTTTGCCGCATTGCGCCGCATTCGAAGGCGGTTGGCTAGGAAATGAGCGCCCGCTTGCGGAAAAATAACGCTAATTTGAAAAACCGAGGCGACAGTTGTCCCCATGCTCGAGGGGTTGACCGGATCGGGCGAGGCGTCCAAAAGTCTGGCTTTGCGCCCCTCGCCAAAGGCTATTTCCGACATGAAAGATAAAGACAGCTTGCTGCAGACCGCCGGCATCAATACCCGCCTGACCCATATCGGCAACGACCCCTTCGATTATCACGGCTTCGTCAATCCGCCGGTCGTGCATGCCTCGACGGTGCTGTTTCCGAACGCGGCGACGATGGACACGCGCTCGCAGAAATATACCTATGGTACGCGCGGCACACCGACGACGGATGCGCTCTGCGAGGCGATCGATGCGCTCGAAGGTTCGGCCGGCACGATCCTCGTCCCCTCGGGGCTGGCAGCCGTCACCATTCCGTTCCTCGGGTTCGTCGCCGCCGGCGATCACGCACTTGTCGTCGACTCGGTTTATGGCCCGACGCGCCATTTCTGCGATACGATGCTGAAACGCCTCGGTGTCGAGGTGGAATACTACGATCCGGCGATCGGCGCCGGCATCGAGACGCTGTTCCGGCCGAACACCAGGCTCGTCCATACCGAGGCTCCCGGATCCAACACCTTCGAAATGCAGGATATTCCAGCGATCTCGGCGGTTGCCCATCGCCACGGCGCCGTCGTCATGATGGACAATACCTGGGCGACGCCGCTTTATTTCAGGCCGCTCGATCACGGCGTCGACATCTCCATTCATGCGGCGACGAAATATCCGTCCGGCCATTCCGATATCCTGCTCGGAACGGTATCGGCCAATGCGGAGCACTGGGAGCGGCTGAAGGAGGCCAACGGCGCCCTTGGCATCTGTGGCGCACCCGACGATGCCTATCAGATCCTGCGCGGATTGCGCAGCATGGGCCTGCGCCTCGAGCGGCATTATGAAAGCGCACTCGATATCGCGGAATGGCTGGAGGGGAGGGAGGATGTCGCCCGCGTGCTGCATCCGGCGCTGCCGAGTTTCCCCTCCCACAATATCTGGAAGCGCGATTTTAAGGGCGCCAGCGGCATCTTTTCCTTTGTGCTTGCCGCTGAGAGCCCCGAGAAATTCAAACCGAAGGCGCATGCCTTCCTCGATGCGCTGAGGATTTTCGGTCTCGGATATTCCTGGGGCGGCTTTGAAAGCCTCGCGCTGCACGCCTATCTCAATGACCGCAAGGTCGCCAAGGCGCCGAAGGAGGGTCCTGTCATCCGCCTGCAGATCGGCCTTGAAGACGTGGCCGACCTCAAGGCCGATATTGAACGGGGTTTTGCGGCGGCAAGTGCAGTCTGAGCCGTTGCGGCTAACACATATCGCGCAAAAGGATGCAGCGGTTTTGTGGCAACGACATGCGTAAAACAAACACCTAAAGCGCAAGGAGCGAATCTGAAAGATCGTGACGCGCTTTAGGTGCTGCGGCCGCTTGCCGAGCCTAACAGCGTGCCCTCAGCCCGGTAGCCGTAGATCCAGTCGAGATCGGCCGCCAGGCTTTGCGGCGGCTTCAGGCCGAGCACCAGATCGCGGCCTACCCGGATCGGGCCCTTCGCATGATAGGCAAATTTGTTGAAGGCGCCGCGCTGGCGAAGCTTTGCAATGCGCGGCGCGCGATGCCTTTCAAAGAGCGTCAGCGCTTCCGCCACGGGACGATTGGCGAGAAACGCGGCAAGTTCGTAGGCGTCTTCGACCGCCATGGCCGCTCCCTGGGCGGCAAAGGGCATCATAGCATGCGCGGCGTCGCCGATCAGAACCGTCCTGCGGCCGTCCTGCCACGCGCCCGGGGTGGTTTCGAAGAGCGGCCAGAACGTCAGCTTCGGCTGTTTTTCCAGCAGCGACGTAATCGCGCTGTTCCAGCCGGAAAGCTGCGCCCGGAGCCGAGCGCGCTGCTCTGCGGTCGGCTCGTTTCGCCAGGCCTGCGGCGAGACATTGCCGGCGGTGATCGCCACCATGTTGATGCTGCCGATCTCTTTCAGCGGATAGCAGACAAGATGGGCCGATCCGCCGAGGAAAGCCGAAACGCTTGTCCGGTCGAGAAAACCTGGCGCCTGGTCTTCGGGAATGGTGAAGCGGTAGGCGATATTGCCGGAAAAACGCGGCGAGGGGCTGACGGGAACGGATTGCCGGAGCTTCGACCAAACGCCGTCCGCCCCGATGACGACATCGGCAGCGCGCTCGACAGGCGGCGAATTCGATTCCACTCGCACACCAAGATGAAGCCGGCAGAGCGGATCAGCTTCGACCGCCGTGAGAAGCGCATTCTGCAATGTGGCGCGGTGCAGGACCCCGTAGGGTGCGCCCCAGCGCTGGCGCGCGAATTTGCCGGCCGGCACGGCCGCGAGCTGGCGCAGCGAACCGCCTGACATCAGCCGGATCGCTTCCGGTTCGAGCCAGACTTTTGAAAGTCCCTCGACGACGCTGAGTTCTGCCAGGATGCGGGAGGCGTTCGGCGAAACCTGCAAGCCGGCGCCAACTGCGACGAGTTCATCCGCCTGCTCGAAAATCTCCGAGCTGATGCCCCAACGCGAAAGCGCAAGCGCAGCTGTCAGCCCGGCAATGCCGGCGCCGATGATGGCGGCATGTTCGACCGGCATTGTCAGTCCGATCCGGATTCTGGACGGTTTACGCCGCCTTCACGTGGAAAACGCAGCCGGCCGGATTGGTCTGGCTCGGCTTGAGAGATGCATTATAACGGTAAAGCGTCGAGCAATAGGAGCAGACCTTCTCGTTGTCGTCGCCCATGTCGATGAAGATATGCGGATGGTCGAAAGGAACCGAAGCGCCGGTGCACATGAATTCCTTGACGCCGACTTCGATGACGCGATGACCGCCGTCGTTCTGGAAATGGGGAATGTTGTGGCCGGCCATGTCGTTCTCCGAATGCTTTGAAAGTGCGCGAACCTTATAAGCCTTCGTCTCAAATGTGTAGAGCCAAAGCGCCGCGCCGGGCACAGTTTTTACCCACAATTTTGGCTTCCCGCCGGGAGGCGGCTCGACTATGGTCGCGCCAAAAGGAAGGCCCGATGAACCTGAATACACCCGCGTTTTCAAGCTTCACTCATGATGGATTGAAGATCGCCTTTTTCGACGAGGGCGACCCCTCCGGCGTGCCTGTCCTGTTGATCCATGGCTTTGCTTCGACGGCAAGCGTCAACTGGGTGCATCCGGGCTGGCTGAAGACGCTGGGCGATGCGGGCTACCGGGTGATCGCCATCGACAATCGCGGCCATGGCGCAAGCGACAAGCCGCACGATGCCGAAGCCTATCGCCCCTGGGTCATGGCCGGCGATGCGATCGCCTTGCTCGATCATCTCGGCATCCCTGAGGCGAATCTCATGGGCTATTCGATGGGGGCGCGCATTTCTGTATTTGCTGCACTTGCCAATCCGCATCGCGTCCGCTCGCTGGTGCTCGGCGGCCTCGGCATCGGCATGACCGATGGGGTCGGCGACTGGGATCCGATCGCCGATGCGCTGCTGGCTCCGTCGCTGGAGGTCGTGACGCATGACCGCGGCCGCATGTTCCGCGCCTTCGCCGAACAGACGAAAAGCGACCGCACTGCGCTAGCCGCCTGCATCCGCGGCTCGCGCGACCTTGTCGCTCGCTCCGATATGGGCAAGCTCGACATGCCGACCCTGATCGGCGTCGGCACCAAGGACGATATCGCCGGCTCGCCGCAGGAGTTGGCTGCCCTGATGCCCGAGGCCGAAGCGCTCGATATTCCCGGCCGCGATCACATGCTCGCCGTCGGCGATAAGGTTTTCAAGCAGGCGGTGCTGGCCTTCTACGCAAGGGTGGCCGAGGGGTGACATTATCGTGATGCCGAAAAACCATGCTAAAAAACCATGGTGACGGCACCCATTTATGTTATTGGCGTTTTCCACTATATATGGGCATTCCGAAACGGCATTCCGGCTGGCAACGAGGAGAGCGGCGATGGTCGCCAAGACAGATATCCGTGCTTTTGAAACTGGCCATCCGCTGAAGGTGATGGATCCCATCTGGGACAGCCTGCGCGAGGAAGCACGGATCGCGGCCGAAAAGGATCCTGTTCTCGCGGCCTTCCTCTATTCGACGGTGATCAATTATCATTCGCTTGAGGAATGCGTCATCCACCGCATCTGCGAACGTCTCGACCATCCGGATATGCAGGCGAACCTGCTGCGTCAGACCTTCGAGGAAATGCTGCTCGACTGGCCGGAGTGGAGCTCCATTCTTCGCGTCGACATCCAGGCCATCTACGACCGCGATCCCGCCTGCCTGCGCTTCATGGAAGCGGTGCTCTACTTCAAGGGCTTTCATGCGCTGCAGACGCACCGACTCGCGCACTGGCTTTTGAACCGTGGCCGGCGTGATTTCGCGCTCTATCTGCAGAGCCGATCCTCCAGCGTCTTCCAGACCGACATCAATCCGGCTGCGCGTATTGGCAAGGGCATCTTCCTCGATCATGCCACCGGCCTCGTCGTCGGCGAGACGGCCGTCATCGGCGACAATGTCTCGATCCTGCACGGCGTGACGCTCGGCGGCACCGGCAAGGAGGGCGCCGATCGCCACCCGAAGATCGGCAGCGGCGTCATGATCGGCGCCGGTGCGAAGATCCTCGGCAATATCGAGATCGGCTATTGCTCGCGCGTCGCCGCCGGCTCTGTGGTGCTGAAGGCGGTGCCCCCCAAGAAGACGGTTGCAGGCGTGCCGGCCAAGGTTGTGGGCGAGGCCGGTTGTTCCGAGCCGTCGCGCAATATGGATCAGGTAATCGGCGCCGATATCTGAGTGTCGGCGCTGGAAAGACAGAATAAGCGACGGAACCTGAGCGGGGACAGTCATCGCCAAGCGGCGCCCCCGCCTTTACACCGCTCCTTTTCCTGTGCAAGAAGCGGCCAATCAAGGCCGCTTACGGAGATGACAGAGTGAAGCCAGAAGAAATCAAGAAGCTCGACGCCTACTTCAAACGTACGCTCAACCCGCAGATCGTCGTCAAGGCGCGTCCGCGCAAGAATGATTCTGCGGAAGTCTATCTTGGCGAAGAATTTCTGGGCGTCGTCTATGTCGATGACGAGGACGGCGACCGCTCCTACAACTTTTCGATGGCGATCCTCGACGTCGATCTTTGATCGCGCATGAGAGCTTGAAGTGGACCGGGCGGCGACATCCGCCCGGTTTTTTTGTTTTTTTCGCTGCCGAATCAAATTTTTTTTAAAACGTCTGGTTGTGACGATATGCCATATATTAGCAAAAACCGTTAAAGAGGTACGTTCACCGGCGCGCTCGCTTTGTCTTATTGCTGTAACGCAACCTTGAGATGTTTTGCGTCGCACAAGACTACTTGACTATTTGTGCGTTGCGGCTACCCTGCCGCCATCCAACAGCCCAACGGAGGATGGCCATGTTCAACTTTGACGAAGCCAACAAAAAGAGCAAGGAAGCCGTCGACACGGCGCTGAGAACCTATTCCGAGACGACCAGGGGCTTTCAGGCGATCGCCGCGGAAGCCGCTGAATATTCGAAAAAGTCCTTTCAGGATGCCGTAACGCATTTTGAAACCTTGGCAGGCGTCAGGAGCTTCGAGGCCGCTTTCGAACTGCAGACCGGCTACGTCAAATCGGCCTATGAGAGCTTCGTGTCCGAAACGACCAAGCTCGGCGAAATGTATGCCGATCTCGCCAAATCCGCCTACAAGCCCTATGAGGCGCCGATCGCTGCTGCTGCCGCTGGCGTAGTCAAGTCGCCGAAATCGCCGCAGCCGGCGACCCCCGCTGCCGCCTGAAGCAACGTCAAAAGCGCAACCTGCGCTACATATTGAAAAATAAAGACTGGCTACGCACCTGTAGCCGGTCTTTTTTGTTTCCACTTTCATTGCTGCGTCGGACCGTCCGGGGACATTTTGGGTCTTTCCCGTGCACGCCGGCATTTCTTGATTGCAGTGTCTGACAGGGGGCTTAAAATCGGCCCATTATGAACTAAGTTAGTGTTTCAGATATTCGGCGGGAAAAGCACCCTCCCATGCTCCGCCGGATTGATCGAGGAATGAATGACAATGATCGCAAAGCCGATCCGGATGCAGAACGACAGCGAAAGGAACGGGGACAACGGAAATCGCGGAACCTCGGTCATCACGCGCACCAAGCCGAAGACCAAGAAGCCCAACCTCTATCGCGTGCTGCTTTTGAATGACGATTATACGCCCATGGAATTCGTCATTCATATTCTGGAGCGTTTTTTTCAGAAGGATCGTGAAAGTGCCACCCGCATCATGCTCCATGTCCACAATCACGGCGTCGGCGAGTGCGGAATATTCACATACGAGGTAGCGGAAACGAAGGTCAGCCAGGTGATGGACTTCGCCCGGCAGCACCAGCATCCGCTGCAATGCGTCATGGAAAAGAAGTGAGGATCTGAACGTGCCAACATTTTCGCCTAGTTTAGAGAAGGCGCTCCATCAGGCACTGACCTTTGCCAACGAGCGGCATCATGAATATGCGACGCTCGAGCATCTGCTGCTCGCCCTGATCGACGATGCCGATGCGGCCGCGGTTATGGGCGCCTGCAATGTCGATCTCGACGCGCTGCGCAAGACGCTCGTCGAATATGTCGATAACGAACTTTCCAATCTGATCACCGGTTACGACGAGGATTCCAAGCCGACCTCCGGCTTCCAGCGCGTCATCCAGCGTGCCGTTATCCACGTGCAGTCATCCGGCCGCGAAGAAGTGACCGGCGCAAACGTGCTCGTCGCGATCTTCGCCGAGCGTGAAAGCCATGCCGCCTATTTCCTGCAGGAGCAGGAGATGACCCGCTACGATGCCGTCAACTACATCTCCCACGGCATCGGCAAGCGGCCGGGCGCGTCGGAGACCCGTACTCCGCGCGGCGCCGAAGAGGAGGCCGAGAGCAAGCCGACGGCGCGCGGCGGGGAGGAAGAGGGCGGCCCCAAGAAGCAGCAGGATGCGCTCAAAGCCTATTGTGTCAATCTCAACGAGAAGGCCAAGGGTGGTAAGATCGACCCACTGATCGGCCGTCATGCCGAGGTCAGCCGCACCATCCAGATCCTGTGCCGCCGTTCGAAGAATAATCCGCTCTATGTCGGTGATCCCGGCGTCGGCAAGACGGCGATCGCCGAAGGTCTGGCCAAGCGCATCGTCGAAGGCAAGGTGCCTGAGGCGCTCGCCGATGCGACGATCTTCTCGCTCGACATGGGCACGCTGCTTGCTGGCACGCGCTACCGCGGCGACTTCGAGGAACGGCTGAAGCAGGTCGTCAAGGAGCTGGAAGAATATCCGGGCGCCGTCCTCTTCATCGACGAAATCCATACGGTGATCGGTGCCGGCGCCACCTCGGGCGGGGCGATGGATGCATCGAACCTGCTGAAGCCAGCCCTGTCATCGGGCGCGATCCGCTGCATCGGTTCGACCACATATAAGGAATACCGCCAGTTCTTCGAGAAGGACCGGGCGCTGGTCCGTCGTTTCCAGAAGATCGACGTCAGCGAACCGTCGATCAATGATGCGATCGAGATCATGAAGGGGCTGAAGCCCTATTTCGAAGAATATCATCATCTGCGTTATTCGAACGACGCCATCAAGTCGGCCGTCGAGCTGTCGGCCCGCTACATCTCCGACCGCAAGCTGCCGGACAAGGCGATCGACGTGATCGACGAAACGGGTGCGGCCCAGATGCTGCTGCCGCCGTCGAAGCGCCGCAAGCTGATCACCGAGAAGGAGATCGAGGCGACGATCGCCACGATGGCCCGCATTCCGCCGAAGACCGTCTCCAAGGACGACGAGGCCGTGCTTGCCAATCTCGAGCAGGAACTGCGTTCGGTGGTCTACGGACAGGACATCGCGATCGAAGCGCTTTCGACATCGATCAAGCTGGCGCGTGCCGGCCTTCGCGAGCCGAACAAGCCGATCGGCGCCTATGTCTTCTCCGGTCCGACCGGCGTCGGCAAGACCGAGGTGGCAAAGCAACTGGCGGCGTCGCTCGGCGTCGAGCTCCTGCGCTTCGACATGTCGGAATATATGGAGCGGCATACGGTCTCGCGTCTGCTCGGCGCACCTCCCGGCTATGTCGGCTTCGACCAGGGTGGCCTCTTGACCGATGGCGTCGACCAGCATCCGCACTGCGTGGTCCTGCTCGACGAAATCGAGAAGGCGCATCCGGATATCTACAATATCCTGCTGCAGGTCATGGATCATGGCACCCTGACCGACCACAACGGCAAGAAGATCGACTTCCGCAACGTCATCCTGATCATGACGACGAATGCGGGCGCCTCCGAAATGGCCAAGGCGGCCATCGGCTTCGGCTCGTCCAAGCGCACCGGCGAGGACGAGGAGGCGCTGACCCGTCTCTTCACGCCGGAGTTCCGCAACCGTCTCGACGCAATCATCCCGTTCGCGGCGCTGCCGACGGCGGTCATTCACAAGGTCGTTCAGAAGTTCATCATGCAGCTGGAGGCCCAGCTTTCCGAAAGGAACGTCACCTTCGACCTGCATGAGGATGCGATCGCCTGGCTTGCAGAGAAGGGTTACGACGAGAAGATGGGCGCCCGCCCGCTGGCCCGGGTAATCCAGGACACGATCAAGAAGCCGCTCGCCAACGAAATCCTCTTCGGCAAGCTGAAGAAGGGCGGCGTCGTCAACGTCACCGTCGGCCCGAAGGAAGACGGCAAGCCCGGTATCCTGCTGGAAGCCATTCCGGATACGGCGCCGATCAAGCCGAAGCCGGAGGCCGAGGTCGTCCATACCGAAACCGACGACGAGGATGATGGCGAGCTGAAGACGAAGACGGCCCGCAAGGCCCGCGCAAAGACGGTCCCGCAGGCCGAGCCTGAGGTCCGCGACGCCCCCAAGAAGGGAAGCACGGTTCCCAAGGTTCCGCGCAAGAAGTGAGAGTTCGTCACCGAATCGGAAAAGGCCGCGGTATCCGCGGCCTTTTTCTGTTTCCGTCGTTGCCAGGAATTCGCGTTATGCAAGGGCCGCCCGGATCTTTTCGGCATGGGCGGCAAGCACGGCGCCATCTTCCATCTTGCCCGAATGCGGCTTGAGCGCCACACCCTCATGGCGGGGGATGATGTGGAAATGCAGATGGAACACCGTTTGTCCGGCCGCCGGTTCGTTGAACTGGGCGATGAACACGCCATCGGCGTCGAAAACTTGCTGGACCGCCTGGGCGACCTTTTGAACGACGGTAATGGCATGGACGAGGGTGGCGGGATCGGCATCGAGGATATTGCGCGAAGGCGCCTTCGGAACGACGAGCACGTGGCCCGGCGCCTGCGGCATCACATCCATGAAGGCGACCGTATGCTGGTCCTCGTAGATTCGGTGCGAGGGAATTTCGCCGCGCAGGATCTTGGCGAAAATATTGTTGTCGTCATAGGCGCTGGTCATCGCGAAATCTCCTCACGTTCCATTTGATCGGGTAGCGCGCTCGCCGGGGCGGCGTCAATCCTCCTGCTGACGCTCACCCTTGCGGAAGGGGCTGTGCTCGCTCAGCAGCTCACTCATCTGCTCGACATCGGCGCGCTCGCGCGCGAGATAATCACCGATCGCGCGGCGCAGTCCGGCATGGGCGACATAATGAGCGGAGTGCGTCGTCACCGGCAGGTAGCCGCGAGCGAGCTTATGTTCGCCCTGCGCTCCGGCCTCGACCCGTTTCAACCCCTTCGCCAAGGCGAAGTCGATCGCCTGGTGATAGCAGACCTCGAAATGCAGGAAGGGGTGGTCCTCGATGCAGCCCCAGTGACGGCCGTAGAGCGTATCGCCGCCGATGAAATTGATTGCGCCGGCAATATAGCGTCCGTCGCGCTTGGCCATGACGAGCAGGATATCGTCGGCCATGCGCTCGCCGATCAGCGAGTAGAATTTGCGGGTGAGATAGGGCCGGCCCCATTTGCGGCCGCCGGTATCCATGTAAAATTTGAAGAACTGGTCCCAGATCCGCTCCGTCAGATCACGGCCGGTCAGCCAGTCGATGCTGATGCCGGTTTCGAGCGCGGCGCGGCGCTCCTTGCGCAATGCCTTGCGTTTGCGCGAAGCGAGCGTTTCAAGGAAGTCGTCGTGATTGGCATAGCCGTCATTGATGAAATGAAACTGCTGGTCGGTGCGGTGTAGATAGCCGTCCATCTCGAAGACGCCGATCTCCTCGTCCGGTACGAAGGTAATATGCGCCGAGGAGATGTCGAGCCGGCGCACGACCTCCTTCAGGCTTTCGGCGATCGCGCTCTGGATCGGCAGACGCTGCAACCCTTCGGCGACGAGAAGACGCGGCCCGGTCGCGGGTGTAAATGGAATCGAGCACTGCGGCTTGGGATAATAACGCCCGCCGGCCCGCTCGAAAGCGTCGGCCCAGCCGTGGTCGAAGACATATTCGCCCTGGCTGTGGTTTTTGAGGTAGCCGGGCAGGGCGCCGATCAACTCGCCGCGATCGGTTTCGAGTAACAGGTGGTGGCCGAGCCAACCGGTTTCGGCTGTGGCCGAGCCGGACTCTTCCAGCGACGACAAAAAGGCGTGCGAAACGAAAGGATTGTAGGCAAGCGTGTTGCCACCCTTCGACGCCCCGGAAAGCCTGGACCAGCTCTCCGGGGAAATCGCGGTGAAGGAGCGTTCTACGCGAATGGACAGTTCATCGGTCATGCGGCGGATGCGAAGCCTGTGGGAGGAGGGTCTCGGCTCTGTTTCAGTCTGCGCATGATCTTGGCCAAAAAGCGAGCGTCAAACCGCACGCGGGTCGAAACCTTCGAAGGTCATCTGGTCTGCATTGGCGAAAGTGCGCCGGCGCGCCTCTTCGTCTCGCACCGTCCAGGTAATCACCGGAATGCCCTTTTCGCGTTCGCCCGTGATGAAGGCATTCGGCAGGTCGTCATAATAATAGGAGATGAAATCGAGACCGATCTGCATCGCCTTGGCATGGGTCTCAAACTCCTCCGGCGTGTTGCCGTTGGCGGTCAGCCCGAGCGGGTAGGGCGAGCCAAGCGCCTTTAGATCGCGCAGCAGCCAATGGTCGAAGCTCATCAGCGCGACCTTGCCCTCATAGCCCTCAAGCACTTCGAGCACGGATTCAGCAAAGCCTTCGTCGTCGGCCTCACGGCCCTTCAGCTCCAGCACCAGGGGCACCTTGCCCTGGACGAGATCGAGGAGTTGGCTGAGCGTCGGCACCTTGTCTCCCGTGCCGCCGACGGCGATCAGCCCGAGTTCCCTGGAGGTGCGCTCGCGGACGTCGCCGTTCAGATTGCACAGACGCTGAAGATCCTCGTCATGAAAGATGATCGGTACGCCGTCGGAGGCGTAATGCAGGTCGCATTCGATCGCGAAGCCGGCTTCGACAGCGCGCGAGAAGGCCGAGAGCGTATTTTCCCAGACAAGCTTATTCAGGTCGTGATAGCCGCGATGGGCGACCGGCACGTCCTTGATCCAGTCCGCATTGGTCATTCTGCGATTTCCATGATAGCGTCGATCTCGACGGCGGCGTTGAGCGGCAGAGCGGCCATGCCGACGGCGGCGCGCGCATGTTTTCCGGCCTCGCCAAGCACACCGGCGATCAGGTTCGAAGCACCGTTGATGACGAGATGCTGCTCGATGAAGTCGGGCGCCGAGGCGACGAAACCGTTCAGCTTGATGACGCGCCGGATGCGGCCGAGGTCGCCGCCGAGCGCAGCTTTGGCCTGGGCGAGGATGTTGATGGCGCAGAGTTCGGCGGCGCGCTGGCCGCTCGCAACGTCGATGGTCTTGCCGAGATGGCCCGATACGGCGACTTTGCCGCCCTCGAGCGGCAGCTGGCCGGAGATGTAGAGAAGATTGCCGCTGATGACATAGGGAACGTAATTTGCGGCGGGTGCTGCGGCTTCGGGCAGGGTTATCCCCATCTCGCTCAAGCGTCCAGCAATTTCATTGGACATTTTCGTCTCCGCTTTTGTTGTCAATGTTTCCAAAATTATGCATCAAGACTAGAATCTTTAATATGACAGCTTCGAGCCTCGATTTGGCCGAAAGAGTTCATATAACATCGCGGCCGAGTCCAATAGGAGTGAATGAATGTTCCGATCGAGTCTAGCCGCTCTGCTTCTCGCCGGCCTTTCCGCCCACGCATGGGCGGCTGCGCCTGCGGTAAGTGCTGCGATCGCGACCGGCCTCGTCGCCCATCGCGCGGTCTACGATTTGGAATTGAAAGATGCGTCGGACCGCTCCGGCATCGCCTCCATGTACGGGCGCATGGTCTATGAATTCGACGGCAACTATTGCCAGGGCTTCACCACAAATTTCCGCTTCGTGACGCAGATCGACACTGGCGACAGCGTACGCGTCAGCGATCAGCAGACAAAGACCTTCGAGAACCTGAAGGACCGCAAGTTTACCTTCGACACCAAATCCTTCACCGACGACCAGCTCGACAAGGAGGTTAACGGCGCGGCCGAGAATCAGGCCAATGGCGTCAAAGTCGATCTCAAGCAGCCGGCGAGCCGCGAGCTGCAGCTTGGCGAAAGCCGCTTTCCGACAGAACACATGCTCGATGTGATCCAGAACGCCAAAGAAGGAAAACGCTTCTTCGAAGCCCGCGTTTTCGATGGTTCCGATGACGGCGACAAGTCGCTGGTGACGACAACGATCGTCGGCAAGCAGGAAACGCCTGCTGCCGAGGAGGCCGATGCCGGCAATGCCGGTGCCTTCTCGAAGACGGCCTTCTGGCCGGTGACCATCGCCTATTTCAACGAGAATGCAAAATCGGATTCGCTGCCGGTCTATCGCATGTCGTTCAAGCTCTACGAGAACGGCATCACCCGGGACCTGACGATGGATTATGGCGATTTCGTTCTGACCGGGAAGCTAGCCAAGCTCGAGCTGCTCGATCACAAGGCTGAGGTCTGCAAGTAGGCCGCCGTTTCTCCACTGTCATAAAACTGTATCACAAAGTTCATTATTGTGTCGGCGACCAGCGATGATTGAGTCGCCTTCTGTCGTCCTGCTCTTGTGATCGGAGCGATTCCAGCGGCCAGTCCATTGCGACGGGGCCTGCAGTTGCGCAATAGGCCTCCAGACCAATGTGCGCCGCAAGCCTGGAAAGCCTCACTATGGCGGAAACGCCGACAGCGCGATCACCAGCCTGCTGCCCGCGGAGATCGACGCCGTCCTGCCGATGCCCGATGCCGGCGTCGTGCTGGCGCTGCTGCCGACACTCGCAAGCTGAGCGGCGGCATTTTCAGGGCAGGGCAGTCGGCCGGAAATTCGGCATAATCCTTGTTTTTATGCCGAATGGAATGTTTCCCTTGCTTTTATGCCCGACGGAATGTATGGGCACCGGCATTCCACACGTAAGGCATGGGATCGTCCGGGAGAAATCCGGGCTGTTCCGCCGGTGGCATCCTCGACGAGGGTGCTGTTCGTCTTGCGGAGGTTCAACCGGAAAAGGAGTAACAAGGCATGGCATTGCCTGATTTTTCTATGCGTCAGCTTCTTGAAGCAGGCGTCCACTTCGGCCACCAGACCCATCGGTGGAACCCGAAGATGAAGCCGTATATCTTCGGCGATCGCAACAACATTCACATCATCGATCTGGCTCAGACCGTTCCGATGCTGTCGCGCGCCCTTCAGGTTGTCAGCGACACCGTTGCCCGTGGCGGCCGCGTTCTCTTCGTTGGCACCAAGCGCCAGGCTTCCGAAATCATCGCCGACAGCGCCAAGCGCTCGGCCCAGTACTACGTCAACTCGCGCTGGCTCGGCGGCATGATGACGAACTGGAAGACGATCTCCAACTCGATCCAGCGCCTACGCAAGCTCGACGAGATCCTCAACGGCGAAGCGCAGGGCTTCACCAAGAAGGAACGCCTGAACCTCGAGCGCGAACGCGAAAAGCTGGACAAGGCTCTCGGCGGTATCCGCGATATGGGCGGCACGCCCGACCTGATGTTCATCATCGACACCAACAAGGAAAAGATCGCGATCGACGAAGCCAAGCGCCTGGGCATCCCGGTCGTTGCCATCATTGATTCGAACTGCGATCCGGACCTGATCGACTATCCGATCCCGGGCAACGACGACGCATCGCGTGCCATCGCCCTGTACTGCGAGCTGATCTCTCGCGCGGCCATCGACGGCATTGCGCGCCAGCAGAGCTCTTCCGGCCGTGATCTCGGCGCATCCTCCGAAGTTCCGGTCGAGCCGGCTCTCGAGGAAGCAGCCGAAGGCTGATGAAGGCGGGCGGAGACAAAACTCCGTCGAAGCTTGCATAGACTGGGAAGGCCGCTCGCGACTCATCGAAGTTCGGCGGCCTTACCTGTTTCAAGGCGGAGGCGTCAGGCGTTCCGCCAATAAAGTTTCGTTATGGCGCGTCTTCATCACGCTGTCATACATACAGGTACATTTCGTGCCTCAATCCGGTGCCGCGCCGCTTTGCGGTCCACCGTTTGAACCGACAAGAGGAAGATAATGAGCGAGATTACGGCTGCAATGGTGAAGGAACTGCGCGAAAAGACCGGCGCAGGCATGATGGATTGCAAGAAGGCTCTTGCAGAAACCAATGGCGACATGGAAGCGGCGATCGACTGGCTGCGCGCCAAGGGCATCGCCAAGGCCGACAAAAAGTCCGGCCGCACCGCCGCCGAAGGCCTCGTTGGCGTTTCGAGCCAAGGCACGAAGGCCGTCGTCGTCGAAGTCAACTCCGAAACCGACTTCGTCGCCCGTAACGATGCCTTCCAGGATCTCGTCCGCGGCATCGCCAAGGTCGCCGTTTCGACGGATGGCACTGTCGACGCGGTGGCTGCCGCAACCTATCCGGCATCCGGCAAGTCCGTTTCCGACACGATCAAGGATGCGATCGCAACGATCGGCGAGAACATGAACCTGCGGCGTTCGATCGCTCTGTCCGTCGAGGACGGCATCGTCGCCACCTATATTCACAACGCGGTTTCCGACGGCCTCGGCAAGCTCGGCGTTCTCGTCGCGCTGAAGTCGACCGGTGACAAGGAAGCCCTGAACGCAATCGGCCGCCAGGTCGCCATGCACATTGCCGCGACCGCGCCGCTGGCGATCCGCCCGGAAGAAGTCGATGCCGCCGTCGCCGAGCGCGAGCGCAACGTTTTCATCGAGCAGTCGCGCGCGTCGGGCAAGCCCGACAACATCATCGAAAAGATGGTCGAAGGCCGCATGCGCAAGTTCTTCGAAGAAGTTGCTCTTCTCTCGCAGTCTTTCGTCATCAATCCGGATCTCACCGTCGCAGCCGCCATCAAGGAAGCTGAAAAGGCCGCCGGCGCTCCGATCGAAGTTGCCGGCATGGCCCGTCTTCTGCTCGGCGAAGGCGTCGAGAAGGAAGAGACCGATTTCGCAGCCGAAGTTGCGGCTGCCGTCAAGGGTTGATCTTTCAGCCATAATTGGGAAAACGCCAGGGCATCGCGTGACAACGCGGTGCCCTTCGTGTATCGGGCATTCACGGCAATTTACGAGGAGCCAAGATGTCTTTAGAGCCTGTCTATAAACGCGTTCTACTCAAGGCTTCCGGCGAAGCGCTCATGGGTGCCCAGGGTTTCGGGATCGATGTCGCGGTGGCGGACCGCATTGCATCTGATATCGCCGAGGCAAGGCATATGGGCGTGGAAGTCGGCGTCGTCGTCGGTGGCGGCAATATCTTCCGCGGCGTCGCAGTCGCATCCAAAGGCGGCGATCGGGTGACCGGCGACCATATGGGAATGCTCGGCACCATCATAAACGCGCTGGCGCTGGCAACCTCCCTGCGCAAGCTGAATATCGATACGGTGGTGCTTTCGGCCATCTCCATGCCGGAAATCTGCGAGAGCTTCTCGCAGCGAGCGACCCTTTATCATCTGTCGATGGGACGCGTGGTGATCTTTGCTGGCGGCACCGGCAATCCCTTCTTCACCACCGATTCCGCCGCCGCATTGCGTGCTGCCGAAATGGGCGCCCAAGCGATCTTCAAGGGCACGCAGGTGGACGGCATCTACACCGCCGACCCAAAAAAATACCCCGATGCGACCCGCTTCGACCGCCTGACGCACCAGGAAGTGCTGGACAGGGGGCTTGCGGTGATGGACGTTGCTGCGGTGGCGCTCGCCAGGGAAAATTCCATTCCGATCATCGTCTTCTCGATCCACGAGAAGGGTGGTTTTGCTGAAATCTTGACGGGCGGTGGCCTCAAGACCATCGTCTCCGACAACTGATACAAGCCGCGCCGCGGTTTCGGCGCAGCCCTCGCTAGAACATGATCGAGCTTTAGGTCCGGTTGGCCTGAATCTGAAACATGTTCTACATTAAAGAATTAGAGCATCAGATGTCCGAAAGCCGCTGACTTTTCGGCATCGCTCTAAACGGGAGCATCGACATGAGTGAAGGTATCGATATCAAGGAACTGAAGCGCCGGATGGATGGCGCGGTCTCCGCATTCAAGAGCGACATTGCATCGCTGCGCACCGGCCGTGCTTCGGCCAACATCCTCGATCCGGTAACGATCGAGGCCTATGGTTCGCGCGTGCCCTTGAACCAGGTGGCCAACATCACCGTGCCCGAGCCGCGCATGCTGACGGTTTCCGTCTGGGACAAGTCGATGGTCAGCGCCGTCGAACGCGGCATCCGCGAATCCAATCTCGGCCTTAACCCGATCGTCGACGGTCAGAGCCTGCGTATTCCGCTGCCGGAATTGAACGAGGAGCGCCGCAAGTCGCTCGTCAAGGTGGCGCACGACTATGCCGAAAAGAGCAAGGTCGCGATTCGCCATGTCCGCCGTGACGGCATGGACGGCCTCAAGAAAGCCGAAAAGGACGGTGTAATCGGCCAGGACGAGAGCCGTGCGCAATCCGAACGCGTACAGAAGATGACGGACGAGACGATTTCCGAAATCGACCGCTTGCTTGGCGAGAAGGAAAAGGAAATCATGCAGGTCTAGTGGACCTGTGCCATTGCCTGGAAAGACCGGACGGGAAATGTCGGAATCTGTATTTGTGACTGTGCCAGAGCATGTTGCCATCATCATGGACGGCAATGGCCGTTGGGCCAAGCAGCGCGGCTTGCCGCGCACGATGGGCCATCGCAAGGGCGTAGAGGCGGTACGCGAGACAGTCCGCGCCGCAGGCGCGGCCGGCATAAAATATCTCACCCTCTTCGCCTTCTCCTCGGAGAACTGGCGCCGGCCCGAAGCCGAGGTTTCCGATCTGCTCGGTCTGCTCAAGGCTTTCATTCGTCGCGACCTGGCCGAGCTTCATCGCCAGAATGTGCGCATCAAGGTTATCGGCGACCGCCACAGCCTGCGCAGCGACATTCTCAGCCTGCTGCTTGAGGCGGAGGAGACCACCAGGGACAACACGGCGCTGACGCTGGTCATCGCCTTCAATTACGGCTCGCGCGATGAAATTTCTCGCGCCGTCGTGAGTCTGGCGAGGGACGTCGAGTCCGGCCACCTGCGGGCACAGGACATCACTCCCGCACTGATCAACGGACGCCTCGACACGGCCGGCATCCCGGATCCGGATCTCATCATCCGCACCAGCGGCGAGGAACGGCTTTCCAACTTTCTGCTTTGGCAGGCCGCCTATTCCGAATTCATCTTCGTCCCGGAATATTGGCCCGATTTCAGCCGGGAGATTTTCCGCTCGGCGCTGGAAAAATTCGCCTCCCGTGACCGGCGCTTCGGCGGCCTGTCATCGCAGGCAGCCGCGGTCGGCACCTGATGCAGAGGGAATTGAAGCTCCGCATCGTTTCAGGATTGATTCTCGCGGTCAGCGTTCTTGTCGCCACCTGGTATGGCGGCCCTGCTTTTCGCACCCTGGCTGTGGTGATCGGCCTGCTGATCTACTATGAATGGTCTAAGATAACCGGCATTGCGCGTGATTGGGTCGCCAATGTGGTCGGCTGGATCGGCGAAGCGGCGGTCGCCTTCCTCGTGCTTGTCGGAAATTTCGAATTCGCCGCCGGCATGCTGGCCGGCGTCACGGCCGTCGGCATCGCCCTGATCATCCTGCACGGCACGAGCCGGTGGCTCCCGGTCGGCCTCTTCTATGCCGGCGCCACCGGCCTGGCGCTCGCCGCAATCAGAAGCAACGACCAGCCCGGTCTTTACGCCATGCTTTTCGTCTTTGCCGTCGTCTGGGCGACCGATATCCTCGCCTATTTCGTCGGCAGGGCGCTCCGCGGACCGAAGCTTGCCCCGTCGATCTCGCCGGGAAAGACATGGTCTGGTGCAATCGGCGGCGCCGTTTCTGCGGTCGCAGCCGGCGTTCTTCTCTCCCATTTCCTCGTTCCGGGCGCCGAAGTCGCCGCCGCCAGCGTGGCGCTCGTCCTGTCGATCTGCAGCCAGTCGGGCGATCTTTTCGAATCCTTCATTAAGCGCAAATTCGGCGTCAAGGATTCGAGCCGTCTCATCCCGGGCCATGGCGGCGTCATGGACCGCGTCGACGGACTGATTTTCGCCTGTTTTGCGGCGTTCTTGCTTGCTGTATCATTTTCACAGATAAAGGGAGCTGGCATGACGTCGCTCGGCGCGGCATTGTTCGGCCTCTGATGACGCGGCAGCCCGACGGAAGGAACCATGGACGTGATGACCGGCATATACGCATTTGTGATGGGGAACATCGTCACCTTCATCCTGGTGCTCTCGCTGCTCGTCTTCGTGCATGAGATGGGCCATTACCTTGTCGGGCGCTGGAGCGGCATTCGTATTCTTGCCTTTTCGGTCGGCTTTGGTCCCGAACTATTCGGCTTCACCGACCGCCATGAAACCCGCTGGAAGATCTCCGTAATCCCGCTTGGTGGTTACGTCCGCTTCTTCGGCGACGAGGATGCGTCGAGCAAACCGGACAGCGACAAGTTTGCCGCCATGTCCGAAGAGGAGAGGGCGCGCTCCTTTGCCGGAGCCAAGCTGTGGAAACGTGCCGCGACCGTCGCAGCCGGTCCGATCGCCAATTTTCTGCTGGCGATCGCCATCTTTGCTGTTCTCTTCACCGTCTATGGCCGCATGATCGCCGACCCGGTCGTTGCCGAGGTCAAGCCGGAGAGCTCGGCGGCCGCCGCCGGTATCCTTCCCGGCGACCTCCTGGTTGCCATCGATGGCGGCAAGGTCGAGACGTTTGAAGATGTGCGCCGCTATGTCGGCATGCGCCCCGGCCAAAGGATTGTCGTCACAGTCGAGCGCGGCGGCCAGAAGCTCGATGTGCCGATGGTGCCGCAGCGCGTCGAACAGACCGATCAGTTCGGCAACAAGATGGAAGTCGGTCAGATCGGCATCGCCACCGACAAGAGCTCCGGCAATTTCCGGCTGCAGACCTACACGCCGCTCCAGGCGCTGCGTGAGGGCGTGATCGCCAGCGGGCAAATTGTCACGGACACCTTCAAATATATCGGCAACATCTTCAGCGGATCGATGCGGGCCGATCAGCTGGGCGGGCCGATCCGTGTGGCGCAGGCTACCGGCCAGATGGCGAAGCTTGGCGTAGGGGCAGTGTTGCAGCTTGCTGCGGTGCTGTCGGTTTCGATAGGATTGCTTAACCTGATGCCAGTTCCGGTACTTGATGGGGGCCACCTGATGTTCTATGCGGTGGAGGCGGTCAGAGGAAAACCGCTGGGTGCCAAGGCCCAGGAAATTGCATTTCGTATAGGCCTGGCAATGATATTGACATTGATGGTTTTCACGACCTGGAACGACATCACCCTGAGCTGAGGGTAAACGCGTAAGGCAAGGGAATTACTATTTATTTACGATGTTTCAAGGCTGTAGTGGCGAATGGGTCACGCTTGGAAATGAAGTAAACAGAAATTAACGCCCTCCCTTGCTTGTATGTCAAAAGCGGGTAAAACGACACACGTGACCGGAATCGGGTTCTCCCGGGGACGGGGACGAGGGAAAAAAGGTAATAGGTGAAATGAAGGCTGGTTCAAAGTTTTTGAACGCAGTATCGGCGGTTGCGCTGTCTGCTAGTGTTGTTGCTTCGGGCGCAGGTGCTTTGACGTTCGTTTCCGCTACGGCCGCCGAGGCCGCGGTCATCCAGCGCATCGATGTGCGTGGCGCAAGCCGCGTCGGCGCGGAAGCCGTCAGGTCGAACCTCACCATCACGCCCGGCAAGAGTTTCTCGAACACTGATATCGATAACTCAGTCAAACAGCTTTACGGCACGGGCTACTTCTCCGATGTGAAGATTTCGGTTTCCGGCAGCACGCTCGTCGTCAATGTCCAGGAAGCTCAGCTCGTCAATCAGGTCGTCTTCAACGGCAACCGCAAGATCAAGGACGACAAGCTCGCGACGATCGTCCAGACGCATGCTGCCGGTCCTTACAGCGACACGCAGATTCAGTCCGACATCCAGGCGATCAAGGATGCCTATGCCGCCACCGGCCGCAGCGAAGTC
Source organism: Rhizobium sp. BK049 (assembly GCF_014193135.1). Taxonomy (NCBI): domain Bacteria; kingdom Pseudomonadati; phylum Pseudomonadota; class Alphaproteobacteria; order Hyphomicrobiales; family Rhizobiaceae; genus Rhizobium; species Rhizobium sp. BK049. The sequence goes on from NZ_JACHYV010000008.1 coordinate 197,669, forward strand.
GAGGTGACGACGCAAGTGGTGCCGCTGGGCGAAGGCCGCGTCAACCTTGCTTTCGTCATCAACGAAGGTGACCGCACCAAGATCGATGCGATCAATTTCGTCGGCAACAACGCCTATAGCGCCGGCCGCCTTGCTGCCGTCATCCAGACCAAGCGTTCGAACTTCCTTTCGTTCCTGACCCGCAAGGACGTCTATAACGAAGACAAGCTCCACGCCGACGAAGAAGCGCTGCGCCAGTTCTATTACAATCGCGGCTATGCCGACATGCGCATCGTCTCTTCCGATGCCAGCTTTGACGAGGCAACCAACAAATACACGCTCACCTTCAACATCGAAGAAGGCCAGCGCTACAATTTTGGTCCGGTGACCGTGCAGTCGACCGTTGAAGGCGTCGGCTCGGATCAGCTGCTGCCGTTGGTGCGCACGAAAGAAGGCCACCTCTACAGCGCCAAGGAAGTTCAGAAGTCGATCGAAGCGATTTCCGATCAGGTGGCCTCCGCCGGTTATCCCTTTGCGCGCGTCACGCCGCGCGGTAACCGCGACCTCAACAACAATACGATCGGCGTCGAGTATCTCGTCGACCAGGGCGAGCGCGCCTATGTCGAGCGCATCGAGATCCGCGGCAACAGCCGTACGCGCGACTATGTCATCCGCCGCGAATTCGACATGAGCGAAGGCGACGCCTTCAATCAGCAGATGATTACCAAGGCCAAGCGTCGTCTGGAGGCGCTCGGTTACTTCTCTTCCGTCAATATCTCCACGCAGCCGGGCAGCTCCCCGGACCGTGTCGTGGTGGTGGTCGACGTGCAGGATCAGTCGACCGGTTCGTTCGGTGTCGGCGCGGGTTATGCCGCCGGCGGTGACGGTCTGCTGCTCGAAGCATCGATCGAAGAAAAGAACTTCCTTGGCCGCGGTCAGTACATCCGCATCTCGGCCGGTGGTGGCCAGGAAGGCTCGCGCGCCTACGGCGTCAGCTTCACCGAACCCTATTTCCTCGGCTACCGCCTGGCGGCGGGCTTCGACGTCAACCACAGCGAAACGTCGAGCAACGACAATTACGACTACGAGGAAACCAGCGTCGTTCTGCGCGTCACGGCGCCGATCACCGAAGATCTGGCGACCACCTTCCGCTATAACTACAAGCAGATGAAGTACGACGCTGACAACAGCGATCTTTCCGATCTGTCCGCTCCGTATCAGCACCTGGTTGAGGACAGCCCGTGGACACGTTCTTCCGTCTCGCAGACGCTGACCTACAACACGCTCGATGACACGGTTCTGCCGCGCGAAGGCATCTACGCTACGGCGACGCAGGAAATTGCCGGCCTCGGGGGCGACTCGCAGTTCTACAAGATCTACGGCAAGGCCCGTTACTACCACCTGCTCGCCGACGATGCCGATATCATCGGTTCGGTTTCGGCTTCGGCGGGTTATGTCGTCGGCTTCGGTGAGCACCTGAACGTCTTCGACCAGTTCACGCTGACAAATGGCGACATTCGCGGTTTCGAGAACAAGGGTATCGGCCCCCGCGTTGCCGGCAACAACGACGATCCGCTGGGCGGTACAACATACTTCACCGCATCGGCTGAAGCGACTTTCCCGATGCCGGGCTTCCCGCGCGACTTCAACCTGCGCGGCGCGGTCTTCGCCGACGCCGGAACCTTGTTTGGCAACGACGTCGACCTGAGGGGCGACGGCATTGAGGGCGAAGACGCCTCGCTGCGCGCTTCCGTCGGTGTCGGTGTCGTTTGGCAGTCTCCTTTCGGTGCATTGCGTCTGGATTACGCAATCCCGGTCCTCAAGGAAGACTTCGACAAGACGCAAAACTTCAAGTTTGGCATTAACAACCAATTCTGATATCGGCAGTCCGGAACTGTAACACTCAATTCCGTTCTGGAGCATTGCCGATGGAGCAAAACGTTTTTTTTCTGCCCCATGAAGGTCTGAGGCTCGCTGAGCTGGCAGAGTTTCTTGGGGCGGAACTTGCCAACTCCGACCATGCCAATGTTATCGTCAAGTCCGTCGCGCCCATCAGCCGGGCGCGGGCGGGCGATGTCTGCTATATCCTGTCGCGCCGCAACCGCGAGGAGTTTGCGACATGCGAGGCCTCGGCGGTAATCTGCGACAAGGCGCTTGCCGATCTCGTTCCTCCGCATCTCCCGGTTATCTTCTCGTCCAATCCGCATGCTGCCTTCGCAATGGCGGGAGGCTTGTTCTATCCCGCAGCATTGCGTCCTGTCGCTCTTTCGGGTGAAAGCGAGATTGCGCCGAGCGCGGTGATCGATCCGAGCGCCAAACTTGAAAAGGGCGCGATCGTCGAACCGCTGGCCGTTATCGGTGCGCATGCCGAGATCGGGGCGGGAACGCGCATCGGCGCGAACAGCGTCATCGGTCCGAATGTCAAGATCGGGCGGGATTGTTCGATTGCGGCTGGAGCGAGCATTCTCTGTGCGCTGATCGGCAATGGCGTCATCATCCACAACGGCGTTCGGATCGGCCAGGACGGTTTTGGCTATGCACCGGGTCCGCGCGGCATGATCAAGATCGTTCAGATCGGCCGGGTGATCATCCAGGACAATGTCGAGATCGGCGCCAACACGACCATCGACCGCGGTGCCATGGACGACACGGTGATCGGCGAGGGAACCAAGATCGACAATCAGGTCCAGATCGGCCACAACGTCCAGATCGGCCGCCATTGCGCCATCGTTTCGCAGGTCGGCATCGCCGGCAGCACGAAAATCGGCAATGGCGTGCAGATCGGCGGCCAAGCGGGAATCAAAGGACATGTGACGATCGGCGATGGCGTGCAGATCGCTGCCAAAAGCGGTATCATGACCGACCTTGCCGCGGGCGGACAATATGGCGGTGTACCTGCACGTCCGCTAAAAGACTATCTGAGAGAGGCAGCGCAACAGGTATCGAAATCCAAGTTGCGCGGGAGGAACCCTGGAGGCAAGCAAAATGACTGAGGAAGCCACGACGACGCTTTCTTCGGCTGATATTACCGAGATCATGAAGCTGCTGCCGCATCGCTATCCCTTTCTCATGGTCGACAAGATCATCGAGATCGACGGCGACAACACGGCGATCGGCATTAAGAACGTCACGGTGAACGAACCACATTTCACCGGCCATTTTCCGGAAGCGCCGATTATGCCCGGGGTTTTGCTGATCGAGGGCATGGCGCAGACGGCGGGTGCCATCTGCGCCAAGAAAGAAGGTCAGACCGGCAACCTCGTCTACTTCATGACCATCGAGAATGCGCGCTTCCGCAAGCCGGTCGTGCCCGGCGACCGCGTCGAATTCCATGTCAAGAAGAACAAGCAACGCGGCAATATCTGGAAATTCCATTGCGACGCCAAGGTTGACGGCGCACTTGTCGCCGAAGCTGACATCGGCGCGATGATCGTTCGTAAGGATCAGGCATGAGCAATATCGCCGAAAGCGCCCGTATTCATCCGATGGCTGTCGTCGAAGACGGGGCTACGATCGGTGAGGGCGTCAAAATCGGTCCTTTCTGCCATGTCGGGCCGCATGTCGTCCTGCATGCGAATGTCGAGCTCTTGGCGCATGCGATCGTCACCGGCCGCACCGTTATCGGCAAGGGCACACGCATCTTCCCAATGGCCGTCGTCGGCGGTGATCCGCAGAGCGTGCACCACGGCGGCGAGGAAACGACGCTGACGGTCGGTGCAAATTGCACAATCCGCGAAGGTGTCACGATGAACACCGGCACGGCCGATTTCGGCGGTGAGACGATCGTTGGTGACAACAACCTTTTCCTTGCCAACTCCCACGTCGCGCATGACTGCCGGGTCGGCAACCATGTGATCATGTCGAACAACGTCATGCTCGCCGGACATGTCGTTATCGAGGATCGCGTTATCCTGGGCGGCGGCTCGGCGGTTCACCAGTTCACCCGCGTCGGCCGCCACGCCTTCGTCGGCGGCCTGTCGGCGGTGAGTTACGATGTCATTCCCTATGGCATGCTGAACGGTAATCCCGGTCTGCTGGGCGGCCTCAACGTCGTCGGCATGACACGGGCCGGCATCGACCGCGCCGTCATCCACCGGGTGCGCCGGGCCTACAAGGCGATTTTCGAAGGAACGGGCTCCGTGCGCGAAAACGCCGCCGCGATCCGCGAGGAATATGCTGATTGCGAGCAGGTTGTGCAGATCCTCGACTTCATTGCAGCCGAGAGCGACCGCGCCCTGTCCTCCCCGACGCGGGGGCAGAAGGGCTAGTCCGTGGCTTTAACAGGCGACACCGCTGCGGGCCGGCTGGCGATCATTGCCGGCGGTGGCCTTCTGCCTTCCTATGTCGCCGAAGCCGCGCGCGCGGCAGGCGAAGATCCTGTAATCATCGCGCTGAAGGACGAGAGCGAGCCACGCTGGGAAGGCTATGATCACGCCGTTGTCGGCATCGGCGATTTCGCCGCCCTTGAGGGTCTCTTCATCCGCTATGGCATCGGACGTGTTGTGATGTCGGGGAGCGTGCGCCGCCGGCCGGAATGGCGCGAGGTCCGTCCGACGTTGCGCATTCTGATGAAGGTCCCGGCCGCCATTCGCACACTGCTCTCCGGCGGCGACGATACGGTTCTGCAGATGGTGATCCGGTTGATCGAGGGGAACGGCCGGCGCGTCGTCGGCGCCCACGAGATCGCCCCCGACCTGCTCGTTTCCGTTGGCCCGCTTGGCGCCGCCGCACCCAGCAAGGAAGACCGGCACGATATCAGCCAGGCCGCTGATGCCGCCGAGACGCTTGGCCGGCTGGATGTCGGGCAGGGTGCAGTCAGCATCGGCGGGCGCGTCGTCGCGCTGGAAGGACTTGAGGGCACAGATGAGATGCTGGACCGTGTCGCCGGCCTCAGGGCCGCCGGACGGATCTCGCCGCGCCGCCGCGGCGTCCTCGTCAAGCTCTGCAAGCCGCAACAGGATATTCGCGCCGACCTGCCGGCGATCGGCGTTGCGACAATCCTGAACGCTGCGAAAGCCGGCCTTGCCGGCATCGCAATCGAAGCCGGTCGCTCACTGGTGCTTGATCGGGCCGCGGTCATCAGCGCCGCCGACGAGGCTGGATTGTTCGTCTGCGGCATCGACCGCGGTCTGCCGGCATGGGGAGTCGAATGAACGGGGCGCCGCTGAAGATCGCCGTCATTGCCGGTGAAGTGTCGGGCGATCTGCTCGGGGCCGATCTCATCGCGGCGCTCAAGCGGATTTACAGCGGACCGGTGGAGCTTGTCGGCGTTGGCGGCGAGGGGCTGCAGGCGGAAGGTTTGAAATCCCTGTTCGATTTTTCCGAGCTGTCGATCATGGGCATCACCCAGGTGCTGAGCCGGCTGCCAAGGCTGTTTGCCCTGATCCGTCGCACCACGGCTGAGATCGTCGCTGCAAAGCCGGATATCCTTGTCATTATCGACAGTCCCGATTTCACCCATCGCGTCGCCAAGCGCGTGCGCACCGCGTTGCCCGATCTGCCTGTTGTCAATTATGTCTGTCCGAGCGTCTGGGCCTGGAAGGAATATCGCGCCACGCGCATGCTCGGCTATGTCGATCACGTGCTTGCCGTCCTGCCCTTTGAACCGGCAGCCATGCAGCGCCTCAATGGGCCGGCGACGACATATGTCGGGCATCGTCTGGTCGCCGACCCAGCGCTGCTGGAGACACGTCGCCTGCGCGTGGGAAGGCAGCCAGGCAACGGCCCGATCCTGCTCCTTCCCGGCTCGCGCTCCTCCGAGATCCAGAAGCTTCTGCCTTATTTCGAGGTGGCCACGAATGAAATCGTCGCCCGTAATGGGCCGACACGCTTCATTCTGCCAACCGTAACGCACAGGCAAGCACTCGTCCGCGAAATGACGGCGGGCTGGGCGGTAAAGCCGGAGATCGTCGTCGGCGCGCAAGCAAAATGGAAAGCCTTTGCCGAGGCCGATGCAGCCATGGCGGCGTCTGGAACCGTTATTCTCGAACTCGCACTTGCCGACGTTCCCGTCGTATCCGCCTATAAGGTCGACTGGATCATGCGCATGCTGACATCGGGCATCAAGACCTGGACCGGCGCGCTGCCGAATCTGATCGCCGATTACCCGGTCGTGCCGGAATATCTGAACGATGTCGTCCGCGGCGCAAGCCTTGCACGCTGGATGGAAAGGCTGTCGGCCGATACCTATCAGCTGAAGGCGATGAAGGAAGGCTACGAGCTCATCTGGCAGCGCATGCAGACGGAAAAGCCGCCCGGTGAACAGGCCGCGGAAATCCTTCTCGACGTTTTGGAAAAGAAAAAACCCGGCCATTCCTGACCGGGTTTCTTTTTGAGCTCTGAAGCGATCAGCGCTTCGAAACCGGGATGTAGTCGCGCTTGGGTTCGCCGACATAGAGCTGGCGTGGACGGCCGATGCGCTGTTCTGGATCCTCGATCATCTCGTTCCACTGCGCGATCCAACCGACGGTGCGGGCAAGGGCGAAGAGCACTGTGAACATGGTGGTGGGGAAGCCCAGCGCCTTCAGCGTGATGCCGGAGTAGAAGTCGATGTTTGGATAGAGCTTCTTCTCGATGAAATATTCGTCGGTGAGCGCGATGCGCTCCAGCTCCATCGCCACTTCCAGCAACGGATCGTCCTTGATACCGAGTTCGCCGAGCACTTCATGCGTCGTCTTCTGCATGATCTTGGCACGCGGATCGTAGTTCTTGTAGACGCGGTGACCGAAGCCCATCAGGCGGAACGGATCGTTTTTGTCCTTGGCGCGGGCGATATATTCCGGAATGTGGTCGACCGTGCCGATTTCCGTCAGCATATTGAGCGCTGCTTCGTTGGCGCCGCCGTGCGCGGGGCCCCATAGGCAGGCGATGCCGGCGGCGATGCAGGCGAACGGGTTGGCGCCCGATGAACCGGCGAGACGGACGGTCGAGGTCGAGGCGTTCTGTTCGTGATCGGCATGCAGGATGAAGATGCGGTCCATCGCGCGGGCAAGCACCGGATTGACCACATATTCCTCGCAGGGGACGGCAAAGCACATGCGCAGGAAGTTCGACGCATAGTCGAGGTCGTTCTTCGGGTAAACGAAGGGCTGACCGATATGGTATTTATATGCCATGGCGGCAAGCGTCGGCATCTTGGCGATCATGCGGAGGCTGGCGACCATGCGCTGGTGCGGATCGGTGATGTCTGTGGAGTCGTGATAGAAGGCCGACAGTGCGCCGACGCAGCCGCACATGACGGCCATCGGATGTGCATCGCGGCGGAAGCCGGTGAAGAAGCGGCTCATCTGCTCATGCACCATCGTGTGGTGCGTGACGCGATAGTCGAAGTCCTTCTTCTGCGCGGCCGTCGGCAGTTCGCCGTAGAGCAGGAGGTAGCAGACCTCGAGAAAGTCGCCGTGCTCGGCCAGCTGCTCGATCGGATAGCCGCGGTGCAGCAGCACACCTTCGTCACCGTCGATATAGGTGATTTTCGATTCACAGGATGCGGTCGAGGTGAAGCCCGGATCGTAAGTGAAGGAAGCGGTGTTCTTGTAGAGGGCACCGATGTCGATGACGCTCGGGCCGATCGTGCCGCTTTTAACGGCGAGGTCAACCGATTTGTCACCGATTTTTATTGTAGCGCTTTGATCCGTCATGCTGTCCTCCGAAATGTCGGTGGCGCCACAAAAGCGCCATAGGGGTTAAGCGTCCTTTCCGATAGCTATATGATCGTGACGCTAATGCCAAGTTACCGTGACGGCATTTTGTGCATTGCGGCATCACCTTTTAGGCACCGCAGCGATGAGCCGCACGCATAGCGGAAGCTGATGATTCGACTTGCCTTTTGCCACTTACGATTTTCGCTCGTATTTCAATCGATTATCCTTGCCGGATTTGCTTGAAGGTTGCATTCTTAGGGCCTGGCGGCGTGATCTTGGGCGGGGCATGCAGGAAACGACGACAGCCGAATTGCGGCCGCAAGCGGGCGTCGGCCTTGCCGATCCGCCAGATTTTCCTGCGCCTGCGGTGGTGACTCAATCGGCAAGGACGCAGTCGCAGACCCCATTGCATCGTCGGCTGCTGGCCACTGCCGGGCAATCGCTCCGTGCCGGGGCCTGCATGCTGGGCGAAGAGGCCGATCATGGCCGCCTGCTGCTGTTCTCGCCGGTCTTCCTCGGAGCCGGCTCGGCCTTCTGGTTTCTTGCTGCATCGGATTTTCCCCTCGTTGCATCGCTGCTCTGCCTGCTGGTGTCGGCGGCCGCGGTTTTCCTCACCGATCCCAGCCGACCGGCCTTGCGCGCAAGTTTCATGGCGCTGGCACTTTTCGCCGGCGGCATGCTCTCAGCTCAGTTCGAGAGCTGGCGGGCTTCGACGGTGATCCTCGATTCATCCGTGACGACGACGGTGACTGGCCGCGTCGAACGGCGGGAAGGCGACGGGCGCGGGCGCTGGCGCTACATTCTTGCCGTCGCCGGCACCGAGGCGCCGGAGCTGAAACGGCCGCCGAGACGCATCACCGCGATCGTCCGGGGTGCCGATGCGCCTTTCGAGATCGGCGACATCATCACCGGCAAGGCACGTCTGACGCCGCCGGCGGGGCCCGCACTTCCCGCGCTCAACGACTTCTCCTTCGGTGCCTATTTCGACGGCATCGGCGCCAACGGTTTCTTCTATGGTGCGCCGGAGAAACTCGACTTGGAGGCAGGCCCGCAGGCGGCCAGGTCGACGGCGGACGCCCTGCTCGAATGGCTCTACCAGCTGCGCAGCAGCATCGGCGACCGCATAAGATCGATCCTGCCCGACGACACCGGCGCCTTTGCCGCTGCCCTGGTGACGGACGAACGGCGCGCCATATCGCACGCGACGACGGAGGCGCTGCGCCAGTCCGGCCTTGCCCATATCGTCGCGATCTCGGGCCTCAACATGGCGCTGTCGGCTGGCATCTTCTTCGTCGGCTTCCGGATGCTGCTCAGCCTCTTTCCCGGCGTCGCCCAAGCCTATCCTACAAAGAAGATCGCCGCTGCCGGCGCGCTCATCGCCGTCACCGCCTATTACCTGATCTCCGGTTTCGGGGTTTCGGCCGAGCGCGCCTTTATCATGATGGCCATCATGCTGATTGCCGTCTTCTTCGACCGGCCGTCGATCAGCCTGCGCAATGTCGTTCTCTCCGCGCTCATCATCATCGCCATTTCACCTTCGGAAGTATTGGGACCGAGCTTTCAGATGTCCTTTGCCGCAACATTGGCCTTGGTATCGGGCTATCAGTTGTGGAAGGACAGGCGTGTCCGCGAAAACGCTTTTCTGAAACTGCCGATCATCAGGCCGGTCGTTGCCGTCGCCGGTTTCTTCGGCGGGATCTTCCTGACCTCGCTGATCGGCGGCTTTTCCACCGCATTGTTTTCGATCGAGCATTTTCATCGCCTGACGGCTTACGGCCTGCCGGCAAACCTTGCGACGATGCCGATTATCTCCTTCATCGTCATGCCGGCCGGATTGTTGGCGATGTTGCTCATGCCTTTCGGTCTGGACGCTCCGCTCTGGAAGATCGTCGGATTCGGCCTCGATCTGGTGATTGCGGTTGCCAAGACGGTATCCGGCTGGGGCGGTGATATCGGCATCGGCCGCTTGCCCGGCTGGTATTTCGCAGTGGCAGTGGCAGGCTTTCTGCTGCTGACGCTGCTGCGCACTCGGCTGCGCCATGTCGGCACATCGATCATCGCCATCTCTACGCTCATCGTGCTGCTTCTGCCGGTTCCCCGGCCGCCGGATCTGGTGATTTCGGAGGATGGCAGTCTGGTTGCGGTCGTCGCGGCTGAGGCAATAGCTTCCAACCGTGAAAACCCGCCGGATTTCATATTCGACCAGTGGCAGAGAGCGCTGGTGCTGCCGACACATGATCCGCCGAAGATGCTGGATGGTCCGGCCATTCCGCCGGAAGGAGAAGGCCGCCGTGTCAGGCTTTCCCGCGATCAGCAGAACGAAGCGAGTGCAGCGATGCGGGCAGCCGCCGCAGGCGGTGAAGCAAACCGTTTTTCCTGCGTCAAGAAGGCTTGGTGCACATCAAGACTTGGCAATGGCCATATCGTCACCGTTATCGACAATGCCGCCTATCTCGGCCCGGCCTGCGATACGGCCGATATCGTCGTGACCTCGGTCCGTCTGCGTTTCAACAGCTGCCGTTCAGGTGGCACGCTTTTCACCGGCGAGACGCTGCGTAGGACCGGCTCGCTCGAATTGCGTTTCGCCGATGCCGGCCTGGAGGTCACCACCGCCTTCGATGCTTTGTCGCGACCATGGATGCGCCATCGCGCCTATGATTGGCGCAATGATCGTTTTACCGATTCCAGCCCATCCGGCGTCAGTGATAGCGACGGATGAGGCCGACGAGCTTGCCCTGCACCTTGACGCGGTCGGGTCCGAAGATGCGGGTCTCATAAGCCGGGTTGGCGGCCTCGAGCGCGATCGAGGCGCCCTTGCGGCGGAAACGCTTCAGCGTTGCTTCCTCGTCATCGACGAGGGCAACGACGATATCGCCGGGACTGGCGGTACTGCCGTTGCGAATGATCACGGTGTCGCCGTCGAAGATGCCGGCGTCGATCATCGAATCACCTTTGACCTCCAGCGCATAGTGCTCACCGGAGCCGAGCATATCCGCGGGAACGACGATATCGTGGGTGTTGTTCTGGATCGCCGAGATCGGAACGCCGGCGGCGATACGTCCCATGACCGGCACGGAGACGGAGTTGCCATTGTCGGCGACCGGCTTTGGCGCAGCGGGGGCGGCGACCGGCTGGGGCTTGCCGAGGCTGCCCTCGATGACGCTCGGCGAAAAACCGCGACGCTGAAGACTGGGGTTATAGGCCTCCGGAAGCTTGATCACCTCGAGCGCTCGGGCGCGGTTCGGTAGGCGGCGAATGAAGCCGCGTTCCTCAAGCGCCGTGATCAGGCGGTGAATGCCGGATTTCGAGGCGAGATCCAGGGCATCCTTCATTTCGTCGAAAGAGGGAGGAACGCCGGATTCCTTCATGCGCTCATGGATGAAAAGGAGAAGCTCCTGTTGTTTGCGCGTGAGCATCGACGTCAGACCCCGTGATTGAAACAAATCCAGAACGGACACTATATGTTCCATATGTGTTCCGCAAGTAGCTAAATTTCCGTAAACCCTCGCGCCAACTCGTGGAGATTTTTATTTTCATTTGCCGGATTGGCGCACATGTCTTGCATTGAGGGGTGGTGCTGTCGCACATCTCTTGCCGGTTTCAGGAGGATATTCATGAACGCGCATTCCGCCAAGTCGCACCCGCTGGATCATGTCGTGCTGCCCGTGGTCAATATCGATCTGGCGCGCGAAAGGCTCGGCAAGCTCGGTTTCACCGTCGCCGCCGATGCGCGCCATCCCTTCGGAACGGAGAATGCCTGCATCTTTTTCGCCGACAAGACCTATCTGGAGCCGCTTGGCGTGGCGAGTGTCGACGAGAGCGAGGCAGCGGCCCGCCAGGGCAACGTCTTCATCGCCCGCAATCGCGCCTTCCGTTTCCGCTGCGGCGAGGAGGGACTTTCTGCGCTGGCCTTCCTCAGCGAGGATGCCGACCTCGATCATAAGCGCTTCGTCAGCAACGGCGCGAGCGCCGGTGAGATGTTGCAGTTCAGCCGGCCGATGCGGATGCCGGACGGTTCGGAGAGCGTCGGCAGCTTTAAGCTGGCCTTTGCAGCTGATTTGCGCGCCCCCGATTTCTTTCTCTTTACTTGCCAGCGCATCAATTCGTTCCCTACAGATCGCGCCGCGCTGGAGACGCACGCCAATGGCGTGATCGGCATTGCCGAGATCGCACTTTGTGCACCGGACCCGGCGGCATTCGCCGCCTTCGTCGGGCTTGCGATTGGGCAGGCGGCGGTGGAGAAAACGGGTTTCGGCATGAATATCGCGGCATCGAATGCAAAGATCAGCTTGATGACGCCGGAAGGGCTGGAGGCCTATTTCGAAACCGCTGTCTCATCAGCCGATCGCGGCCTGCGAGGGCGGGCAATCCTCTTCACCGTCATCGATCTTGCCGTGACAGAAGCGCATTTGGGTGCTAACGGGATCACATTCACACGCAAGAACAATCGCATTCTGGTGAAGCCCACGCCCGGGCAGGGTGCGCTCTTCGCCTTCGAGGAAACACGATGAGCACCGACACGAATTCCGAAGTCAGGATCGGCGAAGGCGAAGGCCAGGTCACTTTTTCCAATACTGGCCGCTTGTCGCTGATCGCCGGTCCATGCCAGATGGAGAGCCGGGATCACGCCTTCATGGTCGCCGGCACGCTGAAGGAGCTCTGCGGCAAGCTCGGCATTGGCCTCGTCTACAAGAGCTCCTTCGACAAGGCGAACCGTACCTCGCTCTCGGCTGAACGCGGCATCGGCCTGGAAAAGGGCATGGAGGTCTTTGCCGACCTCAAGAAGGAATTCGGCTTTCCCGTCATAACCGACGTTCATACGGCCGAGCAATGCGCCGAGGTGGCCAAGGTGGTCGATGTTCTGCAGATCCCGGCCTTCCTCTGCCGTCAGACCGACCTTCTGATCGCCGCCGCCAGAACCGGCCGCGCCGTCAATGTCAAGAAGGGCCAGTTCCTCGCCCCTTGGGATATGAAGAACGTTCTGAAGAAGCTCAACGCCAGCGGCAATCCGAATGTGCTCTTGTGCGAGCGCGGTGCCTCCTTCGGCTACAATACGCTGGTTTCCGACATGCGTTCGCTGCCGATCATGGCGGCGATGGGAGCTCCCGTCATTTTTGACGCCACCCATTCCGTGGCGCAGCCGGGCGGGCAGGGCGATTCCTCCGGCGGCCAGCGCGAGTTCGTGGAAACGCTGGCGCGCGCGGCAGTGGCGACGGGAATTGCCGGCGTCTTCGTCGAAACCCATCAGGATCCCGACAACGCACCGTCCGACGGGCCGAACATGGTCTATCTCAAGGACATGCCGCGACTGCTTGAGAAGCTGCTTGCCTTCGATGCGATCGCCAAGGCCTAACGTTCAACAGGCTGACATGATCGTGGTTTAGGCCACGATGCGATACCCGCTCGAAGGCTGGAAATTGCGCCATTGTAATTTGCACGCCTTCGATTATGACAGGCTTCGAACGACTTATCACCCACCGAGCAGGAAGAACCCATGACTGCAATCACCGATATCATCGCCCGCGAGATCCTCGATAGCCGTGGCAACCCCACCGTCGAAGTCGACGTCTATCTCGAAGACGGCAGCATGGGCCGCGCGGCCGTTCCCTCGGGCGCCTCGACGGGCGCACATGAGGCGGTCGAGCTGCGCGACGGCGGCAAGCGCTACCTCGGCAAGGGCGTCGAAAAGGCGGTCGAGGCCGCCAACACCGAGATCTTCGACGCGATCGGCGGCATCGATGCCGAAAATCAGATCCAGATCGACAACATCATGATCGAGCTCGATGGCACGCCGAACAAGTCGCGCCTCGGCGCCAACGCCATCCTCGGCGTCTCGCTCGCCGTCGCCAAGGCTGCGGCCCAGGCATCCGGCCTGCCGCTTTACCGTTACGTCGGCGGCGCTTCCGCCAGCCTCCTGCCGGTGCCGATGATGAACATCATCAACGGCGGCGCTCATGCCGACAACCCGATCGACTTCCAGGAATTCATGATCCTGCCGGTCGGCGCCGATTCGATCGCCGACGCCGTGCGCATGGGTTCGGAAGTCTTCCATACGCTCCGCAAGGAGCTTGCCGCGCAGGGCCACAACACCAATGTCGGTGACGAAGGCGGCTTCGCTCCCGGCCTGAAGAGTGCGCCCGAAGCCCTGGACTTCATCATGAAGTCGATCGAGAAAGCCGGCTACAAGCCGGGCGACGACATGTGCCTCGGCCTCGACTGCGCCTCGACGGAATTCTTCAAGGACGGCAAGTATGTTCTGGAGGGCGAAGGCCGCACGCTCGAGTCGGGCGCCATGGCCGAATATCTGGCCGAGCTCGCCGGCAAATACCCGATCATCTCGATCGAAGACGGCATGGCCGAAGACGACTGGGAGGGCTGGAAGGCGCTGACCGATCTGATCGGCAAGAAGACTCAGCTCGTCGGCGACGATCTCTTCGTCACCAACTCGGCCCGCCTTCGCGACGGCATCCGCATGGGCGTCGCCAACTCGATCCTCGTCAAGGTCAACCAGATCGGCTCTCTGACGGAAACGCTTGATGCCGTTAACACGGCGCATAAGGCAGCCTATACCGCCGTCATGTCGCACCGCTCCGGAGAAACGGAAGATTCGACCATTGCCGATCTCGCCGTCGCCACCAACTGCGGCCAGATCAAGACCGGCTCACTGTCGCGTTCTGACCGTCTCGCCAAGTACAATCAGCTGATCCGCATCGAGGAGGGCCTAGGCCCCCAGGCCCAATATGCCGGCCGCTCGATCATCAAAGGCTGATCCGATCTGATTTGCAATGCTCGACCCGCGCCTCACCGGCGCGGGTTTTTTCTTGCCGGCGGTTACGGTCAATGAACGGTTAATCTCTGCGCGTTATGCTGAACGAATTGGTAATGCGTTCAAGAGCATGCGTGTATGTGGACAAAGCATCATAAGAAGAGAAAGCTCGGCCGCTTCGTCATCCCGGCTATGACGGTCGCGTTCCTTTCCTATTTCGGTTATCATTGCATCCATGGCGATTATGGCCTGCGGGCGACGGAGACGTTCGAGCGTCAGCGCGTTGCGCGCGAAAGGGAGCTTGCCGTCCTGAAGGCGAAGCGCGAACATCTGGAAAGCCAGGTGGCGCTACTGAGTGACGGCTCGCTCGACAAGGACATGCTGGACGAAAAGGCGCGATATCAGCTGAATATGTCGCGTGCGGACGAGATCGTCATATTCAATCATTATTCCAATTAACCGGAATTCGGTTAATTGAAATTTCTAATTTATTTCCAATAATTTAGCGTCGAATACGAGCCATGCAATTATGGCATTGCTGTGGTCATATTTCTTCCCTATGGTACGCGCCACCGAGAAATGACAAACCCATAGGGAGGGTTGAATGGCGCCGCGAAAGACCGCGACCGTTTCCAGCCGCAAAACTGCAGCAAAACCAGCAGCCAAAGCATCGAATGGAGGCCCGGTAGCCGACTTCGACCGGGATGAGGAACTCAAGGCCTATCGCGAGATGCTACTGATCCGCCGCTTCGAGGAGAAGGCCGGTCAGCTTTACGGCATGGGCTTCATCGGCGGCTTTTGTCATCTCTATATCGGTCAGGAAGCTGTCGTCGTCGGCATGCAGATGGCGCAGAAGGAAGGCGATCAGGTCATCACCGCCTATCGCGACCACGGCCACATGCTGGCAACCGGCATGGAGGCGCGCGGGGTCATGGCGGAACTGACCGGGCGCCGCAGCGGCTATTCCCACGGGAAGGGCGGCTCGATGCACATGTTCTCGAAAGAGAAGCATTTCTACGGCGGTCACGGCATCGTCGGCGCCCAGGTTTCGCTCGGAACGGGGCTTGCCTTTGCAAACCACTACCGCGGCAACGGCAATGTCGCCATCGCCTATTTCGGCGACGGCGCAGCCAACCAGGGCCAGGTCTACGAGAGCTTCAACATGGCGGCTCTCTGGAAGCTGCCGATCGTCTATATCGTCGAAAACAACCGTTACGCCATGGGCACCTCGACCGCCCGTGCCACCGCTCAGTCGAATTACTCGCTGCGCGGCTCCGGCTTCGGCATTCCCGGCATTCAGGTCGACGGCATGGACGTTCGCGCCGTCAAGGCGGCGGCCGACGAGGCGCTCGAACATTGCCGCTCCGGCAAGGGCCCGATCATTCTCGAAATGCTGACCTATCGTTATCGCGGCCACTCCATGTCCGATCCGGCGAAATATCGCACAAAGGAAGAAGTGCAGAAGATGCGCTCCGAACAGGATCCGATCGAGCAGGTAAAGGCACGCCTCATCGAAAAGGGCTGGGCTTCCGAAGACGATCTGAAGGCGATCGACAAGGATGTTCGCGACATCGTCGCCGACAGCGCCGACTTCGCACAGGCCGATCCGGAGCCGGATGCATCCGAGCTCTATACCGACATTCTGCTCTAATCGGGGAGGGAACCCATGCCTATCGATATCCTCATGCCCGCCCTCTCTCCGACGATGGAAGAAGGCACGCTGTCCAAATGGCTGAAGCAGGAAGGTGACAAGGTCACTTCTGGCGACGTCATCGCCGAAATCGAAACCGACAAGGCGACGATGGAAGTCGAAGCGGTCGACGAAGGCGTCATCGGCAAGCTGCTGGTCGACGCCGGCACCGTAGGCGTCAAGGTCAACACCAAGATCGCCGTGCTGCTGCAAGATGGCGAATCCGCTTCGGATATATCAGCTGCCAAGTCGGCCGCAGCCGCTCCGCAGGTGGCTCAGGAAGAGAAGCCGACCAACACCGGTTCTGCTTCCGCGCCGCTTCCGGCCGAGCCGAAAGCCGTCGTTCCGAACGATCCGGAAATCCCGGCCGGCACCGAAATGGTGTCGATGACCGTGCGCGAAGCGTTGCGCGACGCCATGGCCGAAGAAATGCGCGCCAACGACGACGTCTTCGTCATGGGTGAGGAAGTCGCCGAATATCAGGGCGCCTACAAGGTCACGCAGGGCCTGCTGCAGGAATTCGGCCCCCGCCGCGTCATCGATACGCCGATCACCGAGCACGGCTTTGCCGGCGTCGGCGTCGGTGCCGCCATGGCCGGCCTTCGCCCGATCGTCGAATTCATGACCTTCAATTTCGCCATGCAGGCGATCGACCACATCATCAACTCGGCCGCCAAGACGCTGTATATGTCCGGCGGCCAGATGGGCGCTCCGATCGTCTTCCGCGGCCCGAATGGTGCCGCCGCCCGCGTCGGCGCCCAGCACAGCCAGGACTATGCCGCCTGGTACAGCGCCATCCCCGGCCTCAAGGTGATCATGCCTTACACGGCATCCGACGCCAAGGGTCTGCTGAAGGCGGCGATTCGCGATCCGAACCCGATCATCTTCCTCGAAAACGAAATTCTCTACGGCCAGCACTTCGACGTGCCGAAGCTCGATAATTTCGTCCTGCCGATCGGCAAGGCGCGGATCCATCGCCAGGGCAAAGACGTCACCGTCGTCTCCTTCGGCATCGGCATGACCTATGCGACGAAGGCGGCCGCCGAACTCGAACAGCTCGGCATTGACGTTGAACTGATCGACCTTCGCACCATCCGCCCGATGGATCTGCCGACGGTTATCGAATCGGTGAAGAAAACCGGCCGCCTCGTCACCGTCGAGGAAGGTTATCCGCAATCCTCCGTCGGCACCGAAATCGCCACCCGCGTCATGCAGCAGGCCTTCGACTATCTCGATGCGCCGATCCTGACGATCGCAGGCAAGGACGTTCCGATGCCTTACGCCGCCAATCTCGAAAAGCTGGCGCTTCCGAACGTCGGCGAAGTCGTCGATGCGGTGAAGGCTGTTTGCTACAAATAAGGGGAGGGTATTTCGATGCCGATCAATATCACGATGCCCGCCCTCTCTCCGACCATGGAAGAAGGCAATCTTTCCAAGTGGCTGGTCAAGGAAGGCGACACGGTCAAATCTGGCGATGTGATCGCCGAGATCGAGACCGACAAGGCGACGATGGAAGTCGAAGCCGTCGATGAAGGCACGGTCGCCAAGCTGGTCGTCCCGGCCGGCACCGAAGGCGTTAAGGTCAATGCGCTGATTGCCGTTCTCGCCGCCGATGGCGAAGATGTCGCCGCTGCCGCAAATGGTGCAGGTTCCGCCGCTCCGGCCAAGGCTGAGGCCGCACCTGCGCCGAAGGCCGACGCTGCGCCGGCGAAGGCTGAGGCAGCTCCGGCCACGGCACCGGCGCCTGCCGCAGCACCCGCGGCCGCTTCATCAGGTGGCAACCGCACCTTCTCTTCGCCGCTCGCCCGCCGGCTGGCCAAGGAAGCTGGTATCGACTTGTCGGCCGTCGCCGGTTCCGGTCCGCATGGCCGCGTGATCAAGAGCGATATCGAAGCTGCCGTTGCCGGTGGTGGCGCCAAGGCTGCTGCCGCTCCCGCCGCTGCTGCTCCTCAGGCTGCAGCCGCGCCGGCTCCGGCCGCGGCGCCGAAGGGTGCCTCCGAGGAAGCCGTGCTCAAGCTCTTCGAGCCGGGCTCCTACGAGCTTGTGCCGCATGACGGCATGCGCAAGACGATCGCCCGGCGGCTGGTCGAATCCAAGCAGACGATCCCGCATTTCTACGTCAGCGTCGATTGCGAGCTCGACGCTCTGATGGCACTGCGCGCCCAGCTGAACGATGCGGCGCCGCGCAAGGACAATGCTCCGGCCTACAAGCTCTCGGTCAACGACATGGTCATCAAGGCCATGGCGCTGGCGCTGCGCGACGTTCCGGACGCCAATGTGTCGTGGACCGACAATAACATGATCAAGCACAAGCACGCCGACGTCGGCGTCGCCGTGTCGATCCCGGGCGGCCTGATCACGCCGATCATTCGCAAGGCCGAGCAGAAGACGCTGTCTGTCATCTCCAACGAGATGCGCGATCTCGGCAAGCGGGCCAAGGACCGCAAGCTGAAGCCCGAGGAATATCAGGGCGGCACGAGTTCGGTCTCGAACATGGGCATGATGGGCGTGAAGAACTTCGCCGCCGTTGTCAACCCGCCGCATGCGACGATCCTCGCGGTCGGCGCCGGCGAGCAGCGGGTGATCGTCAAGAACGGCGAAATGGCGATCGCCACCGTGATGTCGGTGACGCTGTCGACCGACCATCGCTGCGTCGACGGCGCCCTCGGCGCCGAGCTGCTCCAGGCCTTCAAGGGCTATATCGAAAACCCGATGGGCTTGCTTGTCTGATAGCGAAGCGGAGGCGGAAATGACCAAGACCGTTCTTTGCTATGGTGACTCGCTGACCTGGGGTCATGATCCTGAGACAATCGGCCGTCATGAGTACAAGAACCGTTGGCCGAGCGTGCTTCAGGCAGCGCTCGGCAGCGAGGCGCGTGTTATCGCCGAAGGGCTGAACGGTCGCACGACCGCTTTCGACGACCACCTCGCCGATTGCGACCGCAATGGTGCACGCGTCCTGCCGACGATCCTGCAGACGCATGCACCGCTCGACCTCGTCATCCTGCTGCTAGGCACCAATGACATGAAGCCGGTTGTGGCTGGTTCAGCTTTCGCCGCCTGCCAAGGCATCAGCCGGCTTGTGCGACTGATCCGCAATCACGCCTGGCCCTTTGAATTCGACGGGCCGGAGATCCTGATCGTAGCGCCGCCGGCGATCTGCGCGACCGGCAATGTGCCCTTCGCCGCATCCTTTCCCGGCGGCATCGAGGAATCGGCGAAGCTCGCAACGCTCTATCGCGACCTTGCCGACGAGCTTGGTTGTGGCTTTTTCGATGGCAATTCTGTCGCCAAGACCACGCCGATCGACGGCATTCACCTCGATGCGGAAAACACGCGGGCGCTCGGGCGCGGGCTGGAATCGATCGTGCGGATGATGCTGGGGATCTGAAAAACTGGTTCACCGGCAGTCTCGGCGCGTTTATCGCCATATGCGCGGCATCGGCCTCGGACGCAGGCTGCTGGACGATCCGAAAGGGTTGGTCGCCGCCAGTCAGGCTGGTCGCAGCAAGCGATAATGAGGCGGCTTTGTCGCTTATGAAAGAAACGGATTCTTGGAGGGCTGCCCGCGCTGATGCCGTGCCGCTCTTCGAAAACAGCAATAGGCACGCGTGGGTGCTCATGACCCGCAGCGCAGCATAGCAAAGGCAGGAAACACATGGCTGAATCCTACGACGTCATCATCATCGGCTCCGGTCCCGGCGGCTATGTCGCCGCCATTCGCGCGGCCCAGCTCGGGCTTAAGACGGCGATAGTCGAGCGCGAACATATGGGCGGCATCTGCCTGAACTGGGGCTGCATACCGACGAAGGCGCTGTTGCGTTCGGCCGAGGTACTCGATCACGCCAATCACTTCAAGGATTTCGGCCTCGTTCTTGAAGGCACGGTCAAGCCGGATGCCAAGGCCGTCGTCGGCCGCTCGCGCGCTGTCTCCGCCCGTCTCAACGCCGGCGTCGGTTTCCTGATGAAGAAGAACAAGATCGACATCATCTGGGGCGAGGCGAAGCTTTCGAAGCCTGGTGAAATCGTCGTCGGCAAGTCGTCGAAGCCGGTAGTCGAGCCGCAGCACCCGCTGCCAAAGAATGTCAAGGGCGAGGGCACCTATACCGCCAAGCACATCATCATCGCGACTGGCGCCCGTCCGCGCGCGCTGCCCGGCATCGAGCCCGACGGCAAGCTGATCTGGACCTATTTCGAGGCGCTGAAGCCGGATGCGCTGCCGAAGTCGCTGATCGTCATGGGCTCGGGTGCGATCGGCATCGAATTCGCAAGCTTCTATCGCTCGATGGGCGTCGACGTCACGGTGGTGGAAGTGATGCCGACCATCATGCCGGTCGAGGATGCCGAAATCACCGCCGTCGCCCGCAAGCAGCTGGAAAAGCGCGGCCTCAAGATCTTCACCAGCGCCAAGGTGACCAAGGTCGAGAAGGCGGCAAACAGCATCACCGCCCATGTCGAGACTGCAGACGGCAAGGTCCAGCAGATCACCGCCGACCGGATGATTTCGGCTGTCGGCGTTCAGGGCAATATCGAAAACCTCGGCCTGGAGGCGCTCGGCATCAAGACCGACCGCGGCTGCGTCGTCGCCGACGGTTACGGCAAGACCAATGTGGCGGGTATCTATGCGATCGGTGATGTCGCCGGCCCGCCGATGCTGGCCCACAAGGCCGAGCATGAGGGCGTCGTCTGCGTCGAAAAAATCGCCGGCCTGCCGAATGTTCATCCCACCGACAAGGGCAAGGTGCCGGGCTGCACCTATTGCAATCCGCAGGTCGCCTCCGTCGGCCTTACGGAAGCCAAGGCCAAGGAGCTGGGCCGCGATATCCGGGTCGGTCGCTTCTCCTTCGCGGCGAACGGCAAGGCGATCGCTCTCGGCGAAGACCAGGGCATGGTCAAGGTGATCTTCGACAAGAAGACCGGCGAACTGCTCGGCGCCCACATGGTTGGCGCCGAAGTCACCGAGCTCATCCAGGGCTTCGTCGTCGCGATGAACCTCGAAACGACCGAGGAAGAACTGATGCATACCATCTTCCCTCATCCGACCGTATCCGAGACGATGAAGGAAGCGGTGCTCGATGCTTACGGTCGTGTACTGAACGCTTGAGAATTTTTGGGCGCTGCCCCTTTTCCGGAGTGGAAAGCCACTCCGGTCGGGTGGAAAAGGCGAAAGGAAATCATCATGTCTATGGAGACGCAGGCGTTGCTGGTGTTTTTGCTGATCGGCCTGGTTGCGGGCTTCCTGGCAAGTCTCGTCGTCGGTGGCGGCGGTTTGATCAGATGCCTGCTGAGCGGCATCATCGGCGCCTTCGTCGGCGGCTATCTGTTCAGCGCGCTCGGCATTTCGCTGGGCATTGAAAATGCGCTGGTCGTGCAGATCATCCACGCCACCGTCGGCGCCATCATCGTGGTGCTGGTCGCCAGAGCGGTCGCTTAGCGCAGATTGAGGGCAGGACAGGCATGGAAAGCGTGGGCTGGATTTCGGCAATCATCATCGGCGGACTTGCGGGCTGGCTGGCCGGCAAGCTGATGGATGCACGATATGGAATTTTCCTGAACATCGTGCTCGGCATTGTCGGCTCGGTTGTCGCCACCGCCATCCTCGCCCAGTTTCACGTTCAACTGGCCGGTGGACGGCTCGGCTATTTCGTGACGGGTTTCCTCGGCGCCTGCCTGCTGATATTCGTTGCGCGACTGGTGCGGCGCTAAATTGCGACGCGTCGTAGGGACTGTGCCGCTTAGGGCGGCGGAAAGCTGAGACTGCAATGGTGACCATTCTCGACACGATCAATCCCGACGCCAAGCGCGTGCGCCATCCTGAGAAGGCGCATCGGCCGGATACGGATGTCATGCGCAAGCCGGATTGGATCCGCGTCAAGGCGCCGACTTCCAAGGGCTATGCCGAGACACGCGCCATCGTGAAGGAGCACAAGCTGGTCACCGTCTGCGAGGAGGCCGGCTGCCCGAATATCGGCGAGTGCTGGGACAAGAAGCACGCGACCTTCATGATCATGGGCGAGATCTGTACCCGCGCCTGCGCCTTTTGCAATGTCGCGACCGGCAAGCCGAATGCGCTTGACATGGCCGAGCCCGAAAACGTCGCCAAGGCGGTCAAGGAGATGGGCCTCAGCCACGTCGTCATCACCTCGGTCGACCGCGACGATCTCGAGGACGGAGGTGCCGAGCACTTCGAAAAGGTGATTTGGGCGATCCGTGCCGCCTCGCCGGGAACGACGATCGAGATCCTGACGCCTGATTTCCTGAAGAAGCCGGGCGCCCTGGAGCGCGTCGTCGCCGCCAAACCCGACGTCTTCAACCACAATATGGAAACGGTGGCCGGCAACTATCTGACGGTTCGCCCCGGCGCCCGTTATTTCCATTCCATCCGCCTGCTGCAGCGGGTGAAGGAACTCGATCCCACCATGTTCACCAAGTCAGGCATCATGGTCGGCCTTGGCGAGGAGCGCAATGAAGTGCTGCAGCTGATGGACGACCTGCGCACAGCCGATGTCGACTTCCTGACGATCGGCCAATACCTGCAGCCGACCCGCAAGCACCACAAGGTCGAAAGCTTCGTCACGCCCGACGAGTTCAAGTCTTACGAGACGGTCGCCTACAGCAAGGGCTTCCTGATGGTGGCCTCCAGCCCGCTGACCCGCTCGTCACACCATGCCGGCGATGATTTCGCAAGGCTGAGAGCGGCGCGTGAGAAGAAGCTGCTGATCGCGGCCGAATAGGGCTGGGTGCTGCGACAGGAGAATATTTCCGGCCTCTAGATCGCCGCCTGCCCCTCATCCGCCTTCCGGCACCTTCTTGGATAAGAAAAATGTAGGATATTGATGCCTGCCGGGCGGGTGGCCGCCCGCCCGGCAGCTGGTTGTCGGATCGTCACCTTCTTAGCCGTTTGGGGCTGTGGGGAGCAGGATCGCAACCGG